>CAYYOF010000147.1:0-3513 GCA_964473185.1 uncultured Marinosulfonomonas sp. | reverse complement strand
TCTCACCACATTCCAGTAATTTTCTCAACTTGCAACATAGCTGTATCCGAGGGCCAGACATGTTCAACCATACGAAATGTTTGCGACAGAGCCTGCTTCTTGATAAAATTTACGGGTAAGGGCCAGTTCCGGCTTCTTCCTGATCTGTGCAACGCGGCCCCTCTAATGCAGCCCGGCGTTTGATTTGCAGGGCTGCTATTGGCACCATCAGCACCAGACCAATGCCCATAGTGATTAAACCGGGAGCGATGAACAGGAATGACACCAGCGCAACCCACCAGCGCTCCAGCTTGCTAAGGGGCGCGATGAAATAACCGGCAAACGCAGTGCCCATGCTAGCGATCCCGAGCATGGCGCCGATCAACGTGATGGCAAAGGCGGACCATGTGAACCCCTCCGCCACCAGCAACAATGCGGGCGAGTAGACGAACACAAACGGCACCAGTGCCTTGGCAATACCCAACCTGAAGGCGGTGTTGCCGGTCTGGAACGGGTTTGACCCCGCAATGCCCGCCGCCGCATAAGCGGCCAGCGCCACCGGCGGCGTGATATCCGCCAGCACCCCGTAGTAAAACACAAAGAAGTGCGAAACGATCGGCTCCACGTTCAACTGCGCCAAGGCGGGTGCGGCCACAGCGACAAGGATGATGTAGGTCGCAGTGGTCGGGATGCCCGCGCCCATGATGATACAGGCGAACGCAATCAGAACCAGTGATACAAACAGCGCCCATTGCTCAACCCCGAAATAGCTGAGCGGCCAGATGGTGCTGATGGTTTCGCCGATATCGGTGGCGGTTTGCACCACAACATAGCCCAGACGAAAGCCAACGCCGGTCAAGGTAACCACGCCAACGATAATGCCGACGCAAGCCGCCGCAGCGCCAACCGCCAGCGTGTTTTTAGCACCTGCCGACAAGGCTTTCCACAGGTCTGTAACCGTCAGACGGTTATTGGGGTTCAAGAACCCGACCACCACGCAAGCAATGATGCCGTAGACGGCGGCGAAATCGGGGGTTTTGCCGGACAGGATCAGGTAGACCAGAATGCCCAGCGGGATGATCGACAGCCAGTGTTGGCGCAACACAACACCCGCCTTTGGCAACTCGTCCGCGCGCAATCCGCGCAGGCCCAGTTTCTTGGCCTCAAGATGCACCATGATGAAAATGCCAAAGTAATGCAGCAGGGCGGGGAACAGGGCCGCTGCCAGCACATCGCGCAGCGGGATTTCAAGGTATTCGACCATGATAAAGGCCGCTGCCCCAAGGATTGGCGGGGTGATCTGGCCACCGGTTGATGATGTGGCCTCGACCGCACCTGCGAAATGCGCGGGGTAGCCGACCTTTTTCATTGCGGGAATGGTTAGTGCACCGGTTGTCACCGTATTGGCAATCGAGGAGCCAGAGATCGTGCCCATGAAGGCCGACGAGAAAATCGCCACCTTGGCAGGGCCGCCGGAATAGCGCCCCGCGATGACCATAGCGAGATCAATGAACAATTGGCCAAGGCCAATCCGCGTGGCCAGAACCCCAAACAGAATGAACAGGAACACATATTGCGCCATCACACCGATGGCGACGCCGTAGATGCCCTGATTGGTCATATAAAGATGGTTGATCAGCCCCAGCCAACTGGTGCCGCCATGTTTCAACGCGCCCGGTGCGTAGGGGCCGAAAATGGCGAACCCGATGAAAACCAACGCGATGATTGGCAGGGTCGGACCGATGGATCGACGCGCGGCCTCGAGCACCAGAACCAACAGGAAGGTGCCCATCATCACGTCGCCTTGCGACGGGTTGCCGACCCGTTCGGATACGATTTCCGGTGGCAGCAACGGTAAATACAGGGATGCGCCAACCGCAAGGATCGCGAAGATAATATCGAGGATCGATACGCCGCTGAACCGGTACCAAGCAGGCTTCACTTCCATGCCCTGCTCGGATTTGCGCCATGAGAACAGTAGGAAAACCAGCCCTAACACAAAAGACAGGTGGATGCCGCGGTGCAGCAGTTCACGGATCAGGCCAAAACCCGAGGCGTAGAAATGATAGACCGACATCGCCACCAATGCGGTCGAAATGATAATAGTGAGGATTTTTCCGGTGCTCCGAAATGCCGTTTCAGGGTCAAATTCCCGCTCGATTTCAGCAAGCTGTTCGGGCGTAAGATCTGGGGTGTTATCTGCAGGCATTGGTCGGCTCCGACGTATGTAAAAAAGCCCGGGCACAGTGATGCGCCCGGGCCGGTATTTTGATTAAAGCAGGCTTATTCGATCAGACCAGCTTCTTTGTAGAAACGCTCGGCACCGGCGTGCAGCGGAACACCGATCCCGTTCAGGGCAGATTCCATTGTGATGGTTTTGCCTTTGGCGTGACCAACATCCAGCAATTTGCGGGACTGTTCGTTCCACATTGCTTTGGTGATCTGATAGATCAGCTCATCGTCTTCCTTGGCGCTGGTGAACCATTGTGCGCCAACAGCCACGGTTGTCGTTGTGGCCACACCTTCATAGGTGCCTTCTGGAATGTCGCTGGCAGCAAAGAAACCGTATTTATCGGTCAATGCAGCTGCGGCAGCGCCATCGATTGGAACCAGTTTGATGTCGGCAGCGGAGGCCAGTTCAACCAGCGAACCAGTCGGGTAACCGGCGACCACAAAGAACGCGTCGATCTTGCCGTTGCGCAGCGCTTCAGAAGCAGCGCCACCCTTAAGGGCTTCGGCGGTTACATCGTCCGATGTCAGGCCGCTTGCCTCGAGGATCATGTTGGCGTCAACGTATGTGCCCGAACCCGGCTCATCCAGTGAAACGCGCTTGCCTTTCAGATCGGCAACCGAGTTGATGCCGCTGTCAGCCAGCGCAACCAGATGGATGTGCTCTTCAAACAATGCAGCAATCGTGCGCAGGTCTGTCGCTGGTGGCTTGCCTTCCATTGTGCCGGTGCCGGTGTAGGCCCAGTAGGCCACATCGGATTGGGCGAAACCGGAGTTGCGCAGGCCGGACAGGATGGCGTTTACGTTATCAACCGAACCGCGCGATGAAACGGCGGATGCGATCAGCCCTTCAACGCCACAGCTGCCGCCGGCATCGCATTCGCGTGATCCTGGTGGTTTGGAAATCGCGTTCGCGATCACGCCGCCAACAGGGTAGTATGTGTAGGCGGTGCCGCCGGTGCCGATGGTAAAGAATTTAAGGTCTTGGGCAGAAGCGGAAATGCCGAACCCGACAACAATAGCTGCGCCAAGTGCGGCGGCTTTGATGCCTTTAAGTGAAAATGTCATGGATGCTCTCCCTATTCGATTGATGTTGTTCGCAAAGTTATCGTGCGTCCCACGCTAGACATTAGTAAGACGAAATGAATTGCACAAGAGCAGATTAAATGGGCGTTGTTAGGCTGTGTTGCACGGATCAGATAGAAGCCGGAAATCCCCTCTCGGCGACACAGCTTTGCAATGCTGTCGTCGTCTCGAAGGTCGTCCAAGACGCTCGCGATCTTTTCTTTTGATGAATACTGCTTG
>CAYYOF010000146.1:0-3661 GCA_964473185.1 uncultured Marinosulfonomonas sp. | reverse complement strand
GCGATGACGATGGCCGAATATTTCGCGGACCAGTCGCGGGATGTGTTGATCGTGATGGATGATCTTACCCACCACGCCCGATCTTACCGCGAGCTTTCGCTGTTGCTGCGCCGCCCACCTGGGCGCGAAGCCTTCCCAGGCGATATCTTCTATGTGCATGCGCGCCTGCTGGAACGCGCCGGACAATTCAATGCGCAGGGTGGCGGTGGTTCGATCACAGTTCTGCCAGTGGTTGAAACCCAGGCTGAAAACCTGTCGGCTTATATTCCGACCAACCTGATTTCGATTACCGACGGCCAGATATACCTGTCGCCACGGCTTGTGCGCAAAAACCAGTTCCCCGCCGTTGATCTGGGAATGTCGGTCTCGCGCGTTGGCGGCAAAGCGCAAAGCCGTGCGTTTCGGGATGTTGCCGGAAACCTGCGGATGACGTTATCGCAATTTGAAGAACTGGAGGATTTCGCCCGTTTCGGCACACGGCTGGATGACGCAACCAAGGCGCGCCTGACACGTGGTGCCGCCGTGCGGGCTGCACTGCGCCAGCTCGAGCGCGACCCAATTCCGGCGGTCGAACAGCTGGCAGTTCTGATCGCTGCTATGGAGGGGGTGTTCGACGGGTTATCGGAAGCCGCCGCAACCACTGCTATGGCAGAGGTCCAGAGGGCTGCCCGTAGCGAACTTGAGGATATAGCGGAGCGTATCACAGGCAACGAACCTATGCGGTTGGAAGATCGTGAAAGGATCATCGAAATCGCGCGCAAGGCAAGCGGGACAAAGAGTGGTGAAAATGGCGAAAACGCTTGAAACACTAACCCGAAACGCCAATACGCTTAACAGCATTCGTGGCATCGTCCATACGATGAAAACCTTGTCAGCCATTAATGCCCTTCCCTACGAACATGCGGCGCGCGCTATCGAGGCCTACCACACGACCATATTACAGAGCTTTCGCGCGTTCCTGCATCGCAATGGGCCGCTTGTGCTGACATCAAGTGAAATTCTAACCCAAGTGATCGTCGTCTTTGGGTCTGATCATGGTATGTGCGGCAGTTACAACGAGATTATAGCGACAGAAGTATCAAAGCATCTGGAAACGCTTGACCCTGATAAAACCCTACCCCGTGTGCTGTGTATCGGGGCACAGATGAACGATGCGTTGGTGGGCCAGAACATCTGGCCGGATATCACTTTACTGCCGCCTGCTTCAGTCGATGGCATTGGGCGGCTCGCGGGTGATATTGTTACCCGACTGGACGACATCAGGCGGCAATCCCCGCTGGGTGAAATTGCGGTTTCACTCGCCTTTTCCCGGCAAATTGCACATGGCCAGCAAGAGCCTGCGCTAAAGGTGCTGCTACCGCTGGACCCGACATTATTTGGCGGGCTTGTGGACCGGCCTTGGGTCTCGCGGTCTCTGCCGGATTTCACGATGCCCCCAAGCGACCTGCTTGCGGCTTTGATCCGCAGCCATCTTTTTGCCAGCGTATTCCGTGCCGCCGCCGAAGCCCTTGTCACCGAGAACGCCGCACGGCTTGCGCAGATGCAGCAGGCCGAGCAATCGGTTGATGATCGGCTGGTCGAACTGAAATCAGAGACGCGAATGGTTCGACAAACGGAAATTACCAATGAGCTGATGGATGTCATTATAGGTTTCGAGGCTCTGCGCAAGAAGCCGCGAAAGCGGGCAAAACCGTTGCCGCGCGAAACCCCGGCCCAAAAGGTGTAAGTGTCCGATGAAAAAGTCACCACAACAACCGCATTTAACGCCTTCACAGGACCCCCTTCCGCCTATTGAGCGAGAGACGCCGCTTCCTTGGCATGCTCCGAAAAACGCGGATGAAGATCCGAGCGCACCCGCCAGAGTGCAGGCGATACTTGACAGCACAGAATATCGGCAGGCCGATCAGGATATGGATTTCCTACGGGAGGACAACCTGCGCACAGTCCGCTTGCAACTCGACTATCTCAAGACAGAATTCGGTTTACGTGCGCATGATATTCGCCACACGATAGTGGTTTTTGGCAGCACCCGGATCCCCGAGCCCCGCGCAGCACAGCAGCACGCTGAAGACGCGTCAAGACAGTTGGCACAAGCGCCGGACAATCCCGAGTTTGTGCAGGCCAATGCTGTTGCGCAGCGCATTTTGCACAAAAGCCGATACTACACTGTTGCGCAGGATTTCACCGCCTCCTTGGGGGATGCCTGGGACGAAACCGAAGGCGGACGGATTGCGATCATAACCGGCGGTGGCCCCGGCCTGATGGAGGCCGCAAACCGAGGTGCATTCCAAGCCGGCACAAAATCCGTTGGCTTGAATATCAACTTGCCGTTTGAGCAGTATCCAAACCCATATTTGACACCGGGCCTGTGTTTTCAACTTCACTATTTTGCGCTCCGCAAACTGCATTTTTTACACCGCGCCCGGGCTCTTGTCGCTTTTCCGGGCGGGTTCGGAACTTTTGATGAGCTGTTCGAGACGCTGACGCTGGTTCAAACCCGCAAGATCGAGCCGTTGCCAATCGTGCTTGTAGGTCGGGAGTTCTGGTCTCGGGCCGTCGATTTCCCCTTTCTTGTTGAAGAGGGCGTCATCGACCCCGAAGATGAACACCTGTTCCGCTACGCAGAAACCGCCGAGGAGATCCGCGATCATATTGCAGGCTGGTATATTGAAAAGGGGCGGCCATTGTTTGGCCATCCCAAGCAAGAGTAAACGGGGCATACAGCGCCACTTACCATTTTTTGAAGGAGACATGCAGATGAAACTATCCTTTCATGGCGCGGCACAAGAGGTTACCGGCTCATGTCATTTGTTAGAATGTGCAGGGCAGCACATTCTAATTGATTGCGGTCTTTTTCAAGGCGGCCGCCACATGTCCGAAGCCAATTCAGCCCCCTTTGGTTTCGATCCCACAGATATTGACATCCTGTTGTTGACCCATGCGCATCTGGATCATTGCGGGCGCATTCCGCTTTTGGTGAAGCGAGGATTCAAGGGGGAAATCATCACCACATCTGCGACACGCGATCTCGCCAAGCTGATCATGATGGATTCCGCCCACATTCAACAGGAAGACGCAGAACATGCATCCCGACGCCTGCGACGACGGGGTCGTGCGCATGTCGAGCCAATTTACGACGAGTTTGATGTCCTTGGCGCGCTGGACTATTTCGGGCGAAATGCGGCCTATGACCAAGCGATCCAGTTGAACGAACATATGACCGTGCGTTTCATCAACGCGGGGCATATCCTTGGCTCTGCATCTATCGTCATCGACGCAACCGAAGACGGCCAGTCACGGCGCATCGTGTTTTCCGGCGATCTGGGTAACATGGGCCATCCGGTTCTTATCGACCTAAGCCCGCCACCCCAAGCTGATTATGTGGTGATGGAAACGACCTACGGCGATCGGCTTCATAAAAGCTCGGAAGATTCAGTGGCAGAGCTGTTTGACGCCATACGCCAGACTTTGGCGCGTGGTGGTAATGCTATCATCCCCACCTTTGCGCTTGAGCGTGCCCAGGAGATTCTATTCCACTTAAAGAAAGGGGTCGAGAGTGGCGAATTGCCGGCCTCCCTGCCGGTCTTTCTTGACTCTCCAATGGCCGTGTCGGCAACAAAAATCTTCAGGCAGCATGCCGAAGCATTCCGACCCGAAATTC
>CAYYOF010000145.1:0-3968 GCA_964473185.1 uncultured Marinosulfonomonas sp. | reverse complement strand
AGCTAAACTCATTACGGATGCGTGGGGCACGGCCTCGGTGCATGTCGGAGATGTTGGTTCAGACACTGCATTAACCGATTTTGTGGCCGCCGTGAAAAAGCAACACGGCGGCATCAATATCGTGGTCAACAATGCCGGTACCATGCATGAGGCGCCGAGTAATGATGTGCCGCCGGATATTTTCCGCCAGATACTCGATGTTAACCTTGTAGCCTGCTACACACTCGCCCGTGCCGCCCATGCAGAGCTGCGTGAAAGAAAGGGTGTGGTGGTGAATATCGGCTCGATGTTTGCCAGCCTTGGTGTCGCAAATGCAGCATCTTATTGCGCCTCGAAGGCCGGGTTGGAGGGGCTAACAAGAGCATTGGCCGCAGAATGGGCGCGCGATGGTGTGCGCGTTGTGACAGTCGCGCCGGGCTATGTGCTCAGCGATATTTCACGCGACATTCTGGAAGACCCGGAAATGCGCAAACGAGTCGTGTCGCGCATCCCGATGCACCGCTATGCCCAGCCCTCGGAAATTGGCGATGTGGTTGCCTTCCTAGTCTCGCCCAAAGCCTCCTTTATGACCGGCGAAACCGTTGTCGTTGACGGCGGTCAGCGGATGGCAGTGTGATATGACAACGCCCGACAGAATTGATGCGGTTTTCGCCGAGGCTGCACGGGAAACGCCAGATCATACGCACCTTGTCCTGCCCGATGGGCGTAATGTCAGCTACGGGCAATCATACGCCCGCGCCGCCCGCCTTGCTGGTGCCTTTCGCGCAGTCGGCATTAGTGAGGGCGACCAGGTGGCCTGTTTCATGCGAAATTCCCCTGAAATCGTTGAGTTTTTCATCGCCTGCGGCATTGCCAATGTGATTGGCGTCGCCATCAACGGCATGAGCATGGCCCGCGAAGTCGAGCGGATATTCAACGATTGCACCCCCACAGGGATCGTGGCGGAACACCAATTACTGAAACAAATACCCACCTGTGCCACCCTCGATGCGATGCATCTGCGCATTGCAACCAATATGGAAAACCCACCCGATGGCTGGCATGCCTATGAGGCCGTTTTGGCGCGTTCTGATCCGGCGGATCGGGCTGCGGATGCAGCGGGTACTGATCCGGCGATGATGATTTACAGCTCTGGTACCACCGGCGCGCCCAAGGGGATTTTACTCAGCCATAGCGCTTTGGTTGAGGACGCACGCATGACCACGGGCGTGTTGCAAATGTCCGCGCAAGACCGTTTCATGACGGTCCTGCCGATGTTCAGCAGCTTTGGCTTTGCCTTTGATTTTCTACAGGTCGGGTTGTTGCGAGCCTCGGTTGTGATCTTGGAACAGTTTGAAGAACGCACAGCGGTGGAGTTGATTGCCCGTCATCGGGTGACGTTTTTGGCGGCTGTTCCAACCATGCTGGCCCGCATGTTTGACACCACCACCATCGGTGATCTCGATATTTCCAGCATGCGCCTGATTGATGTGGGCGGCGGGCCGGTCTCGCCACGCCTAAAGCTGATGTTGGCCGAAGATTTTGGCACCGAGGTAGTAGAAAGCTATGGCCTGACCGAGATTTCGCCGGTGGCCAGCGTACAAATTCCCGGTCGGGATAATCCGCTGGGGTCTTGCGGTCCGGTGCTGCCGGGCATCGAATGTCGAGTGGTGGGGTTTGATGGCAAAGTGGTAGGGCAAAACGAGCCGGGCGAATTGCAGTTTCGCAGCCCTACTGTGATGCTCGGTTATTGGAACCAGCTCGAACTGACCGCGCAGACCCTAAAGGATGGATGGCTGCGCACCGGCGATTTGGGCCAGATCGACGAACATGGCCACATCCACATTCTGGATCGCACCAAGGATATGATCGTTTCCAACGGCTTCAACGTCTACCCCAAAGAGGTCGAGAATATGATTGCCGAAATATCCGGCGTGCAATCTGTTGCTGTTGTCGGAGTAAATGACGAAATTGCAGGCGAGCAGATTTGTGCCTTTATCATTGTTAAGTCAGGGGAAACCCTCAGCGAAGATATGGTTTTGCGCTACTGCGCCGAAAACCTCTCCCACTACAAACGGCCCAAGGAAATACGGTTCCTTACGGAATTACCGCTGACGGGATCGGGCAAAATCCGCCGGGTCCAGCTGCGGAAAATGCTGGGTGCAGACCGAGAAAATACAGATAAAACGAAAGCAACAAAATGAGTGCAGACAAATATCAGCTGACCGACGATCAACGGGAATTTCAGCAAAGCGTACAGCGGTTTTGCGTTGAGCGCATCACCCCGCGCGCCGCTGAAATTGACGCAACCAGCGTCTTTCCAGCCGATCTGTTTGACGAGATGGGCGCACTGGGTTTCATGGGTGCGCCCTATTCCGAAGAATGGGGCGGGTCCGGTTGTGATGCGGTAATGGTTTGCCTGCTGCTCGAAGAAGTTTCGCGCGCCTCCGGCGCCGTTGGCAGTTCCTTGAACGCCCACATCAGCCTCGCCTCCTCGGTGATTGCCAATCACGGATCGACCGCGCAAAAAGAACGCTATTTGCGTGAAATGACTTCGGGGCGCAAAATCGGGGCCTTTGGCCTGACAGAACCATCGGGCGGATCGGATGCGGCGGCGTGCAAAACGCGGGCGGTCAGAAAAGGTAATGCCTGGGTTTTGAACGGGGTAAAACAGTTCATCACCAACAGCCCCGTTGCCGATATTTTTGTAGTCACGGCACGCACGGCGGACGGTGCAGGTTCGGCCGGTGTCTCTGCCTTTATCCTTGAAAAAGGCATGAAGGGCTTGTCGGTTGGCCCGCAAGATAACAAGATGGGCGTGAATGGCTCACCCACCGCGCAGGTGTTTCTGGACGATGTGGAAATCCCTGTCGAAAACATCATCGGCGAAGAGGGCAAGGGCTTTCGGGAATTCGCCCAAACGCTGGATCGGGGGCGGGTGAATGTTGCCGCGCTTTCCGTTGGTTTGGGGCAGGCAGCAGTTGATGCGGCCATTCTTTATGCAAATGAACGCGAGCAATTTGGCCGCAAGATTTCACAATTTCAGGGCATCCAGTGGCCGATTGCCGAAATGGCCACCGAAATCGAGGCCGCGCGCCTGCTAACCTTGAACGCCGCGCGGATGCATGATGCGGGCCTGCCATTCAAGAAAGAGGGGGCAATGGCGAAATTCTTTGCCGCCGAGGCCTCCTTGCGGGCCTGTAGCAGTGCCATCGAGATTTACGGCGGCTATGGTTATATGCGTGATTTCCCGGTTGAACGCTATTACCGTGATGCCAAGATGTACCAGATTGGAGAAGGCACCAGCCAAATCCAAAGATTGATAATTGCCCGCGAATTGCTGGGCCGAACAAGGAACTAAAGACATGTCAAAAGATGATGTATTGGTGCACCGCGATGGTGCGATCGGCTGGATTACCCTGAACCGCCCAGAAAAGCGCAATGCGCAAGGGGTGGATTTCACCGAAACCCTGCTTGCCGCACTGGACGAGGTTGAAAATGATCCCGATGTTGATGTGGCAGTGCTGACCGGCGCTGGCAGCGTGTTTGCGGGTGGCGGCGACCTCAAGGAAATTATGAGCGTCGAGCAGCAAGACCCGGAATGGGAATTTGAGCTGGTCCGAGGCTATAATAAGATTGTTTCGAGGCTGTATTATTTTGATCGCCCGATTATTGCTGCGGTGAATGGTCCCGCTGTTGGCGGGGGTGCCTGTCTCGGAATGGCTTGTGATTTTGCCATCGCCTCGGACAAAGCCTCCTATCATTTTGCCTTTGGCCGCATTGGGCTGGCCACCGCCGACATGGGGGCCACGTTTTTTCTGCAACGCCATTTGGGGGCGGCGCGCGCTGCACATCTAACGATGACCGGCGCAACTGTTGACGCGAATGAAGGCAAAGCGTTGGGGTTGTTTTCGCAGGTTGTTCCCGGCGACCAACTGATTGTGGAAACCCAGAAAGTTGCCCAAACCATCGCCGACCAATCCCGCCGC
>CAYYOF010000144.1:0-4013 GCA_964473185.1 uncultured Marinosulfonomonas sp. | reverse complement strand
CTCGGCCACCACCTGATGCGGCGCGGGCAGCACGGGGCGGTCCTGCGCCCATGTGTCGGCCACCATTTCGGTGAACGACACTTCCTCGCCAGCCCGTCCGGCCTGATCATAGGTCCACTTCTTGTTCATCCCGATTGATGCCGCATACCAGATCACCATGATCGCGGCGACAACGGTCAGGATTGGGAACAGATTACGCATCATGGCCCCCATTGCCTTCTAAAATTTTGTCATATGGAAAACATATGCAATTCATATGGAATTCAAATAGCGGATTAATCATCATACGCATGCCCCGCCCGCAGACCTTCGCGCACCCGATGCGCGATGTCCTGAAACTCTTGGCTGTCACGAATATCCAGCGGTCGTATCCGTGGCAAAGTGCTCTCGATCACATCGGCAATCCGTCCCGGGCGCGGACTCATCACCACGATTTTGGTGCTTAGATAAACCGCCTCGGGAATCGAGTGGGTGACGAACGCAATCGTCTTGTTGGTGCGATCCCACAGCTGCAACAACTGCTCGTTCAGATGGTCGCGCACGATCTCGTCCAGCGCCCCGAACGGCTCGTCCATCAGCAGGATATCAGCGTCAAACGCCAGTGCGCGCGCAATGCTGGCCCGCTGTTGCATACCACCGGATAACTGCCACGGGAATTTCTTGCCAAAGCCGCGCAGATCGACCAGATCCAGCACATGGTTCACATGCTTTTCCTGCTCCTCTTTGGAATAGCCCATGATCTCCAGCGGCAGCTTGATGTTGCCCCTGATCGTGCGCCACGGATACAGCCCTGCGGCCTGAAAAACATAACCATATGCACGATTTTTGCGGGCCTCGTCGGCGGTCATCCCGTTGACAGTTACGGTCCCACCGGTAGGCGTTTCCAGCGCCGCGATGGTGCGTAAAAAGGTGGTTTTGCCACAGCCCGACGGGCCGATAAAACTGACAAAATCCCCCTTGTGGATATCAAGGTTAATGTCATTGAGCGCATGCACATCCCCGTCATTAGTCGGGAAGATCAGATCAAGGTTTTTTGCTTGGATTACAACTTCTTGGCTCACGTAACTAAACCCCGCTCGCCGGAATGCCGGTCCGTTCAACAGGCCGTGGCGTAGTCAGCTCTTTCCACTGGCTCAGCGCCGTGTTCACGACTCCATTGGGCCCGCGGGCGACAAACTCGCCGTGACCCTCCTGTGTCTTGATCTCGCCGTCCATCACCGCCACCTGGCCACGGGTCAGCGTGTAGCGCGGCAGACCTTTGACCTGCTTGCCTTCAAACACGTTGTAATCAATCGATGATTGCTGGCTGTCGGCGGCAATGGTTTTTTCCTTTTCAGGATCCCAAACCACTATATCCGCATCCGCACCGACAAGGATCGCACCTTTTTTCGGGTAACAATTCAATATCTTGGCAATGTTTGTTGAAGTAACTGCGACGAATTCATTCATCGTCAAACGCCCCGTCGCCACCCCGTGGGTCCAGAGCATAGGCATCCGGTCCTCTAACCCTCCAGTGCCGTTGGGTATCTTGGAAAAATCCCCCAGCCCCGAGCGTTTTTGCTCGGTGGTGAAGGCACAGTGATCGGTCGCCACCACACTTAGTGATCCACTTTGCAGCCCCGCCCACAGGCTGTCCTGATGCTGCTTGTTACGGAACGGCGGGCTCATCACGCGCCGCGCCGCGTGGTCCCAATCCTTGTTGAAATACTCGCTTTCGTCCAGCGTCAAATGCTGGATCAGCGGCTCGCCCCAGACCCGTTTGCCCTGCATCCGCGCCCGCCGAATGGCCTCGTGGCTTTCCTCGCCAGACGTGTGCACCACATACAGCGGCGCGCCCGCCATATCGGCAATCATGATGGCGCGATTGGTGGCTTCGCCCTCGACCTGAGTGGGCCGCGAATAGGCGTGGGCTTCGGGGCCAGTGTTGCCCTCGGCCAGCAATTGCGCGGTCAGTTCGGCCACTACATCGCCGTTCTCGGCATGCACCAGCGGCGTCGCACCCAGCTCGGCGCAGCGCTTGAAACTGGCGTATAATTCGTCATCATTCACCATCAACGCACCCTTGTAAGCAAGGAAATGCTTGAAGGTGTTGATGCCGCGCCCAACCACCTCTTTCATGTCGTCAAACACCTGCTCGCCCCACCATGTCACCGCCATGTGAAACGAATAATCACAGTTGGCGCGGGTCGATTTATTGTCCCAGCGCTTCAGCGCATCCAGCAGGCTTTCGCCCGGGCTGGGCAAGGCAAAATCGACCACCATGGTGGTGCCACCGGCCAGCCCCGCGCGGGTGCCGCTTTCAAAATCATCCGAGGAATACGTGCCCATGAACGGCATTTCCAGATGGGTGTGCGGATCAATTCCGCCGGGCATGATGTAACATCCCGTGGCGTCCAGCACCTCGTCGCCTTTCAGATCAGGGCCAATTTCAACAATCTTGCCGCCCTCGATTTTCACATCCGCTTTATACGTCAAATCGGCGGTTACTACGGTGCCACCTTTGATCACTTTGCTCATGTTATAGTCTCCCTCGAATTATACTGTGTCACATTTTATCAAAACGGTTTCACACCCAACCAACGGTGTCGGTTAGCCCCATCCGAATTTTATCGACTTCTCTTAGCAACTCTTTGTGCTTAACGGAGCGGGTCAAATTTTTCAGAGGCCTTAAGCCAATGCTCTTTTGATCCGGCAACATATCAGTTGGCACCACAAAAAACTCCCACTGGTCGACATCCCGTTGATCCGCATCCTTCGTATCATTTCCATGCCACGCAAAGATGTAAATTTGCGCAAGTCGACCATCCGATTTTAATCTTGATGAGCCATCTAGCCAGTGGAACTTACTAGCTTTTATGTTGAACGCTGGCAAAGACTTTCCATTTTTCGAGGGTTCCCACGATTGTTTAGCAGCAGAACTCTTAACTTCTATCTTGGTTCCATCCTCATGTTCCAAATCCCATCCAGCCCACGCCAACCCAACCGCGTTCCATTCATCCCCCAAGAATTCAGCAATCAGATGCTCGGCATAGAGACCACGCAAATCATTCTGAATCAATGGGACATCAAACAGCCCAATTAAGCTGTCTAGAACACGAGAATGTATTTCTACATTCACTCCACAATCTCCGCCGTTTCTACCACCGCGTGCATCAACACATCCGCGCCCGCTGTGGCCCATTCCTTGGAAATCTCCTCGGCTTCGTTGTGCGACAACCCATCCACGCATGGGCACATCACCATCGCCGTGGGCGCGACGCGGTTGACCCAGCAGGCGTCATGTCCGGCCCCTGAAATCAGATTGCGATGCGAATATCCCAGCCGTTCGGCGGCGCCCCGCACAGCCGACACGCAGCCCTCGTCAAAGGTCACCGGATCAAAGCCGCCGACCTTTTCAAATTCGACTCCCAGCCCCATTTCATCGCAAATCTTTTTAGCCCCAACTTTCAGCCGCGCTTCCATATCCTCGATGGTCGCCAGATCAGGCGAGCGGAAATCGACGGTAAACACCACCTTGCCCGGAATCACGTTGCGCGAGTTCGGATAGACATCAATATGCCCCGCCGCCCCGACCGCATCGGGCGCGTGGGACAGCGCGATCTGGTTGACCAGCTCCAGCACATGCGCCAATCCCAGCCCAGCATCTTTGCGCATCGGCATCGGGGTAGACCCCGTGTGGCTGTCCTTGCCGGTGATGGTCACTTGGGTCCAGGATAGCCCCTGACCGTGGGTGACGACGCCAATATCTTTGCCCTCGGACTCCAAAATCGGCCCTTGCTCGATGTGTAGCTCAAAGAACGCATGCATTTTACGCGCGCCAACTTCCTCGTCGCCACGCCAGCCAATCCGCGCCAACTCATCGCCGAATTTCTTACCATCCGCGTCTTCAATATCGTAGGCCCAGTCCTGTGTGTGCATGCCCGCAAACACGCCCGACGCCAACATGGCGGGGGCGAAACGGGTGCCTTCCTCGTTGGTCCAGTTGGTGACCACGATCGGGTGTTTGGTTTTGA
>CAYYOF010000143.1:0-4039 GCA_964473185.1 uncultured Marinosulfonomonas sp. | reverse complement strand
ACAACTTCGAGCTTATCACCCCCGTATTAAACCCGCCCATCCGCAACTCGCCAAACAGCCGTTGATATTCGATCTTCGGGCAGCGGTTCATAATAACCGTCACGCCGCGGGCTTCGGCCAGTGCCGCCGCTTCCTCGTTCTCGACCCCGATCTGCATCCAGACGGTTTTCAGGGCGGGGAAAGCCTCCAAAGCAGCCTCGACCACGGGGGGCACATGTTCAGACCGGCGGAAAATGTCGACCATATCGACGGGACGATCAATCGAGGCGAGATCCGGCATGATCTCCTGCCCGAACAGCATTTTGCCCGCGTGACCCGGATTGACCGGAATAACTGTAAACCCTTTCATCGACAGATATCGCGCCACGAAATAGCTGGGGCGCACGGGGTTCATCGAAACGCCGACACAGGCGATCACCTTGTTGTCGGTCAGGATGCCTTTCAGCAGATCGTCAGAATAAGTCATAGAGGCATCCTTAGCAGGCTATCCGATAAGAAAAAAGCGCCCGAACCTGTGTGAAGGTCGGGCGCCAGTTACGGAACGAGGGACAGTGATAGTAGGTGCGCACGTTCCGGGCGCTGCACCTGTACCATAACAGATAGGTAGGTTTGGCGCGATTGCCAGAGGTGGTAAATGAATTGTGATCACAGGCCGGATCAGCCACGCGACGCATATAGTGCAACAGCAGCGGCGTTCGACACATTGAGCGAGCCGAATTCACCGGCTGCATCGATTTTCACCAACGCATCACAGGTCTCGCGGGTTTTTTCGCGCAAACCAGGCCCCTCGGCCCCCAGCACCAGTGCAATCGGGCGATCCGTGCGCCCCTCGACAGCCTGCGCCACCGATTGCGTTGCCTCGCCGTCCAGCCCCAGCATCAGGTAACCCATTGATTTCAAGGTCTCCATCGCCACCGCAAGGTTCTTGACCCGCAAATAAGGTTGGCGTTCCAAAGCACCCGAAGCGGACTTGGCCAAAGCACCGGTTTCAGGCGCGGAATGACGTTGTAGGGCGATCACAGCACGGGCGCCGAACACTTCGGCCGAGCGCAATATCGCGCCCACATTATGCGGGTCGGTCACGCGGTCCAGCAGGATAACGCGGGGGATTTGGCCATCTGCGGCCATGCAACATTCCTCGATGCTACCCCAATCCAGTTGCTTGACCTCGAGCGCAACACCCTGATGCACCGATTGCGGGTCCAGCGGGGCCGCAAATTTGCGCGGGTCCGTCATTTCCGGCTCCATGCCGCTGGCGCCAATATCTTCGGCCAGTTTGTCATAGGCGTTTTTGGTCACGATCAGGCGCAATCTGGTGCGGGCCGGATTACGCAACGCGTCGCGCACCGCATGTATTCCAAACAGCCACACGGTTTCCGCGGCAGACGCCCGCCTGCCCTGTTCCTTTTCGATCACCCACTTTGGCTTTTTCATCTGATCAACACCTTGATTGTTGTGCGATTATTGCGCGATTATCGCACGCGCCAGACAATGCGCCGTGCTGCGGTTTGATTCAAGTGGATTTACGCTTGACGGGTCAGCAGGACGCAGGTATCCACCCCGCAGGTTGGGCGTCAGGCCGCAAGGTGTGGCAGGGGACTGTAACTCCCTCGAGGCGACTCACGCCTGGTTCGATTCCAGGGTCGCCCACCATTTTTCTCGAGACCAGCTACGGCACCAGGATGTCGGGCCGCTGATAGGTCGCGCTATCCTCGGTTCCGTCGTCAAAGGTCAATGTCACCGTAACATTATCCACCGAACCCAGATCGTAAACGATATACGGCAGGTGGGTTTCCATTTTCAACGCGTTGGGTTGAGCAGTGTCGATATAGCATTCCTCGACCTCGAACACCTGCTCGGGCGCGCCATTCAGACTGAAGCGGATTTCATGTAACCCGCAGCGCCATGCCGCAAGATGGGTGAAATACAGCAGGTCATTGCCATCATATTCACGCAAGGCCAGCCACGCGGTTTTGGTGGCGGACAGGATTGGCTTCACCTCGGTTGCAGTGGTGAATTTACCGGTCGGGATCTGCGGTTCGGGCTGCCAGTCACCCGTTGCGACATCTGGTGAACCGTCAGTGCCATCCAGCAACGAGGCGATGTTACCGGTGTCCTCTGGCAAGGTTATGTTGGTGTTGTCCAGCAACGAGCCTGTGCCGGTTTCGGTCTGGGTTGCTTCCACCGTTGCCTGTCCCACGGTTCTATGCGACCCTGACCCCAGCCCAACACTTATTGCGATGGTGAACACCAATAATACATGAAACATCTATCTCTCCTGCAGCGCGAATGATTGCTTTTTTACAATAGCTTTAACAAACCTGTTCAAAATCTTAACTATTCTCACATTTTGAAACAATAACGCCTTTTGGCAAGCACTGTTTCTGCCTATAGTTGCCAAAACAACCACAGGCACGGCTGATTATGGCGAAGAAACCCAAGAAACGTCAAGATTTCAATATCCTGATTGTCGCCCAGAACGGGCGGCTGCAATACGAGGCGGTTTTGTTCGCCGCGTCATTGCGCCATTCCAATCCCGATTTCAAAGGTCGCCTTATCGTGGCCGAACCGCAACCGGGCAAGAACTGGAAGAATGACCCGCGCATCGGCAATGACGAGGTGCGCACCCTGCTGACCGATCTGGGGGCCGAAATTGTGCCCTTCAAAAGCAAACATTTCGGCGGGGATTACCCATACGGCAACAAGATCGAGGCACTGATGGCAATGCCCAAAGGCGAGCCGTTTGTGTTTTTCGATACCGACACGCTGATCACGGGGCCACTGTCCGAAGGGGCGTTTGATTTTGACCGCCCCGCAGCATCAATGCGCCGCGAGGGTACTTGGCCGACTGAGGAGCTGTATGGGCCGGGATATAACGCAACTTGGGGCGCTTTATATGACCGGTTCGATCTGGATTTCGCCAGTTCACTGGATATGTCACAACCGGATGAATACTGGCAGCGGTATCTATACTTTAACGCGGGCTGGTTTTTCTACCGGTGCCCGCATGAATTTGGCAAACGCTTTGCCAAATACGCGCTGGAAATCCGTGACAACACGCCGGATGCGCTGGTGTGTCAGCCGCTGGACCCGTGGCTGGATCAGGTCGCACTGCCCTTGGTGATCCATTCATTTGGCGGTGGGCGGCCGGGGCCGGAACTGGACGGACTGGATGGCGATATCACCTGCCATTATCGTGTTTTACCGATGCTCTATGCTCGTGAGAGCGATCATGTGGTGGATGTGCTGGAAACTGTCACATCACCGAACAAGATCAAGAAGGTGATCAAACAGTATGACCCGATCAAACGGATGATTTTCCAGCGGCGCGGGCAAAAGGTGCGGGCGATGTTTGACCGTGACGCCCTGCCCAACATGGAAAAGAAAATCCGCAACCGGATTAAACGCGAAGGGTTCTGGATGCGCTGATATGCGCAGCACGCGGGTGGATAATAATGATCCAAATCAAGGCATTAAACAAGGAATTCGAGTAGTATCCTGTTAGGGAACGCCGACTCGGTTGCAATGAAAATGCCGAAGTGATCGACACCGCATTTGGCAACAGGGTTGGCTAACCCTCCCCCGAGAAGGGGTGTCAAAAAGGAGTAGGTACTATGACTGGATTTAACATTTCAATTAAATTGGCATGTGTGGTTTTGGCTACGGTTTTATTGGCAGGCTGTGAAGTGCCGGAGAAAAACAGTGGGTACCAGACATTCGGGACTCAGCCATATCCAGAAGACTTGAAGCATGGCGATGGTGGCGAGGGCGGTGGTGGCGGTCACAGTCACTAAACTTCACCAACAGGTCGCTGCCATGGTTTCGGTATTTTTCAACCATGGCAGCGGTTGTTTATAGAACTGCCAGCTGAGCCGTACAAGACAGGGTATGAATGCGATGTGGTGGTTATAACCTGATTGGGCCTGATGACATTTGGGGGCTTGGTCTTGGGTTATTGGAAAAAAGGTAATGTAGTTCAAGTAGATTAGGGCTTGTTGAGGTTCAGGATTCACATTTGGTGTAAGTTCTGATTCACTCC
>CAYYOF010000142.1:0-4057 GCA_964473185.1 uncultured Marinosulfonomonas sp. | reverse complement strand
TGGCCAAAGCTGGCTGGGATGATGTGGTTCTGCTGGAGCGAGACGAGCTGACATCGGGTTCCACATGGCACGCCGCCGGATTGCTGCCGCTGTTCAACATGTCCTACGCAACCACCCACATTCACAACTATTCAGTAGAGTTCTACAAGGGACTGGAGGCCGAGACCGGCCTGAACGCCGGTTTTTCCGTAGTGGGCAACCTGCGCATGGCGCAAACCGATGCGCGGATGGATGAATACATGCTCTATGGCACAACGGCCGAATCCGTAGGCGTGCCGTTTGAAAAACTAACCCCTGCGCAGATCAAAGACCGCTGGCCGCTGATCCGCACCGATGATCTGAAGGGCGCGATCTATCACCCAACCGATGGCTATATCAATCCTGCCGATGTCACGCAGGCGATGGCTAAAGGCGCACGCCAGCGCGGTGTCGAGATTTATCGCAAGCTGCAAGTGGACAGCTACGAGTGGACAGGGTCCGAGTGGATTGTGCGCGGCAAAATTATGGTCGAGCGTGGCGGAAATCTGATTGCGGGTGAAGAAGACTTCACCATCCACGCGGAACATGTTGTCACCGCGACAGGCAACCACGCGCAACGCACCGCACAAAAATTGGGCATCAAAATTCCCGCAATTCCTGTGGAACACCAGTTCATCGTGATGGACAAAGACCCGATGCTGGAAGAGTTCCGCAAAAACCACCCTGAACACCCCGTGATCCGCGATGCAGACGCCCAATCCTATGTACGCGAAGAACGCGGTGGCTGGATTTTAGGTGTCTATGAAAAGAACGCCCCTGCCCGTTTTGAATACGGCGTACCTGACAGTTTCCGTGCTGATCTGTTCCCGTTAGCGCTGGACCGGATCGAGGAGCAATATTTGGCGATGATCCACCGGATTCCGTCCTGCGAGCAATCCGGCCTGAAAGACGATTTCAACGGCCCGATCTGTTACACCCCAGACGGCAACCCGTTGGTTGGCCCCGCTCCGGGCCTGCGCAACATGTGGCTGGCCGAGGGTTTCAGTTTTGGCATCACCGCTGCGGGCGGCACCGGCTATTACATGGCGCAAATGATGGTCAAGGGCGAGGCCGAAATCGACATGGCGTCGCTTGATCCCAAGCGTTACGGCGACTGGATGACCACCGAATTTGCCGCGCGCAAGAACGAGGAATGTTACGACCACGTTTACATTCTGCACCACCCGGACGAGGAACGTCCCGCCTGCCGCCCCCTGCGTACCTCCCCGGCTTATGACCGGCAAAAGGCAGCTGGCGCACAATTTGGCTGGGTCAATGGCTGGGAACGCCCGAATTATTTTGGCCCCCTGAATGCGCCCGATAATTTCGATCATGACGCACGCAGCTTTCGCCGTGGCGGCTGGTGGCAATACGCGGTGGACGAGGCTAAAGCCATTCGTGAAGGCGTCGGTCTGATAGACGCCACCGCCTTCACCAAACATATGGTCAAGGGCCCCGGCGCTACCGCATTTCTGGATTGGTTCACCTGCAACAAACTGCCGTCAATCGGGCGCATCAACCTGACCTATGCCCTGACTGCCGCCGGGACCACACGCACGGAATACACAATCGTGCGCAATGGAGAGAACAGCTATTACCTCGTTTCTGCAGGCGCCTGGACAGCCTATGATGCGGATTTCTTGCGCAAGGCAGCCGAAGACAAAATGGAGAAATACGGGTATATCGAAATTCAGGATGTCACCAGCCAATGGGGCGTTTTCGCCATTGGTGGGCCGAAGTCGCGTGACGTGCTGAAAAAGATCATCAAGGACGCAAACCCTGAAACCGCGCTGTCAAACAAGCGATTCCCGTGGCTATCCGCGCGCCAGATCGAGCTGGGCATGTGCCCCGTTAATGCGATCCGCGTGGCCTATACCGGCGAATTGGGCTGGGAATTGCACCATCCCATAGAGATGCAGAACTACCTCTATGATCTGATCCTTGAAGCGGGCAAGGAATACGGCTTGAAACTGGTTGGCGCGCGGGCGCAAAACTGGTTGCGGCAGGAAAAATCCTATCGCGCGTTCGGCAACGAGCTGGGCCGAGACGCCACCCCTGCCGAGGCCGATCTGCCCCGTTTTATCGACCTGAACAAAGACTTCCACGGCAAGGCTGCGATGCTGGCCAAAGGCATTCGTTCCAAATGTGTAACCCTGCTGATTGACGGCCCCAAAGACGCCGACCCATGGGGCCGCGAGGCATTGTTGCAAGACGGTGTTAAAGTCGGACGCCTGACATCGGGTGGCTATTCCGTGGCGTTCGAGAAAAGCATCGGCATGGGCTATGTGCCACTGGAATTGGCCGTTGTTGGCCAAAAACTCAAGGTCCGGATGTTGGGCGAGCTGTGGGATGCAGAGGTGATACAAGACAGTCCTTATGATCCGACGAATGCCACCATCCGGATGAATGGTTAACAGAATTCAGGCGGCCCGTTTCACACGGGCCGCATTTTGCTAGCCCACGTTCTGATCATAACAATCCAGCGCTTTGGCCGCATACATCAAAGATGGCCCACCGCCCATTTGCACAGCCATACCAAGCACATCAGCTACTTCCTCACGGCTGGCTTTGAGGCGCACCAGTGCTTCGATATGAAAACCGATACAAGCCTCGCAGCGATCCGCCACCGCAATACCCAAAGCCACAAATTCCAGCGTTTTGGCATCAAGCGCCACCCCGGTTTTTGCGGCCTTGCTCAGCTCGCCAAATCCTTTGGTAACATCTGGGATTGCTTTGTTCAGGTTGCGCAACTGGCCTCTGGTTGCTTTGCTGTTTTCTTTCCAATCCATCGGGATACTCCGTAATAGTTGATTAATAGTCGTATTATTGCAACGTGCTGCGCGCTTCAACCGCCAATCAAAGCGCTGAGCCAACGTCCAACACGCTGCCATCGCTGAAGCGTGAGAAGCGAAAGCGGCGCAGGTCATGTTCAGCGGCCCGCCCCGTTGCCATGCGTGCCACAACACGGCCAAAACCGGGGCCGATGCCAAAGCCGTGGCCGCTCATCCCCGTCGCGATAATCAGGCCGGGCAGTGGCGAATGATCCACCACCGGCACCACATCGGGCATGGTGTCAATCATCCCCGCCCAACTGTTCAATATCTGCGGTTTCCCGATCTGCGGGAAACGTTTGGCGAACCGCCCTTGCAACCGTTTGACATATGCCAAATCCGGTTTTGGCTCCAGAACCCGCATCCGCTCAAACGGTGATGTGCTCGCCGTGTCCCATTTGCGCGGCGTTGTCCACGCATCGGGGAAGCCGTGGGGGGCAAATAATCTGGGTTTGATATCCAATAGATGCTTGCGCACCACTGCTGTAAATGCCCCAAAATGGCGAAACGCGTCCGGACCAAGATAAAACCCGATCCCGCCCCCCGGTGCCAAGGTGTATCCACCATCAACACGACGTCGCAACGCCAGTTTTTCGTCCGCCGCACAGCCCTCAAAAAACGCAGGCAAAGGCGCAGTGCGCGCGACTGTTTCACACACCGAAAGCTGTGGAAAATTCACCCCGCTGGCCCGTGCAAACAGCGAAGACCATGCACCACCGGCAAGAACCACCTGTTCACAGCGGACAAGCCCCGTCTCGGTCACAACCCCGCTAATGTGGCCCGCCGAAATATCCAACCCGCGAACAGCACAATCCTCGCGGATCAACACACCGTTTTCCTGCGCCAGCCGCGCCACCGAGGGCACCGCTTGCCAAGGTTCGGCCCGCGCATCAGAGGGCGTGCGAACGGCTCCAACCCATTGGCCATTTCCCTGCCCCGAAAACTGTTCGTCAACTTGCTGTCGCGTTAACCTCTCGGAAACCAAGCCGTGTTCTTTGGCCACTTCCAGCCATTCTTCCAGCTTAGTCATTTCAGTGTCAGAACTGGCCAGATAATTCACGCCAACAGTTTTCAGCCCTGTTGCACCTTTGACTTGCGCATCCACGCCGTGCCACAGCGCAAGCGCCTGCATCATAATTGGCAGTTCCGCGCGATCACGCCCTTGCTGGCGCACCCACCCCCAATTTCGCGAAGACTGTTCGCCTGCA
>CAYYOF010000141.1:0-4062 GCA_964473185.1 uncultured Marinosulfonomonas sp. | reverse complement strand
TCTTCGCCCAATCCGATGCTGTCGTGGGTCATCACGTAGGATACCGGAATGCCCATCAAGGCCGACAGGCGGATCGCGCCGCGGCAATAATCGGCAAAGGCCAGAAACGTGCCGCCATAGGCGAGGAAGCCGCCGTGCAACGCGATGCCGTTCATCGCGGTGGCCATGCCGTGCTCGCGCACACCGTAATAGATGTAGCTGCCGGCGTAATTATCGCGCGTTACGGTTTCCATACCGGATGTTTTGGTCAGGTTTGATCCGGTCAGATCAGCCGAGCCGCCAATGGTATTGGGCAGGGTGGCGTTGATGATTTCCAGCGCCATTTGGCTGGCCTTGCGGGTCGCCACCTTTGGCGCGTCCGATGACAGGCGGTGCTTGTAGGCGTTAATGGCAGCGTCCAGTGCGGATGCATCAGGTGCGGCCAGTGACGCGTTGAACGCTTCGGCCTTGGCGGAACCTGCCAAGCGTTTATCCCACGCCAGACGCGCCTCTTTGCCGCGCGCCGCGATCGCTTGCCAGTCGCCATAGACGTCGGCAGGGATTTCAAAAGGAGCGTGAGGCCAGCCCAATGCCTCACGCGTCAGGGCAATCTCGTCGTCCCCCAAAGGGGCTCCGTGAGTGGCGGATGTGCCCTGTTTATTCGGGGAGCCAAAGCCGATGATGGTCTTGCAGGCGATCATCGAGGGGCGCGGGTCTTTGCGGGCCGCTTCAATCGCGGCCGCCACAGCGTCTTTGTCATGGCCATCAACCGATTGCACATGCCAACCCGCCGCCTCGAACCGCATCTGCTGGTTCATCGACGAGGACAGATCAACCGCACCATCAATGGTGATGCTGTTGTCGTCCCACATCACAACCAACCGGCCAAGGCCCATGTTTCCTGCGAAATCAATGGCTTCGTGGCTAATGCCTTCCATCAGGCAGCCATCGCCAGCGATCACATATGTGTAGTGATCCACCAGATCATCGCCAAAACGGGCGTTGTGCATCCGTTCAGCCAGCGCCATGCCGACAGCAGTTGAAATACCCTGACCCAGCGGTCCGGTCGTAGTTTCAATGCCCATCGCGTGGCCATATTCAGGGTGGCCCGCGGTGCGGAACCCCATCTGGCGGAAGTTGCGGATCTGGTTCATGTCCATGTCGCTGTAACCCAGCAAATGGTTGACCGAATAAACCAGCATCGAGCCGTGGCCCGCCGACATCACGAAACGGTCGCGGTCGGCCCATTTATCGGCGCTCGGGTCAATATTCATGAAGCGGTTGAACAGCACGGTTGCCACATCGGCCATACCCATCGGCGCGCCCGGGTGGCCGGAATTGGCGGCCTGAACAGCGTCCATAGAAAGGGCGCGAATGGCGTTGGCCATGTTGGTTTCATTGGTTATAAGATCGGCGGTCATAATACTGGCCCTTATCTATGCGCGTTTGGATTGGGAAATCATGCGTTCCACCATCGGGGTAAAGATCAGCTGCATCGCCAGCTCCATCTTGCCACCCGGCACCACGATCGAATTGGCACGGCTCATGAAACTGTCGTGGATCATCGATTGCAGGTACGGGAAATCAATGCCGCGCGGATCACGAAAGCGGATCACCACAAGGCTTTCGTCAGCGGTGGGAATCCAGCGTGAAATCATCGGGTTCGAGGTGTCAACGATTGGCACCCGCTGGAAATTGATGTCGGTCTGGGTGAACTGCGGCATGATGCAATGCACATAGGCGTGCATCCGGCGCAGGATGGTGTCGGTAACGGCCTCGGTTGTATAGCCGCGCTGGGTTTTGTCACGGTGGATTTTCTGGATCCACTCCAGGTTCACCACAGGCACCACCCCGATTGTCATATCGGCGTATTTGGGCAGATCAATACTGTCGTTTTTCACCGCGCCATGCAGGCCTTCGTAAAACAGCAGGTCCGATCCGGCCTCGATGTCTTCCCAGTCCGTAAATGTGCCCGAAGCCGCGCCCAAAGCCGCCCCTTCTTCGTCATTGTGCACGTAATAGCGTTTTTTGCCGGTGCCGGTTTCGCCGTAGGATTTGAACACCGCTTCCAGCTCTTCCAGCGCGTTGGCTTCATAGCTGAAGTGGCTAAAGGTGTGGTCGCCCTTGGCGTAATGCTTGTCCAGCTCCGCTTTCATCGCAGCGCGGTTATATTTGTGGAACGCGTCGCCCTCGATAGTGGCGGCGGTCACACCCTCGCGGCGGAAAATCTGCTCGAACGTGTCTTTGACGGTCGATGTGCCAGCGCCAGAGGAGCCGGTGACGGAAATGATCGGATGTTTCTTGCTCATGTCATATTTTCCTTAATCACGAAACAGGCCGCGAGAGCCAAAAAGGGCAGAGACTTCTTTGTCAGGTAGGTCATGATAGGACGCGAGGCGATCCACCTTGTAGGGGGTGCCGAACACAAAAGGCGTGCGGGCGTGCAGCTCTTTTGCAGTCTGGTCCAGAATGCGGTCATGCTCGTTGGTAGCGTGGCCCTCGGCCTGCTCCACCAGAAACGCCATCGGTGCACACTCATACAGCATTCGCAGGCGGCCAGCGCCGTATCCTTCACGATCATCGGTCGGATACAGGAAGATGCCGCCGCGGGTCAGGATGCGGTGGGTTTCCGCCACCAGTGACGCGACCCAGCGCATGTTGAAATTGCGCTCGTGAACGCCCTCGGCCCCTGCAATGCAGTCGTCGATATAGGCGCGCACGGGTTTGGACCAGTGCCGGTAGTTCGAGGCGTTGATGGCGTATTCATTGGATTCTTTGGGCACGACCACGTGGTCATTGGCCATTTCATAACGGCCTGTGTCAGGGCTTAGAATGTAGAACTGGGTGCCATCGCCAAAGGTCACCATCAGGCCGGTTTGTGGGCCGAAAATGATGTAACCCGCCGCGATTTGCTCATGGGCGGGGCGCAGGAAACTTTCATCCGCACCATCCTTGGCCTCGAAGATCGAAAAGATCGTGCCAATGGAAACGTTCACGTCAATGTTGGAGGAGCCATCCAGCGGGTCAATCGCCAGCGCGTACTTACCCTTGGGGTCCAGCTCGACCACGATCTCTTGCTCCTCGGAGGCATACCAGCGCACGCCCAGCGTTTTCAGCGCCTCGGCAAAAGCCTCGTCTGCCATCACGTCCAGCGCTTTTTGCTGGTCGCCATCGGTGTTTTCACCCACATTCCCACCCAGCGTTTGACCCAGCGAGCCACGCGCAATGGTTTTGGCAAGCTCGGCACCGACAGTGCAAAGCCCGTTGATCAGAGGATATAAATCCGCCGGAATTTGCTCGTTTCCGATGATATTTCCGTCTGGCTGCATAATAATCCCCCGATTCTAGCGCTATTTCGGTATTTTTATTAGCATTCCATAGTTTGAATGATTATAGAATTTAATAATATCGAAACTGAAGTTAAGGAAATTTAATGCCAAAGCTGGATGCGATAACTTTCAAACAGTTACGGGCTATACGCGCCGTGGCAGAGCAGGGAACTTTATCAGCGGCCGCCGAGGCGGTGGGGCTAACGCCGCCTGCAATCCACACCCAGTTGCGGATTCTGGAAGAGAATCTGCAATGTCGGCTGGTGGATCGGGGCGGCGCACAAGGGGCGCGGTTGACCGCCGAAGGCCAAGCCGTTCTGGATGCGCAATTCACCATTCAAAATGCGCTGGAGGGATGCATGCAAAAAGTGCGGGCGCTGCGGGCAGGGCAAAGCGGCGTGGTGGTGCTGGGCGTGGTTTCGACCGGCAAATATTTCGCACCGGGGCTGGTGGCGATGTTACAACAGCATTACCCCGACATTGACGTGGTGCTGCGGGTCGGCAACCGCGACATGATCGTGCGGGCGTTGCAGCAGCAGTCGATTGATCTGGCCATCATGGGCCGCCCGCCGCGTGCGCCCAAGGTTTTGCTGGAACAAATCGGCAGTCATCCGCATGTGATGATTGCCCCGCCGGACCACCGGTTGGCGGGCAAGGCCAATATCAGCCCCGAAGACTTGATGTCTGAAACATTCATCGCCCGCGAGGATGGGTCAGGCACCCGCATTCTGATGATCCGCTATCTGGACCGGAT
>CAYYOF010000140.1:0-4163 GCA_964473185.1 uncultured Marinosulfonomonas sp. | reverse complement strand
TGATCGACTGGTTCAAAACATCCTTTAGCGTCAGCTTCTTGAACTTGCGCAGGTTTTCACGCACACGGTCAAACACCACCACGGTATCGTTCAGCGAATAACCAACGATGGTCAGCAGCGCCGCGATGATCGCCAGATCGAACTTGATCTGAACAAGGCTGAAAATGCCTATGGTCAGGGTAACGTCATGCACCAGTGCCGCCACAGCCCCGACAGAAAACTGCCATTCAAACCGCAGCCAGATGTAAAACAGCACCGCTGTGATCGCCAGTATCACCGCCAACACAGCCGTCTGGATCAATTCGCCTGACACTTCCGGCCCAACAGATTCGACCGCTGCAAATACGATTGACGGCTCATAGGCCTGCAATGCCGCCTTGATGGCCGCAATTGTTGCCGAATTGATCGCCTCATCCCCCTCTTGGGCCTCGATGCGAATTTGGGTGACGTGCAGATCCGGCTTGGTTACATCAAACACTTCGGTGATCGACACATCGCCAAGACCGAGCGGCGAAATCGCGTCCCGATAGCTGCCAACATCCACGGAGATATCAGCGTCCGTACGAATCGAGGTGCCGCCCTTGAAATCAATGCCGTAGTTCAGCCCTTGGCTGAAAAACAGCACCAGTGATGCCACCATCAACAGCGCTGAAAAGCCCATCGTCAGGGTCGAGGCTTTGAAGAAATCCCATTTGGTATCTTTGGGTACAAGTCGTAATCTCATGGTCCTATACCTCTATCGTTTTGGGGCGGCGGCGTTCAAACCAGATGATGATGATCAACCGTGTTACAAAAATCGCGGTGAATACCGAGGTCATAATGCCTAGGCCCAGCGTGATCGCAAAGCCGCGCACGGGGCCAGACCCCATGACGAACAGAATGACCGCCGTGATAAACGTGGTGATGTTGGCGTCCAGAATGGCCGAGAGCGCTTTCTCGTAGCCCAGTTCAATCGCCCGCGCTGGCCCTTTGGCCGATTTCAGTTCCTCGCGTATTCGCTCGAAAATCAGCACATTGGCGTCCACCGCCATCCCGACCGTTAGAACGATCCCCGCGATCCCCGGCAACGTTAGCGTCGCCCCGATCATCGACAGCAAGCCAAAGATCATCGCAACATTGATGATCAACGCGATATCGGCAAACAGGCCAAACAGCCCGTAGGACAGCACCATAAACACCAGCACCCCGATGGCAGCTATAATCGCCGCGATTTTACCCGCGTCAATGCTGTCTTGGCCCAGTTCCGGCCCGATGGTGCGTTCCTCTAGGAAATTCATCTTGGCGGGCAACGCCCCCGCCCGCAGTAAAATCGCCAACTTGGTCGATTCCTCGACGGTGAAATTGCCGGTGATAATGCCGGAGCCGCCTGATATGTGGCTCTGGATTGTCGGGGCGGAAATTACCTCGTCATCCAGCACAATCGCAAAGGGGGAACCGATATTTTCAGCCGTGTAGTTGCCGAATTTCCGCCCACCCGCAGGGTTAAAGCGGAAGTTCACCGCAGGCCGCCCATTCTGATCGAACGTTGGTTGCGCATCCACCAGTTCTTCGCCCGTCACTACGGGCAATTCCTCGACGATATAATACACGCCTTCCCGATCCAGCGATGGCAGCAATTCGTTGCGCGCTCCGGGGTTGGCATCAGGATCGCTGGTTTGGCCAACAACGGGTTTGAACGCCAGCTTGGCGGTTGATCCCAGCAAATCCTTCAATTCCTGCGCCGATCCCAGACCCGGCACCTGAATCAATATCCGGTTGGTGCCTTGGCGCTGGATGGTTGGCTCGCGCGTGCCCACCTCGTCCACACGCCGGCGGATAATTTCCAATGATCGCGCGATGGTCAGCTCGTCACTGACCTGTTTTTCAGCGTCGGACAACACCATAGTGATCACATCACCATTGGCGCTAAATTCCAGATCTTGCGATCCAACGCCCGACAGCGTGGTCACGGCCTGTGCCAATCCGCGCACCAATTCCAGTGCGCGTGGCATGGCTTCGGGGTTGCCAATACGCACCCGCAATTCCTGGGCTGGCGAATCCAGTCGGCGCACCGCGCCAACCACATCCCGTTCAACCCGCAGCACATCACGCACCGCAGGCCACATGCCTGCAACACGGGCCTCGTAAACATCCTCGACCTGCACCTCGGCCAGCAAATGCGCCCCGCCGCGCAGATCCAGCCCAAGGTTCACCAGACTGGAGGGCATCCATGATGGCCACGTATCGGCTGCCGCCACACGTTCCGGCGTGCTGCCCAGTTTGTCGATCTCGACCACTGCATCATTGTGGGTTTCCACACGGGTATAAAACCCGTTGGGCACCGCCATAAACAGGCCAAGCGCAACAAGCCCCCAAATGACGATGCGCTTCCATAGATCGATTTGCAGCATATGTTTGCCTGTATCCTAAGGTATCTCGGTCGCCCGATTAGTTGTCGTTTGCGGGTTCTGTTTTATTCAGCACTTGTGAAATGGTCGCCTGAATGACGCGCACCTTCACACCTGATGCAATCTCGATCTCGATCTCGCCAGCTTCTTTCACCTTGGTCACTTTGCCGATGACACCACCAGCCGTCACCACCTGATCACCACGGCGCAATGCCGCGACCATCGCCTGATGCTGTTTGACCTTCTTTTGCTGCGGTCGGATCAGCAGAAAATACATGATCACAAAGATCAGGATCAGCGGGATGAAAGAGGTAAGCGCGCTTGCGCCCCCAGCGTTGGCGGCCTGTGCATAGGCGGGTGTTACAAACATATCATCGTCCTTTGTGTTAATCACAGGCGCGCGCCGCCCATAGCGTTGGCGCGCACCCTATATGTGGCCCATTTGCTTGGCAAGCCGTGGCAGGCGTAAATCAAGGCTTCAAAGCCGCGTCCGTCTAGGGCATATGGGGGCGTAACAATGACAATCAATCGGGAACCAGTGAAATGCACGATATTAAAATGATCCGCGATAACCCTGCCGCATTTGACGCTGCAATGGCACGCCGTGGGCTATCCGGCATTTCCGACGCGGTTCTGGCGATTGATACGGCACGGCGAAGCCTAATTGCAGGATCAGAGGCACAACAGGCTGAAAGAAATGCTGTCACAAAAGCTATCGGTGAAGCGTTTGCTTCCGGAGACATAGAAACAGCCGAAATGCTTAAAGAAACTGCACAAGGCAAGAAAGAACAGATATCCAACTTAGAAAACTTAGCCAAAAACAAAAACGCCGAATTGCGCGATATGCTGATGGATCTGCCCAACCTGCCGTTTGACGATGTGCCGGATGGGGCGGATGAGGACGACAACGTCCAAATCCACACATGGGGCAGCCCGCGCAATTTTGCCTTTGACGCAAAAGAGCATTTTGAAATCAACGCCGTGCAGGGCGGCATGGATTTCGAGGTGGCCGCCAAACTGTCTGGCTCGCGCTTTGTCGTGATGTCCGGCGCGGTTGCCCGCGTGCACCGTGCGCTGGCCCAGTTCATGCTGGACACCCACATCGACAAACACGAGTTGACTGAAACCAACGTGCCGGTTCTGGTGCGCGAGGAAATGATGTATGGCACCGGCCAACTGCCCAAATTCGGCGAGGACAGCTATAAAACCACCGATGGCTGGTGGCTGATCCCGACCGCCGAGGTGCCGCTGACCAATATCGTCAACGGCGAGGTGATGGACGAGGCCACCCTGCCGCGGCGCTATGTCGCCCACACATTGTGTTTCCGTTCGGAAGCGGGCAGCGCTGGCCGCGATACATCGGGCATGCTGCGCCAGCACCAGTTTGAAAAGGTCGAGATGGTCTCGGTTTGTCACCCCGATGTGTCCGGCGACGAGCATAACCGCATGACCAAATGCGCCGAGGCAATTCTGGAAGCTTTGAACCTTGCCTATCGCACCGTGATCCTGTGCACCGGTGATCTGGGCTTCGGCATGCGCAAAACCCACGACATCGAGGTGTGGCTGCCCGGACAAAACGCCTACCGCGAGATCAGCTCGATTTCTGTTGCGGGTGATTTCCAAGCCCGCCGGATGAACGCGCGCTTCAAACCCGCAGGTGGCGGCAAACCCGAGTTTGTCCACACATTGAACGGCTCTGGCCTTGCGGTTGGGCGTTGCCTGATTGCAGTGCTGGAGAACGGCCAGAACGAGGATGGCTCTGTCAATTTGCCCACG
>CAYYOF010000139.1:0-4316 GCA_964473185.1 uncultured Marinosulfonomonas sp. | reverse complement strand
TTCTTTGAGGCGTGCCTGCGTGGCCGCGACCATAGCGAGGCCCCGGACATCACCGCGCGTATCTGTGGCATTTGCCCGGTGGCATATCAGATGAGCAGCGTTCACGCGATGGAAATGGCGCTGGGCGTGACGGTTGACGGGCCTTTGCGTGATTTGCGCAGGTTGCTGTATTGCGGCGAGTGGATCGAGAGCCATATTCTACATGCCGCCATGCTGCACGCGCCTGATTTCCTGGGCTATTCGGGCGCGATTGAAATGGCGAATGATGGCCACGCGGATGTGGTCAGACTGGCGCTGGAATTCAAGAAGGCGGGCAATGCAATTGTTGCGTTTGTCGGCGGACGGGAAATTCACCCGATCAATGTGCGGGTTGGCGGGTTCTACAAGGTGCCACGCGCGCGTGATTTCGCCCCGCTGCGCGAGCAGCTTCTGAAGGCCCGTGATCTGGCTGAATCGTTCGTGGACTGGACAGCCAGTTTCGATTTTCCTGAAAAAGAGCGGGACTATACGTTGGTGGCGCTGAAACATACCGACGAATACCCGATGAACCAAGGGCGGGTGGTATCGAACCGCGGGCTGGACATTCCGGTTACCGCCTACAACGACCATTTTCGCGAAGAACATGTGGCGCATTCGAACGCGCTTCAGGGCTTTATGACAGATGGCGGGGCGTATCTGTGTGGGCCTATGGCGCGGTTTGCGACCAGCTATGATTTGTTGTCCGAGCGTGCCCGCGCAGCTGCTGCACGCGTCGGGCTGGGCCCGGACAACCGCAACCCGTACCGCTCGATCACCACCCGTGCAATCGAATCTCTTTACGCGGTGGATGAGGCCCTGCGCATCATCGACGCCTACGTTGAGCCAGACGCGCCTGCCGTCAATGTCACTTTGCGTGCAGGTGTCGGCATGGCCGCAACCGAGGCCCCGCGTGGCCTGTTGTTCCACCGCTATGAGCTGAGCGAAGACGGCACTATCATGACCGCGCAGATCGTGCCGCCGACCTCGCAGAACCAGCCGTCAATTGAGGCCGATCTGGCCGAATATATTGCCGATATTCTTGACCAGCCGGATGAAACTATCCGTCTGCTCTGCGAACAAACGATCCGCAATTATGACCCGTGCATATCCTGTGCGACGCATTTTCTTGACCTTAGGATCAACCGTGGCTGACACCACTTACCCGCTGGTGATCGGGGTTGGAAACCTGCACGCGGGCGATGATGCGGCGGGGCGGCTTGTGGCGCAAAAACTGGCCCGGCTGGGCGGAGCATTTGATGTGGTTGAAAGTTTCGGCGCCGCCGCCGATCTGGTTACCGATTTTGAGCATCGCAACCGGGTTCTGATTGTCGATACCTGCAAGTCTGAGGCCAGAGTCGGGACAATTCACAACTTTGACGTCCACAGGGAAACCCTGCCAGATTATCTTAACGCGGTTTCCAGCCATGGCATTGGTGTGGCGGAAGGAATTGCACTTGCGCGCGCTTTGGGGATGTTGCCAGAGATATGTGAGGTGATCGCAATAGAGGGGGCCGAATTTCGCACCGGTGCCACGCTGTCACGCGCGGTCGCCACAGCGATTGACACTTGCGTCGCCGAGATATTTGGCCAGCTTAGCCCTTAGCCACGGATTGAAGCACTTCAACGATTTCACCAAACAATGCTTAGGGTCAGGGCCCATTAATATCTTGCCTGTCTGACAATGTTCTGAATCAATGCCTTTCAACAACAGGAGGGTAACATGTCAGATCAATTTTGGCTCAGTGAGAAGCAGTTGGCACGTATCAAGCCGTGTTTTCCTTTGTCGCACGGCATGCCACGGGTGGATGATCGCAAGGTGATTAGCGGCATCATTCAGGTGTCCGAAATGGATTGCGCTGGCGGGGCGCACCCAAGGTCCATGGGCCGCACAAAACCTTGTACAACAGGTTTATCAGGTGGTCGAAGATGGGTGTGTTTGACAAGGTTTTCACAGCTTTGGTCGCCGAAAATGGCCCACCAGGCCGCCTGATGATTGACGCCACCCACCTCAAAACTCACCGCACGGCTTGCAGCCTGTTAATAGGGGGGATGATCCGCGCGCTATTGGCCGCACCAAAGGTGGACTAAACTCCAAATTGCATGCGGTTTGTGACGGCGAGGGTCGCCCGCTGAGGCTTTTGCTGACCGAGGGCCAGCAATCCGACCACAAAGGCGCGGCAACATTGCTGCCTGATCTGCCAGCGGCAACCGAGATGCTTGGCGACAAAGGCTACGATAGCGATCCTTACCGCGCCGCCCTGATTGAGCGTGGAATTACCCCATGCATTCCGCCAGGGGCCAGGCGGAAAAATCCTGCAAAATACTGTAAAAACTTATATAAACAGCGTCACAAGCTGGAGAACATGTTTGCCAAACTCAAAGATTGGTGGCGCATCGCCAAGCGCATTGAGCGCTGTGCCCACACATTCATGTCAGCCATCCAAATCGCCGCAATCGTCATCTTCTGGATCAATCAATGAGTCCTGACCCTAGTTGAAATAATTGCAAACGGAGGCGTGAACGGAGACGAACTTCTGTAAACTACGCATACGACGAAAGCGCGACATCGCCCTTTCTCGTCGTCGAAACGGAAGGTGGGAATTCTCAGCGCGGTTATTCAGCCAACGCCCTGTTACTTGTCGGTCAGCATTGCCGATTACCTTCATCGCGGCGCCGTAAGACCGCAGTAGATCGGTCACGATGACATGTGGTGGGCCAAAGCGCTTCATTGTTTTTCTGAGGAATTTCAACGCGGCCTTACGATCCCGGCGCTTGGTAACATAGCTTTCAAGCACCTCACCTTCGTGATCCACAGCCCGCCACAGATAGTGTGTCTCACCGTTGATTTTCACAAAAATCTCGTCCAGGTGCCACTGCCAATTTGAATGGACGCGCATCCGACTGACTCGACTTTCTCGGATCTCTACGGCAAACAACGGACCGAAACGGTTCCACCAGAAACGGACCGTCTCATGGCTAATATCGATACCGCGTTCGTGCAGCAGGTCTTCTACATTTCGAAGCGAAAGAACATAACGCACATACATCATAACCGCCAAGCGGATGATTTCGGGAGACGTCTTGAAGTAGCGAAAAGGGGAGCGTTTTGTCATCATGAGACGCTAAACTGCCACCCTGCCCGGCTCAAGCTAGTTTCCTCTGACAGGACCCCCTAAGACGTTACAACTAAACCCGTTCTGTTTCACCAACCCATAGATGCCCGGGCTCGCCATGCCAAAACCCATTGGAGAATGGCGCAGGTATATCCAGTGCGGCCAGTTTTTCAGAAGATTCCCTAACCGAACATTTGCTGTCGAGCGCATCGCGAAAGATATTCGCAACCACCACCATGTCCTGCGTGTGGGGCACCAGGCGACAGTGTGTAACCCCGATTTCTTTCAAATCGCTCAGCTCACCCAACAGGTTTATGTAGCTGTGAGACAGGGTTTGAATGCCATTGACGGTTAAAAACGCCTGTTTTTCAATTGTATTTAATGGCATCCCGTCGGGATCTTCCTCACAGACGAACTGGCAATTATCTTTGATCCGGCCATGGGCACGGGCATGGTAACAACGGGCCGACAATGCCAGTGAGGCACGCCCAAAAACCTGCACTTCAGTTGTAACGCCCAACTCTGCTGCGTGCTGCGCCAGAATTGCAATCGAACTACGCGGAAGTTCAGAGGGCAAGCTGAAATGGGTGGCACCCAGACCAGTCAGATAGGTCATCGTATCCTCGTTATAGACGTTCAACAGCGAACCGACGCGATAAGGCTTGCCAGACAAATGCCAAAGGGCCGAACTGTCATTTACTTCTAATTCGTAGTCCTCAAGTTCACAAAATCCGGCGATCATGTTGCGCTCGCGCTTTAGCATCACCTCTGCCAGCGTCGAAAACACCACCGTCTTGCCACCCCGCGTCAGACGCTCGGCTACTTCATCATAATGCTTTTCGAAAAACGGCGTGCGCTTGGAACAAATCACTTCCCCCAGATAGACCACATCCACCGGGGCTTCGTCGGCAATGCGGGCGTAGAAATCCAGCTTTTGTTCAGCTCTCCAGTGAAACAGGATCGGTGCGATGGTCAGTTGTGTTTTCATCATTACCGCCATGTCTTGCTTTTGAAAGCGCCCTGGGTTTCCTTTTGGCCTTCGGTCAGGGCCAGTAAACCTGATATTTCCGGGTCTTTTCCAGCCATGACACTGTCAACAGCGCGCCGATAGGCAGTGACCACCGACTTTACATAGGCGCGCGACCTTTGCCGCCCCTCAATCTTTACTGCAGTCACACCCGCCGC
>CAYYOF010000138.1:0-4459 GCA_964473185.1 uncultured Marinosulfonomonas sp. | reverse complement strand
ATTGGCGAGAAAATTCTACTTCCGCATCCCCTTAGTTTCGGGGGGGATTACCCCCACGCCGCTTTCATTTATACTCAGTCGCCTTGTCTTGGACATTTCCCATTGAATGTCTTCAAGTGTGGTCGATTCAGAAACCTCTTTCATAATTTGAGTGTCTAAGCAGGCGAACTCCCCAAAAGTATCAACTTCCTTTTCCTGTGCGGAAACGGATAAAGACGGCACCGTTGAAAACAGAAGGCACAAAACCAAAAATATTTGGATACGTTTCACAAGATTATTCTCCAATTGTTGCCCATCACATCTTCCGCCTATATATAGCAGAAAGTAGTAGGCTGCGAGATTTCACCCACCATTTCCTAAAAACCACCCCCGAAACGCACCGCAATTTCCTCGTGAGACGGCCACCAACGTCAGTGTGAACCCAGCCTTACACCCTGCCAAAACCTCATATGGAATTCATATGCGGTTCATATGGTTTTCATATAGCAACGCAGAAAACCGGATGCTATGATTTGCCAATCCGAAAACAAATCATAGCAAACCAACAGGGTGTGCCAATTGACTACAGACCCGAACCGCATCAGCCATATCGAGATTGACGACAGCGGCCTGCCAGCCCCGACACCGGAGATTGAACAGGAACGTAAAGTCGCGGTGTTCGATCTGTTGGAGGAGAACAGTTTCGCGCTGCCGACCCGTGGTGATCTGGTGCCGCCCCAAGGCCCGTATCGTCTGACACTGGCGATCCGCGAGCGGCGTCTGGTGATTGAAGTGACAACCGAGGCGCAGGATCAGGCGGGTGAGTTTCACCTGTCGCTGGGCCCGTTCCGCCAAGTGGTGAAGGATTATTTCCTGATCTGCGAAAGCTACTTTGATGCGGTGAAAAAACTGCCCCCCAGCCAGATTGAAACCATCGACATGGCGCGGCGCGGCATCCACGACGAGGGCGGGCGCGTGTTGCAGGAGCGTCTGGAGGGCAAGGCGATTGTTGACATCACTACGGCGCGCCGTTTGTTCACCCTGATTTGCGTTCTGCATTTCGGCGGGTAGCGGATGAGCAGCAGCCCCCCCACCTCTGTATTGTTTTGCTGTGATCATAATTCAGTGCGATCACCAATGGCCGAGGGGATGATGAAACAGCTGTATGGCCAGTCGATTTATGTGCAATCGGCGGGGGTGAAGAGCGAGCTGGAAATCGACGGCTTTGCCATTGCGGTCTGTCAGGAGATCGGGGTCGAGCTGTCGCGCCACCAAACCCGATCCTTTGATGATATGCAGGAATGGGGTGATGATTTATCGGGTTATGATCTGGTGGTGTGCCTGTCGCCTGCCAGCCAGCGGCGAGCACTGGATTTGACGCAGTATTACCACATGGAGGTCGAATATTGGCCGGTGCTGGACCCGACCGGATTGGGCGAGGGGCGCGAGGCCAAGCTGATGTCGTACCGCCAGACCCGCGACCAGATCAAAACCAAGCTGTTGGCACGGTTTGGCCCGCCGATTGAGGAGGATCTACCGTAATGTCGGTTCGTTGATGCGGCGACTTCTAGGTCTTGCGAAATGCCGTATGGGTGAAGTTTTGGTGCCCGCCTTTGGGGGTGATATGATCCTTCTGGTAACCTTCCAACAGGGTATATTCTCCCCCCAGTCGCGCAGCCAGATCAGCCACATTATATTGCTGCACAGGTAACCCGCTGCATTTTTGCGGACCAGTCGTTGAAAAACACGAGATCAACACAAGTGCTCCTTTTGGTAACGCTGCCTGCAGCGCATCAATATAGGCATTCTGTTCATCGATCTCGGTCAAGAAGTGAAACGCGGCGCGGTCATGCCAAATATCCCATTTGCCAGTAGGTTCCCATTTGGTCAGGTCAGCTTCGATAAACTCTATCGTTTGCGCAATTGGCCCAAGTCGGCTTCGGGTCTGTGCGAGGGCTTTGGCCGATATATCCAGCACGCTCAGGTTATTATAACCAACCTCTACCAGATCATCGACAAGCCCCGCATTGCCTGCCCCGACATCAATCACCGCAGCACTGCATCCCAAATCCTGACCATGCTTGCGGATCAATTCCAGACTGTCATGAATGTGCGGTTGATACCAGGTCAGGTTTTCTGGTGCATTGCTGTCAAAGCTACGATCCCAATGAGATTGTCTTTCAGCGGTGGAATTCGGGGATACTGGCATGTTTTACCTTTAATATTTCGGGTTTCTTTGGTCTTGGGCTTGATTTCCTTGCAGTTCCGGCCCATTTGTGGCGCGTCGGACGCAATCGCGCCTTCGGCATGTATATACTGTAGGAGAGACCATGGCTAAGGAAGAACTGCTCGAATTTCCCGGCGTCGTAAAGGAACTCCTGCCAAATGCGACATTTCGGGTCGAGCTGGAAAACGGCCATGAGATCATCGCACATACGGCAGGTAAAATGCGCAAGAACCGGATCCGCGTTCTGGCGGGGGATAAGGTGCAAGTCGAAATGACGCCTTATGACCTGACCAAGGGCCGCATCAACTATCGTTTCAAGTAAGCTATGACGCCTCAGTTGGTTCTGGGCTCTGGCAGCCCGCGACGGGTGGAACTGTTGGCGAAAATCGGGGTGGTGGCGGATGACGTTCGCCCGCCCGATATTGATGAAACCCCCATTTCGGGCGAACTCCCACGCCCCTATTGCGTCCGTATGGCGCGCGAGAAGCTGTTGGCGGTGCCCTCCTCGGCGGATGAAATCGTGCTATGCGCCGATACCACCGTGGCGCTGGGCCGCCGGATACTGGGCAAGCCCGATGACGCAGGGCAGGCGGCGGAATTTCTTCTGGCGCTGGCGGGGCGACGTCACAAGGTGATTACCGCAATTGCGGTGAAGCGCGGCGATAAAGTATGGGAACGCGATGTTGTCACCACGGTCCAGATGAAACGCCTGTCAGACGATGAACTGAACGCCTTTTTGGCCAGTGATGATTGGCGCGGCAAGGCGGGTGGCTATGATATTCAGGGACCGGCGGGTGCGTTTATTCCGTGGATCAGCGGATCGTTCAGCGCTGTGCGGGGTTTGCCTGCGGTGGAAACTGCACAATTGTTACGCGCGGCGGGTTATCCGCTACTGAAAGGCTGGTCATGAAGGGCACATTGGTTGCATTGGATCATATCGCAGGGCGCCCAGCGGCGGCTTTGATGGTTGAGGGACGCTTGCAAGATTTTCTGGTGTCTGCACCTGATGGCTCGGCCCCGACACCCGGCGCGATTTACCGCGCGATTGCGGATCGTCCGCTAAAGGGGCAGGGCGGGATGATACTGCGCCTGCCCAAGGGTGAAACAGCGTTTTTACGACAAGGTAAGGGCCTGCGCCCCGGTCAAGCGCTGCTGGTGCAGGTCACGGGCTATGCCGAGGGCGGCAAGGCGGTGCCGGTCACCCACAAGGTGCTGTTCAAAAGCCGCTATGCGATCGTGACGCCGGATGCACCGGGGTTGAACATCTCGCGCGCTATCCGCGACGAGGACGAGCGCGACCGGCTGCTGGAAATCGCCAATATCGGTATGGATGGTTCGGATTTCGGCATGATCTTGCGGTCTTGCTGTGAAGAAGCTGATGCCGATGACATCGAGGAAGATATCGCCGAGATGCGCGGCGCTGCCAGCGAGGTGATGGCGGGGGCCGAAGGCGACAGGCCGGAATTATTGCACGACGGCCCTGACGCGCACCACCTAGGCTGGCGCGATTGGGATGCGCCGGATGTTGTGGCCAGCAATGAGGGATCATTCGAGGACCACGGCGTGCTGGACGCGCTGGTGGAACTGGAAACCACCCATGTGACCTTGAGCGGCGGCGCTTCGATATATGTCGAACCCACCCGCGCGCTGGTCGCTGTGGATGTAAATACAGGCGGCGACACGTCCCCCGCCGCAGGGCTGAAGGCCAATCTGGCCTGCGCCCGTGAATTGCCCCGCCAATTGCGCCTGCGGGGCTTGGGCGGGCAGATCACGCTGGATTTAGCGCCGATGGCCAAAAAGGACCGCAAACAGTTTGAAAATGCCCTGCGCAACGCCTTTCGCGCCGATACGATTGACACCTCACTGGTCGGTTGGACCCCGCTGGGGCATTACGAGTTGCAGCGAAAACGCGAACGCCTGCCTGTGCGGGAAGGGTTGCCAAAATGACCTGCCCGATCTGCAAAAAAGAAACCGAGACGAAATACCGTCCGTTTTGTTCCAAACACTGCGCCGATGTGGATCTGGGCCGCTGGTTTAACGGCGCCTACACGGTTTCGGCAGATACAGCCGAGGACATGGGCGAGGCCGCAACTGCGCTGGAAAAGTTGCCACACGGCCCACACTGATCTTTTTCATGGAATCCCTCTGGACACCCCAGCCGCCCGCGTCTAGAACACCGCGACCCGAACGTGAAATTCGTTCACCCGTGCCCGGGTAGCTCAGGGGTAGAGCAGTGGACTGAAAATCCTCGTG
>CAYYOF010000137.1:0-4494 GCA_964473185.1 uncultured Marinosulfonomonas sp. | reverse complement strand
CAAACCCTTGTGCTTGGGCGCATCAGGGTCTGTGCGGGTCAACATGGCCAAAACCACATTGTCCGCAGCCGCGCCCGAACACCACAGTTTTTGACCGTTCACAACCCAATCATCGCCATCACGCTTGGCGCGCGTCCGTGTCGAGGCCGCGTCAGACCCGGCACTGGGTTCCGAAATCGAGATCGAGAACCGGATATCGCCCTTCAGGAACGGCTGGATATACTGGTCCTTTTGCGCCTGGGTGCCGAATTTTTCGATGTTCATCGCGGTAAATGTCGCAACCATCAACGAGGTCGCAAAATCAAACCCGTATTTGGCCAGACCTTCGCACATCAGTGCGTAATCCATGATGTCGCCACCCAGCCCGCCGTTTTCCTCGGAAAACAGAATACCCAGCCAGCCAGCCTTGGCGACCTTATCGTAGGCCTCATAGGGGTAGGCACGGTCGATATCGCATTTGCGAATATATTCGCGGCCGATTTCCTCGTCCACAAAGCGGTTGACGGTGTCACGCCACATTTCTTGTTCTGGTGTCAGAAAGTTCATTTTGCTTTCTCCTTGGTAAGTTCACGGGAAGCCCGCACAATTGGCGGCTCTCCGGGTTGATCAAGTCTGGCCTTGCGGATCAGCAGGCTGAATTCGCAGCGCAGGTTGGTTTCGTCTTTTTGGTTCAGCGATTCCAGCTTGAGGGTGACAATCCCGTGCTTTTCATCGTGATCCTTCAGGCGGATAATTTCGGTTCTGGCCCACAGGGTGTCACCGATAAATGTCGGGCGCAAAAACCGCAGCTTGTCGCAGCCGTAAAATGCGGCCAAGATGGATGAATCAAACGGGATCATCGCGTTGACTATGGAAAATACCAAACTGCCCTGCACCAGCCGCTGCCCATAGAGCGAGCCTTTGGCGTGCTCCACATTCGAATGCAGCTCCAGCCAATTGCCGGTCAGCATGCAAAAATTCACCACATCGGTTTCGGTCATAGTGCGCCCGTTCGATACGGCGACTTGCCCGATTTCCAGTTCTCCAAACGGTTGTTGAATCACAGTTTTTATCCTTCTTTATGTCTCTGCGGCGCCACGCAATATAATCAGGGCATCTGCCGCAACCAGCCCTTTGCCGTTGGCCCTTACCATCACCGGATTCACCTCGATTTCCGAGATCAAATCCACATTTTGCGCAAAGAAAACAGATATGCGTGAAATCAGGTCAGCCAAAGCCACCCGATCCGCCGCCGGTGCTCCGCGCATCCCGTCCAGCAGCCGCGCACCAGCCCCCTGCCCCAGCATATCAAGCGCCGTTTCTGTCGTTGCCGGAGCCAACCGGATTTCTCCGGCATCCAGCAGTTCGACCAGCACACCACCCGGTCCTGCCAAAACGATCGGCCCGAAGGTCGCGTCAATCTTGCAGCCGACAATCCATTCAACCTGCGCGTTCTGCTCCATTGCTTCGATCAAAGGCACACCACCGGGCACGCGGGCCACCATTTCGGCTGCCACATCGGGGGCATCAGCGGGCGTTAGCCCCAGTCGCACCAGCCCGTGATCGGATTTATGCGGGTAATCATCGTGGCAGAGTTTCACCACAACCGTGCCATCCGCCGGATCACGCACAGGGGCCGGCACTCCGATATCGCTTAGCAATGCTTTGGCGTCCGCCTCATGCACCACGCGCCGCCCTTGGCGCACCCAGTTTTCCAGTGTTTCACGAACGCTCATGCTACTTCTCCCGCACCCAGACGCAGGGCCGACAGCCCTGAAGATGCCCGCGCAGGTGAATCGTAAACCGGCACGCCGCGCTTAACGAATGCCTCGCCAGACGCATTGCTGCGCGAGGCGCCTGTCCAGATAATCAAAATTGGTTTGTCGGATTTGTCATAAGCCTCAGCCAGCGCTTCGATAAAGGTCTGGTCAGGGACAAAAGTGATGATCGCAATGGCAATGTCGATGCCCGGATCACGCACCACCGCTTCAAGACAGAGCCCCACATAGGAAGGATTTGCCAACACCACGCCCGTCAGATCAACCGGATTGGTGACCGATCCGTAATAGGGAACATATTCAGACAGGGCCGCCTGCGTTTCTGCGGCCAGAACCGGCACCTCGAAACCATCAACCTCGGCTAGATCGGTCATCTCGACACCCAACCCGCCTGTGACCGAAATAATGCCTACGCGGTTGCCTGCCGGTTTACGCCCTGACGCCAGTGCTGTCACCGCATCCACCGCGCTCACGGAATCGCGGGCGCGGATCACGCCGACCTCTCGGAAAATGGCGCTGACCACGCGGTCATCCCCGGCCATCGCGCCGGTGTGGGATTGAACGGCACGGGTGCCGGCACTGCTGCGCCCCCCCTTGACCACCACAATTTTTTTGCCTGCCTGCGTCAACCGCTGGGCCGCTTGCGCAAATTTGCGACCATTGCGCAGTTCTTCCAGATAACACAGCACCACTTTGGTTTCAGGTTCGTTACCCAGATGATCCATCAGATCGGCGGCGGTCAGATCGGTTTCATTGCCACTGGAAATGATCGTATTCAGGCCAATCCCGCGTTCGCCCAATCGCAACGCCATCAGCCCCGCCAAAGCGCCCGACTGAGAAATCATCGCCACAGGACCATCGCGCAGATTGTCAAACATCGGGCTGAATGTCAGTTGCAGGCTGGTGCGCGGCCGCACAACACCCTCGCAATTTGGCCCGATCAACCGAAACGGAGCGGTCGCCAGAATACGGCGCAGGCGCTCTTCGTTAGCCTCGCCCTCTGCACCGGCCTCGGAAAACCCCGAGGTAACACCGACCACAACCTTGACCCCCAGCTTGGCGCAGCTTTCCAGCGCATCCAACGCCGAGGCAACGGGGGTCGACAGCACGACAACATCAATCGGCTCGTCGATTTCTTCAAGGCTGGTACAAACAGGCAGGCCTTCGATTTCGCCGCCCGACGGATTTACCGGAATGATCCGACCACCGTAATTGTTGCGCTGCAACAATTCCAGAACCGCCTGACCGAGCTTGCCCTTTTTGCGCGACGCGCCGACAACCGCCACATTTGCCGGATCAAACAGCGTGGCCAGCGCCCCTGCCATATCTGGCCGAGTGTCCGGCACTGGTTCTCGCATCATGTCAATCATTATTTTTCTCCCTCCGACTGGCATTTTTGCCAAGGTTGAAATCAGCTAACAATCGTTAGAATGTGTTGGCAAATGTTTTCTGAGGCGTGAATGATTGTCATGCGGGCCGACGAAATAGATGCTTGACGCGCGTTTGGCGACGAAAGGAAAAAGCGATGGAATTTGCAAATGGGCCGTTGTCCGACATTCGGGTTCTGGAACTGGGCCATGTTATTGCCGCCCCGATGACCGGCGCATTACTGGCCGATTTCGGGGCCGATGTAATCAAAATCGAGCGCCCCGGACAGGGCGACATGATGCGCGAATTGGGGGCCAAGGCCGATGATGGTGTCGGCGTTTGGTGGAAAACGATGGCGCGCAGCAAAAAGCTGTTGTCGCTGGATTGGAAAACCGAGGACGGGCGCAAGGTTTTGCGCCGTCTGGTTGAATCTGCACAGGTGCTCTCGGAAAACTTTCGCCCCGGCGTGCTGGAACGCGCAGGGCTGAGTGCGGAGGTTCTGCACGAGTGGAACCCCGATCTGGTGATCCTGCGGGTCTCTGGCTATGGTCAAACTGGCCCGGATAAAGCCTTGCCCGGTTTTGGCCGCGCGGGCGAAGCCATGAGCGGGTTGGCCGATCTGACAGGCTTTGCCGATAACGCCCCGATGCATCCGGGGTTTCCGGCCGCCGATTCCACCACCGGGCTGATGGGGGCCTTTGGTGTCTTGCTGGCCCTGCACGCAATCCAGACCGGGCAAGCGCGTGGTCAGGTGGTTGATCTGGCTATCTTTGAACCCCTTTTGCGGCTGATAGATTATCACGTTCCCACCCGCACGGGGGCCGGTTTATTCACCACCAGAAACGGGTTGCAGCAACCCAATTCCTTTGTGCCTGCTGGGGTGTTTCGCGCCCGCGATGGCAAGTGGATCACCGTCAGTTCGGCCAGTGCCGCAACCGCACGGCGCCTGCTGGCCGCGGCAGGCGGGCAGGATTGGGCGGATGAACCGCGCTTTCAAAATCTAGCAGGGTTTGCCGAGCATATGGACGAGATCATGGAGCGCCTGTCGGGTTTTGTAGCCCAGCATGATGCGGCCTATGTCATCAAGCATTTCCAAAGCTACGATGCCGTAGCCGTCTTGGTTTACAACGTCGATGACATCCTGTCCGACCCACAGATCAAGGCCCGTGAAAACATCGTCAGCTTTGCCGGTGACGATACCAAAGTGGTCGGCCCCGTGCCCCGACTGGAACAGACACCGGGCCGTGTGCGCTGGCTCGGCAAAAAGGAAATCGGCGCCGATAGTCGCGCCGTTTTAACCGATCTTGGCTTGGACGAAGCCGCAATAACCAAACTACTTGAAGCCGGAATAATTTCCGACCCCCATACC
>CAYYOF010000136.1:0-4561 GCA_964473185.1 uncultured Marinosulfonomonas sp. | reverse complement strand
CCATAACCAGCTCAACAGTGTCCAGGCTGTCAGCGCCCAGATCGTCGATGAAGGATGCTTTTTCAGCTACTTTGTCTTCTTCCACACCCAGGTGCTCGACAACAATCTTTTTAACGCGGTCTGCGATGTCGCTCATGGTTTATTCCTTTTATCGTTTAGGGTCTTGCCCGTTTTGTTTTCAGATGAACCGACTGGCCCACCCAAACCCCGTTTTCACGGATTTACCGATCAGCGCAACATGCGCCCCCGATGAATTCTGCGCCGCCTATAGCACATCGCGCCCTTAAGGCAAATGTTTTCGCAACGGCGGTTACGACGAAAAACATGGGTCAATGTAGCGTAGATTACAAGGCTTTGCACCCAGCTACAGCTTTAATACCTGTGTTAGCACCACAAGAAGCGCCTCAATATCCGCGTCCGTTGTATAAACATGTGGTGACAGGCGTAGCCAGCGCCCCTGTGCATCCGCAAACACCATCGGCTCGAAATGGCCGACGTTTAGCAGTTTGGCCGCAATCCCAGATTCGGACAACGCCTTTATAGCCTCGACACCTTGTTCAACACCCAGCTTCAGCGACACACTCCCCGTCTGCCCTGCCTCAACAGCCACATCGTGCGCCCTCGCCCAGTCCCGCAACGCATTCGAGCGCGCCATGATCTGCGCCTGAACCACCTCGGCCCCGACATCCATAAAATGGTCAATCGCCACGCCCAGCCCCAGCAGCAGCGCATTGTTCTTGTCCGCAGGCTCCAGATCACTTGCGGTGAATGCACATCCGCCCCTAACCCAGACCAGCGACACCTGCCGTGGCCCGCGCAGCCATTTGCGCCCCGTGGCCACAAACACATCGCACCCGATCCGGCCTACATCCACCGGCATCTGCCCCAGCGCCTGCGCCCCGTCGATAATGTATTTCATCTGTTTCGGGCGCGGCAACGCGCCGATCGCCTCGACCGGATAGCGAAAGCCGCCCACAGCCGTGACCATTGGCACAAACAAGGCGGCCACATCCTCGCCGATACGCGCGGCCCATGCCGCCAGATCAGGGTTCTCGCCCGATAACGCAGGCAATACCTCGACCGTGACATCCCCACGTTGTTTTAGCGTCCGATAAAAATCACCCCAGTCATGCGGGGCCACCAGAACCCGCTTGCCAGCCAAATCCATCCGCGCCAACATCGTCAACCAAGCCGTTGTTGTGGTTGCGGAAAACCCGATCTGGTCAGGCGCGCCGCCCAGCAACGTGGCCGCACTGCGGCGCACATCCCGCAGCTGATCCGCCCAGTGCAGGGCTGCACCATCCGGCCCCATCTCGGCCTCACAGTGCAGATACTCGGCAGCCCGTTCATACACCGCCGCCTCGGGAACCCCGTGGCTGGCCGCGTTGAAATACCCTGACGTGCGCATCCGTTAAACCATCGCCATGCCGCCATTCACATGCAGCGTAGCCCCTGTCACATAAGCCGCTTCCTCAGACGCCAGATACAACACAGCCGCCGCGATCTCCTCGGGCGTGCCCATCCGGCTGGCTGGTATCTGCTTGTTGATCGCATCCTTCTGATCATCGGTCAGCGCATCGGTCATCGGCGTGGCAATAAACCCCGGCGCAACTGCATTCACCGTAATCCCGCGACTTGCCACCTCATGCGCAATACTTTTGCCCATGGCGATCATTCCCGCCTTGGCCGCTGCATAATTGGCCTGCCCGGGGTTGCCAGTGGTGCCGACGATTGAGGAAATATTCACAATCCGGCCCCAACGCGCCTTCATCATCGGGCGCATCACGCCACGGCACAGGCGCATGGTGCTGGTCAGGTTCACTTCCAGAACCGCCGCCCATTCCTCGTCCTTCATCCGCATAAACAGGTTGTCGCGGGTGATACCGGCATTGTTGACCAGAATATCCAGACCGCCCATCGCCTCGATTGCCTGCTTTGGCAGTGCATCCACGGCATCGGCATCCGACAGGTTACAGGGCAGCACATGCGCCCGCTCGCCCAGTTCCGCCGCCAAGGCCTCCAACGGATCAACCCGCGTGCCTGACAGCGCCACCGTTGCGCCCGCCCCATGCAATGCCTTGGCAATCGCCCCGCCAATGCCACCGGATGCGCCTGTTACCAGCGCCGTTTTTCCTGTTAAATCAAACATCATGCCTCACCCTTCATTTGTTCTACTGCGGCTGCCACATCATCGGGCGTGCCGACTGCTTTTGTTGAAACCTCTTTGGCAATACGCCGGATCATGCCGCACAGCGCCTTACCGGCACCGATTTCCAAAATCTGGTCCACACCCTGATCCGCCATATAGGCAACGCTCTCGCGCCAGCGCACCGATCCGGTCACTTGTTCGACCAATAGGCTGCGGATCATGTCAGGGTCGGTTACCGCTTCGGCCCGCACATTGGCCACCAATGGCACGCTTGGGACGCCGATCTTCACATCCGCTAGCGCCTGCGCCATCACATCCGCCGCAGGCTGCATCAAGGCACAGTGAAACGGTGCGGATACCGGCAGCATCACCGCCCGCCGCGCCCCGCGCTCTTTGGCAATCTCGCAGGCCCGCTCGACCGCCGCAATGTGGCCCGAGACCACAACCTGCCCCGGATCATTGTCATTGGCCGCCTGACAAACCTCGCCCTGTGCCGCCTCGGCAGCCACCTCTTGCACAGTGGCAAAATCCAGCCCCAGCAATGCCGCCATAGCGCCGACACCCACAGGCACCGCCTCTTGCATCGCCGTGCCGCGCACCCGTAGCAATCGCGCCGTATCGGCGACCGAAATCGCACCTACCGCCGCCAATGCCGAATATTCGCCCAAACTATGCCCCGCCACAAACGCAGCATCACTGATGGAAACCCCTTCGGCCTCCAGCGCCCGCATCGCCGCTATTGATGTCGCCATCAACGCCGGTTGCGCATTGGCGGTCAGGGTCAGCACATCCTGCTCCCCCTCCCAGATCAGCGCACTCAGCTTTTCACCCAGCGCCTCGTCAACTTCATCAAATACCGCCTGCGCCGCGGGATAGGCAGCCGCCAAATCGCGCCCCATCCCGATGGCCTGCGCCCCTTGCCCCGGAAATACAAATGCTCGGCTCATTGGCCACTCCTTTTGCTGTCACATAACGTTCCTTCGCAAATACCCCGCCAGCCACACATACGCAATCGCCCCCATCATTGTTCTCCAAATATCCGCACCGCAGGCATCAAATCTCTTTTCACGCACATAACCCGTGCTCTCACGCCGAATTTATCCCACGCATCTGCCCTGATATGTCACTCTAAACATGAATCAGGAGCCCGCCATGTCCCGCACCAACACCCAGACCACCTACGGCAGCGTCACCAAAACCCTTCACTGGTTGACCGCTCTATTGATCCTCACGGCATTTCCACTGGGCATCCTTGCCAATGACGCGCCCTTTGCCACCGGCGAGGAAATCGCGCAAAAGGCGTGGCTGTTCTCGCTGCATAAAACCGTCGGGGTTACGATCTTTTTCACAGCCCTCACCCGCATCCTCTGGGCGATCAGCCAGAAAAAACCCGCGGGCCTGCACTCTGATAACAAGCTGGAAACCTTTGCTGCCGAGGCGATCCACTGGCTGCTCTATATCTCGATGTTGATGGTGCCGCTGTCGGGCTGGCTGAACCACGCTGCCAGCGTTGGTTTTGCCCCGATCCTGTGGCCGCTAGGCCAATCCCTGCCACTGGTGCCCAAATCCGAAGCCGTGTCAGCCTTCTTTTCTGGCGGGCATTTCGTGTTCACCAAACTGTTGTTGGCCGCCATCGCGCTGCATATCGCGGGCGCGTTGAAACATCTGGTTATCGACCGCGACCAGACCCTGCAACGGATGCTCCCGGGCCGCACAGAAATCGCCGCCCTGCCCCCACAGCCCCCCACTCGCACGCCCCTGCTGGCCGCCATCACCGTCTACGCCGCCGCCATCGGGATTGGCGCATGGATCGGGCTTGCCAAACCGGCCGAGACCACCGCCGCCCCGCAACTGGCCAGCGTCAGCAGTGACTGGGCCGTCAGCGACGGCACCCTTGCGATCAGCGTTAGCCAATTTGGCAATGACATCACCGGCACATTCACCGACTGGACCGCCGCCATCAGTTTCGATCCCGAAACCGGCACCGGCACAGTTGGTGTCACCGTAAACATCGCCAGCCTGACCCTTGGCTCGCTCAGATCCCAAGCCCTTGGCGCTGATTTCTTTGATGCCACAGCCCACCCGACAGCCCGCTTCACCGCCGATATCGGACCGGCTGGCGATGACTACACCGCTACAGGCACCCTGACGATCAAAGGCGTTGAGCAGCCCGCCACCCTGCCTTTCACGCTTGCAATCACCGACAATACAGCCGTGATGTCCGGCCAACTGATCCTGAACCGGCTGGATTTCAGCATCGGGGCAAACATGCCGGACGAAGCATCGCTTAAATTCCCCGTCGCGGTCAGTATTGATCTGACGGCAAGCCGTGGTGGCTCATAGGGTGAAGTAGCAGCCGTGGTAATCATCCCATTTTTAACGGGGTGCGGTCGTAGAACTTACGCGGCCATT
>CAYYOF010000135.1:0-4622 GCA_964473185.1 uncultured Marinosulfonomonas sp. | reverse complement strand
GATGATGCAGCTATGGCTGATATGAAAAACGGGCTGAGCTTTAGCGAGGCCATGGCGAAATACAGGAATATCTGACATGAGCGAGCAAACTCTGGCACAGGCGCTGATCGAAGGTTTTCAGCGCCATAATATCAAGCGCATTTTCGGCGTGCCCGGAGGCGGGTCGGCCTTGCCGATCATCGAAGCAGCGCGTGCTGTGGGCATAGATTTCATCCTCGCACGCAGCGAAATGTCGGCCTCTATCATGGCGGCAGTCACCGGCGAAATATCCGGCGCGCCCGGTGTGGTGCTGGCCTGCCTTGGACCGGGGGCATCCAGCCTTGCTACCGGCACAGCCTATGCCAGCTTGGAACAGGCTCCGATGCTGGTGTTGACCGATGGCCCTGCCGCATCGCTGCATCAACGCTATGACCAAAACGCCCTGTTTGCCCCGATTACCAAGCATCAGGGGTTATTTTCCCCTAAAGGTGCGGTCGCAGACATTGAGGATGCTCTTTGCCTTGCCGCCGACGGACCACTCGGCCCGGTGCAGATGAATATCAACGCTGCCGGGGCAGCCAGCCCGATCAGCGAAGGCACGTCTCGGATTACCCGAAAACTGCCTGTGCTAACGGTTGAAACGGATCTTGAAAAGGCACGCTCGATGCTGGAGGCAGCCCGGAAGCCTGTGCTTTTGGTTGGGCTTGAGGCGCGATATGGCGATGCGCCTGCCGCTGCTTTGCGCTTGGCCGAAGCGATGAATTGCCCAGTATTATCTACCTATAAAGCCAAAGGTGTCGTCCCTGATGGCAACCCGAGGATGACGGGTATGTTCACCGGCGCAGTCAGTGAATTCAAGGCGATCAACGAGACCGACCTGATCGTGACCTTTGGCGTTGACCCTATCGAATTTATCGCCAGCCCGTGGCACAGTGATGCTCCCATCCTTGAAATACGCGCCTCTGATATGCCGCAAATGCTGACCGAGCCAACGCTGCGCATCATCGGACCACTTGCCACCGCCGCCGATGCGCTTTGCATCACAGGCACGCGTTCACAATGGACACCCGACAGGATTACCGCCCTCAAAACCGAAATCCGCAACAGGGTGGCGGTCAAAAGCAATGGCCATACGGCGCATTCTGTGACCCAAGCCATTGTCGCAGCCGCCCCTGAACGGATCAGGGCCAGCGTCGATGCGGGCGCACATATGGTCTCGGCGATGTCCGAGCTCGAGGCCGATCACCCCTTTGGCGTGCTTAAATCCAACGGACTGTCCACCATGGGCTATGCGCTTCCTGCGGCTATTGCCTCGGCCTTGAATGATCCCGATATTCCCGCCGTTGCGGTGACGGGCGATGGCGGCTTGATGATGTGTATTTCCGAGCTGAGCACCGCCGCTGAACATGGCCTGAAGGTGATCACTGTGGTGCTGAATGACTCGGCCCTTTCGTTGATTGACATCAAGCAGCAATGGCAAAGCCTACCGACCGCTGGCGTCAAGTTTTCTGAGGTTGATTTTGCCCAGGTCGCCGAGGCAATGGGGGTTTCCGCTTGGCGCGTAGGGGCCTCGGATAATTTGGAAGAGGCGATTAAAGCGGCCTTTGCGCATAACGGCCCGGCCTTGGTTGAGGTGGCGATTGATGCCAGCGTTTATAGCGCACAGGTGGCCGCCCTTCGGGGGTAGCGGTCGCAGGTATTTTATTGGGGTGCACGCTTGGCCAATTGCACCGCCAGAATTCCACCGGCAATAATGGCCACGCCGATGATGTCCATTGCCCCCAGTTTTTCGCCCAGTAACACGGCGGCAATCGCCACACCGAAAAACGGGTTCAGAAAATGAAACGTGACCGCACGCACCGCCCCGATCCGTGCCACCAGCGCAAACCAGATCCATGTCGCCAGCAAACTCGGCACCAGTATGGTATAGATCATTGCGGTGCCCAGTCGCCATGTCCAGTTCACCTCGATCACTTCAAACAAGGCCGATGCAACCGCCAACGCAGTTGCTCCAACCAGCATCTGCAGGCCCACAACCATCATCAGGTTGCCACCGCTTGAGGCCCCGCGCATTGCCAGTGTCGCAATGGTCAGCGCCACCGTGCCAAGCCCGCAGAGTGCAATGCCGTAAATATCAACGCCAGCCTCGATCCGTGCGAACATAACGATGCCCACACCGACCACGCCCGCAAACAACCCTGCAATTGCTCCCCCCGACAGCCGGTCCCGGAAAAATACCCAGCCGGAAAAGGCCACCATCAGCGGCATAGTCGAGGCAATAATTGCCGCAACCGAGGCCTCGATTGTTTGCATTGCGATGAAATTCAACCCAAGGCACAGGGCATTCTGGCATATCCCGAAAACAAAGGTGGCACGCCATTGATCACGGGTTAACCGCCATGTCTGCCTCATCAAGAACGCCAGCATCACTGCCAATATACCGGCGATCAAAAACCGCACCGCCAATGATGCCAGTGGCGGTGCGTCTGCGACAATAATCCGCCCCGACGTATAAGCCGAGGACCAGATAAGGGCAAAGATCAGCCCCATCATGGTGCTTTTCATCTAGATCACCCGATCAGCATTTAAACCCGTTCTGAATGGGTTTTGGGTATACAGCTGGCTTTTAAGATATCGCAAACCCAAAAGATCTACGCTTGCTCGGAAAGCATGTCTGCGATTTGCTTTAGATTATCGCCCGCACCCGCCGTGCGGGCCAGATTGAACAATTCCTGCGCGCGGGCCCCATATACGGGTTCGACCAGTGACATGAATTTGCGCTCCATCCCGTCCCAACCGAGCGGATTTCCCGGATTGCCGGGGGCCAGCGGCGTGTGCATGGTCATCTCGCTGCCGTCCTCGAAGGTGACGAACATTGTTGCCGAAGTGCTGGTTTCGTTTTCGTCGGTGACCACTTCAACCATGCTCATCACGCGCTGCAAATCTGCATTGTCCAGCCGATCTTGGGTGAAATCCTGTTCCGAGGCGTCAAATCCGCAGAGACCAAGGGCGGCGCAATAAGCCACCGAGAATTTGCCTTCAAGCGGTTCATTCACTTGTGTTTTAGCCGCAAAGCGCAAAACCATCGGGTGGATGTTGGCAACGACCGAACGCAGCTTGCGACCATCAATCTGTTGGTAAATGTCGCGGGCGCTTTGAACGGTTGGATGCACCAGCAGGCAGGCCGCAAAAGGTTTGAATGTGTTGTTGTGCAGCTCGGATCCGGTGCTGAAATCAAGGATCGGGATACGAACCTCCTGATCCTGCACAACGGCTGATGCAAGCGTGTCACCATCAGTTTCCAGCAAGTCTTTGGCAGCTTCGAAACCCGCCCCCCCCATTTGCGCGGCCAGAATGCCATCCATTGCGGCTTTGCCGGCATGAAACGGTTTTGACATAGTTCCAAACGAGGCCACCAATCCGCCCGCCGTGGTAGCAGCAACGCCCATCGCATTGGTTATCTGCCCCTCGCTCAATCCCATCAGGGCACTAGCAGCGGCGGTGGCTGAAAATCGCCCGATCACCGATGTCGAATGGAAGCCACGCTTGTTGGTGGTTTCACCGAAACCCTGCCCACCCACACGCGCGCCCACCTCAAATCCGGTGACAAAGGCCTTGAGCGCCTCCATGTCCGATTTGCCAAGTTCGCAAGTCATGGCAAGGGTTGCCGCCCATGTGGGACCACTGAGATGGGCAAGACAGCCCAGATGTGTGTCGTCAAAATCAAGGCAATGGGCAAAGGTGCCGTTCACCAGCGCTGCCGCCATTGGGGATTGGCGGCCGTTCTGAAACATTGGCGCATTGCCCGGGGCATTCCATGCCGATGCAACCTTGCGCACCGCAACCCCAGCCCCTTGCGCATGGGCGCCAACCAGCACAGCGAGCCAATCGGCAAGGCACATGCGGGCCGCATCCAGCACATCTTTGGGCAGGTCGCGGGTCATGGTTGAAGACACGTATTGTGAAAGGGTAGTGGCGTTTTTCAGGACTGGCATGGCGGTTAAATCACTCCGTTTTTGATCAGGTTTCCGATGGCGTCCGCATCAAAGCCAAGCGCATTTAGAACGTCGTTGTTAGCGTCACCAACATCTGGCGCGTGCGGGCGATGTCTGCGGGCAAGGCCCGAGAGGGCAAGTGGGTTCACGATTTGGGGAATGTCGCCCTCTTCGGGGTGGCTGGCATTTTCAATCAGGCCACGCCCCGCCACATTTTCAGAGTTGAGCGCCTCGTCCGGCGAATAGATCGGGCACATGGGCACGCCGTGGCGGGTCATTTCGTCGATCAGCTCATCCCGGTTCTTGGCGCGACAACAATCGGCAATGGCGGCGCGGTATTCCTCGGCTTTGCCCCCATGATCGCTGTGGCGATCTTCAAGGCGCTCATCGTGGTCGATCAGATCTTCACGGCCAATGGCAGTGCAGAAATTCACCCACAACCGTTTCTCCAGCAAGGCCACCGCGACAGCTTTGTTATCAGCCGTCAGATAGGTCGCATAGCGTGGGTTGCCGCCCCAGACCTCGATTCCCGGCGTGCCGGTATTGCCAACCTTACGGGACATGGATGCGGTCTGCGAAATGTTGCACATGGCAAACAGACTGTCGAACATTGCGACATCCAGGTTGCTGCCTTCGCCGGTGTTCTTG
>CAYYOF010000134.1:0-4711 GCA_964473185.1 uncultured Marinosulfonomonas sp. | reverse complement strand
CCTTCTTCTTTGGAGGCGGGATGGTCGCCGCTACGGTAGGCAATAATGAATTCGGGCATAGGGTTTCCTTTCAGTGATATTCGGGATGTCTGTTCGCGTTTGTAGGGGCGATTATTCAGCCAAAATCAGTCCCGTCAATCAATGGTTTTGATGCGGTCCTCTTTAGCTGATGCCGAAAACGACATTTTTCGTCGCTAATATCGTGCAGGGCGGCGTGCGTATTTGCCACCCTTGGGGCAGGCAAAAGAGGTGCGACATGGCTGATACATCAAAACCAAGACGACGTTCCGGTGGGCGTGCTGGCAATTCGCGGCGTACAGCGACTGACGCGATTGCCCAGATGCCCTGGCGTATTCCGGTTAACACGGATCGTCCGACCGAACCGCTGGACGGCGAGGGGGTCGAGGCGATTCACGACGGGGCGATGCGGATTCTGGAAGAGATCGGCATCGAGTTTCTGAACGACGAAGCATTGGCCATCCTGAAAGAGGCCGGATGCACGGTGAACGGCGCCAATGTGCGCATGGGGCGTGATTTTGTGATGGAGATGGTGGCCAAAGCGCCATCGCAGTTCACCGTTACGCCGCGCAATCCGGATCGTACGGTAACGATTGGCGGCAAGCACATGGTGTTTCTTAATGTGTCGTCACCGCCAAATTACTGGGACATGGAGCTGGGTCGAAAAGTAACCGGCACCCGCGAGAATTGCAGCAACCTGTTAAAACTGACCCAGTATTTCAACTGTATCCACCTGTCGGCGGGGTATCCGGTCGAGCCAATGGATATCCATGCCTCGGTCCGGCATCTGGATGTGGTGCATGATAAGCTGCAGATCACCGATAAGGTGGTGCATGCTTATTCTCTGGGCCGCGAACGGGTCGAGGACACGATGGAAATGGTGCGCATCGCGGGCGGGCTGAGCCATGAGGAATTCGAGGAAAAGCCACGGCTTTACACCAATATCAATTCCACCTCGCCGCTGAAACACGATGATCTGATGCTGGACGGATATATGCGTATGGTGCGCCGTGGTCAGGCCGTGGTGGTGACGCCGTTCACATTGGCGGGTGCAATGGCCCCTGTGACCATGGCGGGGGCAGTGGCGCTGTCGATTGCCGAAGGGCTGAGCGTGATTGTGTTGGCACAATATATCCGCCCCGGTGCGCCCTGTGTGCTGGGCACGTTTACATCAAACGTTGATATGAAATCCGGCGCCCCCGCATTTGGCACGCCCGAATACATGCGCGCCACGCAGATGACTGGCCAGATGACACGGTTTTATGGTTTGCCGCTGCGCTCCTCGGGGGTGTGTGCCGCGAATGTGCCCGATGGCCAAGCAATGTGGGAGACCAGCAACAGCCTGTGGGCCGCTGTGCAATCGGGCAGCAATATGGTCTATCACGCGGCGGGTTGGCTTGAGGGTGGGCTGATCGCCAGCCCCGAGAAATTCATCATGGATTGCGAGATTTTGCAGCAGATCCAGCGCTATATGGAGCCTGAAATCTGCGCCACCACACCTGACGACATTGCGTTTGATGCGATCAAAGAGGTTGGCCATGACGGGCATTATTTTGGCATCCAGCACACGCAGGACCGGTATGAGAAGGCATTCTATCAGCCGTTCCTGTCGGACTGGCGCAATTACGAGGCGTGGGATTTGGCGGGGGGCGTGTGGACGGCTGAACGGGCCCATCACAAGTATAAGGAAATCCTGAACGATTTCGAGGCCCCGCCGATGGACGATGCTATCCGCGACGAGTTGGCCGACTTTGTCGCGCGACGTAAATCCGAGGGCGGTGCGCCGACGGATTTCTAATGCACCGGAATGGTTCGAGTTTTAGCTATCCACCCCACAGGGTTTCGGATTTTGTTAACTTCTGAAGCCTAGCGTCCTGTCATGATTATAAGGATGGGATGAATGCACGGGCTGATTAACCGTTCACTGGAGTGTTTCCTGAACGATACCTACGGCACTGATGTTTGGCAGGATGTGGTCAAGACATCAGGCTTGGGGTTTGAAAAATTTGAAGCAATGTTAGAGTATGAAGATGCGCTGACCTTTGCGGTGCTGGAGGCCGCGGCAGTGCGGCTTGCGAAATCAACCGATACATTGCTTATGGATATGGGCACCTATCTGGTGTCCAGTCCCAATGTAAAATCCCTGCGCCGCCTGTTGCGGTTTGGCGGGGATACGTTCGGTGAATTCCTGCATTCGCTGGATGATCTGCAAGATCGGGCAAGGCTGGCTGTGCCGGAACTGGACCTGCCTAAACTGTGCCTGCTGGGCAGTCCCGATAGTGGCAGCTTTAATCTGGTCTGCAAGGGGCCACACAAAGGGTTCGGCTGGGTGATGGTGGGCCTGTTGCAGGCCATGGCGGATGATTACGGTGCGCTGGTGCTGCTGGAACATCAGGGCTGCGGTGACGGGGTCGAGGAAATATCCATAGCCCTGATCGAGAGCAGTTATACCGACGGGCGGGATTTTAGTCTGGCCGATCCTGTCAGGGCGGACGCATGATGGAAAATGTATGTCTGCAACCGGCGTCATTGTCGTTATTGATGCCAATGCATCTGGTATTGGCGGCGGATGGAAAAATTGCGCAGACCGGCCCGACGATAGCTAAGCTGTATCCTGACCGTGATTTGTCCGGCCTGCTGTTCTTTGACTGCTTTGACGTGCAGCGCCCGCATAACACCACCACCGTGGCCGATATTATCGCTGCAAAAGGGACCAAGCTGCATCTGACTGTGCAAAACGGCCACCAAACCACGCTCAAGGCCGTCGGCGTGACGCTTGCGGACGGGTTGTTGCTGGATATGTCCTTCGGGATTTCGGTGGTTGATGCCATTGGCATCTATGATCTGACAATCGGTGATTTTGCGGCAACAGATCTGGCGGTCGAAATGCTTTATCTGCTCGAGGCTAAATCGGCCGCGATGATGGAATCGCGCAAGTTGAACACCCGACTGCAAGGTGCCAAGATCGCCGCCGAAGAACAGGCCTATACCGATACATTAACAGGGCTGAAAAACCGGCGCGCGATGGATCATGTGTTGGAACGGTTTGTCGAGGCGGATGAAAAGTTTGGCCTGATGCAGATTGATCTGGATTATTTCAAGGCGGTGAATGATACGATGGGCCACGCGGCGGGCGACCATGTGCTGTTGGAGGTTGCCAAAATTCTGGTGGATGAAACCCGCAATGAAGATCTGGTGGCGCGGGTGGGGGGCGATGAATTTGTGCTGTTGTTCCACCGGCTGACCGATATTGAAAAACTGAATGACATTGCCGGCCGCATCATCAAGCGGATGGAAGTGCCGATTGCATTTAACGGCGAGCACTGCCGAATTTCGGCGAGCATTGGCACAACCGTGTCGGATTATTACCAAACCCCCGATGTCGTCAAAATGCTGGGGGACGCGGATCTGGCGCTCTATGCCTCAAAGAACAAAGGGCGGGCCTGCTATACGGTGTTCACAAATGATTTGCTGGGACGCGCGATGTAGGGCTGTGTGAGGGGGCGCAATGCTCTGGATGGCCAATTGAAATATGGCAAAAGGGAACTCTTCGTCGCAGGTTTGCCTTAATGTTTATACAAAGAACGCATTTCGGCCTGTTTCAGTCATTGTTTGGCCCCGAATCTTTGGCAAAACCATTTTGAAACAACAAAGAATAAAGAATCGGAGACGACGATGAACTGGCTTACAACAATTACATTCGACCAAATCGGTATGGCCTTCCTGGCGGTTTTTACGATCCGCGAAGCGATGATTTTCGCGTTGCCGGACGACATTGCCGGTCCGGGTGGTTGGCTGGTTGATACTGGCTGCTTTGATTGCGAATAATAAAGCTGCTTGAATGCTGCGGGTCGGGGTAAATTCCCTGAACCATTTGAAAGGGCCTCCGTTGGGGGCCTTTTTTGTTGCCAAACGATGGGCCTCAAAATGGAAATATTGATTGAAGAAGGGGAATAACGCCATGATGGTAGCCCGTACGAGGGCAAAATTAGTCGATTAAACCCAACGATTTCAAGAGCAATGTGTCCCATGACACTGCAATTACGCCGTAACGGTTTCAGTGGGTTACGTTGAAGGTGTCCCACGAATTACAAAACGCTTCTGGAGCCTAAATTGTAGCGGTAAAGGTGTTCTGGTACAGCAAGATTGTAAGTCCAACACCTAATGTTGCCCGCGCAAAGAAAAACCCCGCTCAGTGGCGGGGCTTTGGTTGGTTAGTGAAGGGTAGTGGGGGTTAGGGGCGCAGTCTATTCAGGACGCGGGCCGTAAGGTAAGCAACACCAATCCAGACAACGCCGGATGCGGCTAGGTAGGCAGATGTTGCCGCCCAGTAATCTGATGTGGTTAGAACGGCCAATATGGCCGCACCAATGAGTAAGGACCATGGTGCGAATATTCCAATGAAGAAACATACGGCACAAAATGTCTTCTGGTTGTTATTCATATCACTCATCGTTTTCTCCATGATCTGGCCCGCAGAGCACCTCAAGCGCCCAAAGCGCGGCGAATAGTGGCCCTACAATCATCCACAATGCTGCGTTCCAAGGAAGGAACTTCTCAATATTTTCTGCTGCTGAAAGTAAGGTAGCAAACGCAACTCCACCCGAGCCTAGCATTTTAGCCAAACAAAGACGGACGCCATTCTTCATGCCTATATAACACCTCTATCGTAGAATTATGACTATTGGAGCCA
>CAYYOF010000133.1:0-5000 GCA_964473185.1 uncultured Marinosulfonomonas sp. | reverse complement strand
ACCTCATAGCGGCCAAGGTCCGACTGTTTTTCCAAACCAACAGATTGCACGACGCTAAAATCAACATCGACAAACACCCCCTGCGCCAATTCTACTGGAACAGTTTTTGGCGGATTTTGCCGTTCCTGCTCGCGCTGCCAACCATATCCTGTGTCGTGAAATAACTGGTCGGTAAATATCGCGTAACCCTCTTCGATCAGGTGGCAAGATGTGCATCCACCTTTGCCATCGAACAGATCAAAACCCTGAATTTGTTGTGCAGTCATCGCATTGGGCTGACCCCCGAAATGCCAGCGATCAAACGCCGTACCAGCCGCCACAAGCGTGCGCTGATAGCTGCCCAATGCCATGCCGATCCGGTCCAGCGATGCAGGTGCGCTAAAGGCCGCATTGAACAGGGGCTGATAGTCCTCAAGATCATTCAGCATTGAAACCACAAACCCTGCGGATGGGTTGGCCATTTCAACCCGCGAGGTTAGCGGCGCGATGTATTGGGTTTCCAGCGAAAAATCCCGCCCGTCATGAAACAACACATCCAGAAAGCCGACATTCAGAACCGTGGGCGAGTTGCGTTTCACACTGCGCCCTTCCACCCCGATGGCCGTTCTCAATTCATTCGCCGCGAACCCCTGCTCCGGAATGTGGCACATCGCACAGGACATGGTCTCGTTGATAGACAGCCGTCGATCAAAAAATAGTTTTTGCCCAAGCTCTATCTTTTCAACAGTCGGCGGGTTGTCTGCCGGATGTGGTGTGTCGGGCAGGCCAAGTTGCTTTGTCACACTACGCAGCAACGCCTGATCGGCCCAGTTTTTTTGTCTATTGAACAGGTTTCAGAATATGCGGGATGCGCTATCAAAATGCTCAATGCAAACAGGGTTATTTTGGCAACCGGCGCATGGATTATAGTGTTCCATCCTCAAGCAGCAGCGTTTCAATATCTGTCATCAACAGGCGGGGATCAATCAGATCCAGACCGTAAATATTGCGGATATTGCCCTTGCGGTCGACCAGAAACACTCTCTTAGCAAATGGCGCTATTTGGACCCATAGGCGCTGACATCAGACAACTGGCCGGCTGACAAGAGTCGGCAACGGCCTCTAGCAATTGTATCAAACGTTCTTGCAACTTTGGCATTCCAAAATAATGGACAATATTATCAATATTCGAGAATCACCTGCCGAGCAGGATATTACTGAAGAAATATTGTATTCCAGAGGCCATGTACCCCTGTATCCGACAAACAGAAGCCTTAGATTGAAAGAGATAATAATCATTATATTACAATTGCTTATTAGATAAATATCTTATTACTAAACATTTAGTTTGATAGATTGCATTCCCTTGATGACTATTAATTCATCGGCACGGGTCGATGAGATAAAAAGATTTTTCAATAACAGGGAGGAAATTAGATGTATAAATATCTGCTTTCCGCAGTCGCGGTAACAGCCGTCATTGCGGGGTCAAATGGCGCCTTTGCCGATCAGGCTGCAGCACAAAAATGGATTGATCAAGAATTCCAGCCATCATCGCTCAGCAAAGAAGAACAGTTGGCTGAAATGGACTGGTTCATTGCGGCAGCAGCACCGTTTTCGGGAATGGAAATCAATGTTTTATCCGAAGGTATTCCAACCCATTCCTACGAATCCGAGGTGCTGACCAAGGCGTTTGAAGAGATCACCGGAATTAAGGTTAATCACCAGATTTTGGGCGAAGGTGAAGTGGTGCAGGCGGTGCAAACCAACCGGAACCTGTATGACGCCTATGTCAATGACAGCGATCTAATCGGCACGCATTCGCGTCTGCAACTTGCCTATAATCTGACCGACTGGATGGCAGGCGAGGCAAGCGATCTCACCAATCCGGGCCTTGATCTGGCTGACTTTATTGGCACTCAATTTACCACCGGACCTGATGGCGACCTTTACCAATTGCCGGATCAGCAGTTTGCCAACCTTTACTGGTTCCGCAAAGACTGGTTCGACCGCGAAGACCTGCAAACCGCATTCAAGGCCAAATACGGCTATGATCTGGGTGTGCCGGTGAACTGGTCCGCCTATGAGGACATCGCCGAATTCTTTTTAAAAGACGTGAAAGAAATCGACGGCGTAGAAATCTATGGTCACATGGATTACGGTAAACGTGCGCCTGATCTGGGTTGGCGGATGACCGATGCGTGGCTGTCAATGGCGGGCGCTGGCTCCAAAGGCGAGCCGAACGGTGTGCCGATTGACGAGTGGGGCATTCGCATGGAAGCGGGGTCTTGTAACCCGGCTGGTGCGTCCGTTTCACGCGGTGGGGCGGCTAATGGTCCGGCTGCGGTCTATGCGATCCGCAAATGGGACGAATGGCTGCGGGCCTATGCACCACCCGGTGCGGCATCGTTTGATTTCTACCAATCCTTGCCAGCGCTATCCCAAGGCAACGTGGCACAACAGATCTTTTGGTACACGGCTTTCACCGCAGATATGGTGAAACCGCAATCCGAGGGCAACAATACGGTTGACGCTGACGGTACACCGCTGTGGCGGATGGCCCCCAGCCCGCATGGACCCTATTGGGAAGAAGGCCAGAAGGTCGGCTATCAGGATGTGGGGTCTTGGACGATCCTGAAATCCACACCCGTTGATCGTGCCAAAGCGGCTTGGCTATATGCCCAGTTCGTGGTGTCCAAAACGGTGGACGTGAAGAAATCCCATGTTGGTCTGACCTTCATTCGGGAAAGCTCGGTCAACCACGAGAGCTTTAGCGAACGTGCGCCAAAACTGGGTGGTCTGGTGGAATTCTACCGCTCGCCTGACCGTGTTGCATGGTCGCCAACGGGTATTAACGTGCCTGATTATCCAAAGCTGGCCCAAATCTGGTGGCAGCAAATTGGCGACGTGAACTCGGGTGCGTTTACACCACAACAAGCGATGGACCGGTTGGCCGAGGAAATGGACATCACCATGGCCCGCATGCAGGCCGTGGACGAGGCCGCCAATGTTTATGGTGGTTGTGGTCCACGTCTGAACGAGGAAAAAAGCGCCGAGTTCTGGTTTGCAAATGGTGGGGCCAAACCACCGCTTGAGAACGAGAAACCGCAAGGCATCACGGTCAACTATGACGACCTTGTTGCGCGCTGGGCAGCCAACTAATTGCCTCCCTGACTGGCTTGGTTCTTGCAAGCCGAACTGTCCGGGGCCCCATGTGGGGCCTCGGATGCAAATAACCAAATTACCCGCCGCATTGAGGAAGATAAAAATGACGCTTGAACTAAAAAGCATCACCAAACGCATCGGCGCGGTTACCCATATCAAAGAAACAACGCTGCGCCTTGAGCCGGGACATTTCAACGTCCTGCTCGGCGAAACCGGCGCTGGAAAAACCTCGTTGATCAAGCTGATGGCTGGTCTGGATAAAATTAGCAGCGGCCAGATTTTCATGGATGGGCAGGACGTCACCCGCCTGTCGACGCAAAAGCGCAATATCAGTTTTGTGCACCAGTTCTTTGTCAACTATGCCCATATGACGGTTTTCGATAATATCGCATCACCGCTAAAGGTGGCAGGCATGGCCAAACCCGAAATTCAGGGACGGGTAGAAGAAGCTGCCGACATTCTGCAATTGCGCCCGATGCTGAACCGCCGACCGCATGAATTATCCGGCGGGCAACAGCAGCGCACTGCGCTGGCGCGTGCGATAGCCAAGGAAAGCAAGGCGGTATTTCTGGATGAACCACTGGCCAACCTTGACTACAAACTGCGCGAAGAATTGCGCGACCAGTTGCCCGAACTGTTTGCCGGACGTGGTGCGGTGGTGGTTTATGCCACGTCCGAACCGGAAGAGGCCTTGCTGTTGGGCGGCTACACCGCGCTGATGAACGACGGTCATGTCACCCAGTTTGGCCCGACCGCTGACATTTATCGTGCCCCGCATGATCTGGTATCGGCCGCCGTGTTTTCCGACCCACCGATTAATTCATCCGTGATCAGCAAGCAGGGCAATCAGGCCGTATTGAATGACAATACGCGCTGGCCGCTAACCGGCGATGCGCTGGGGCTAAAGGACGGCGATTATACCGTTGCGGTTCGGCCGGTCCATGTTTCCCCGTTGCGCCATCTGGACGACGCCGTTGCGCTGACCGGACGTGTGCAGGTGACAGAACTTAGCGGTTCCAACAGCTCTGCGCATTTCCAGATTGGGGATAGCAAATGGGTGTCGCTGTCCCGCGGTGTGCCCTCTTATCGCATTGGTGAAGACCATACTTTTTTCATGGACACGTCCAAGTGTTTCTATTTCGCAGCCGATGGCAAGCGCGTGGCATAAGGGGGGTAAGGCATGGCAAAAATCACACTTTCAAATCTGCGGCACAGCTATTACCCGAACCCGAAGGTGCCGGAGGATTACGCATTAAAGGAAATCGACCTGACGTGGGAAGATGGCGGGGCATATGCATTGCTGGGGCCATCGGGTTGCGGGAAAACGACGCTGTTGAACATCATTTCAGGGCTGCTCACCCCGTCCGAGGGGCGTATCCTGTTTGATGATGTCGATGTTACCGATCTGCCGCCAGATCAGCGCAACATCGCGCAGGTTTTCCAGTTTCCGGTGATCTATGACACGATGACGGTTTACGACAACCTTGCCTTTCCGCTGCGCAATCGCGGTGTGGATGCAGCAACCGTCGATAAGCGCGTGAATGAAATCGCCGAGATGCTGGAAATCGGCGATATGCTAAAGCTGCGTGCCGCTGGGCTGTCACCGGACAACAAACAAAAGATATCAATGGGCCGCGGGCTGGTGCGTGATGACGTGAATGTGGTGATGTTTGACGAACCGCTAACCGTGATTGATCCGCATCTGAAATGGAAGCTGCGCTCAAAACTGAAAGAGCTGCATCATCGGGTGCGTGCCACGATGATCTATGTGCCCACGACCAAACCGAGGCAATGACGTTTGCCGATCAGGTGGTGGTGATGCAGGACGGCGAGATCGTGCAAATCGGCACGCCGGT
>CAYYOF010000132.1:0-5063 GCA_964473185.1 uncultured Marinosulfonomonas sp. | reverse complement strand
ATCCGATATTCGCCAAATCACGCACCACTAAACTGCATCAATCGCGCATCGCTAACCCAAATGTGAGGGGGGTGGACGAAGATGGCGCGATGAAACCTGAGCCTGTGCCCCAATCAGGGGAGCCGAAGGAAATTTTAGCTGTGGTTTGCACGGAGTTAAAAGCGTTTCTATCGTCGTACCATTGCCCGATCGTTAAGAAATCCGGCTGGCCATAAAAATTATAAGTTTTTTCTATATCGTTATAGTAACCGTCAAAATTTATTCGAGGCTCTGAATAATCCGCAAGAGGATAATGTTCCATATCCCTGACGCGACCATCCACACCCTGCGTGAGTTGATGGAGCCAGGTGGCACCGCAAAGTATCAGGAACACATCGCCTACCTAGGTGGGTTGAGTGTATCCGTTGGAATCACAATTGACTACTGGCTGAAAAGAGGGACGGTATGTTCACCAATGGCACACGAAACGCAGGGCAATTTTCAGGGTGGCCCAAAAGGTGGGCCGAAAATACACCAAGTCTAATAATCTTTTATTTTCAATGCGTTATATGAATGATTGGTGCCCCCACACGGACTCGAACCGCGGACCTATTGATTACAAATCAATTGCTCTACCAGCTGAGCTATAGGGGCACTTGGGCTGATTTACGCGGTAGGTGCGCATCACGCAAGCCCTGAAAACAATCATTTTGCCATACCTTTGTCCGCAGGCCTATCTGTTGCTTCTGGCCAACAGTAATACCGCCAACATCCCCACGCCAATCACCAATAATGCGGCGGGCGAGGCTTCGCCAATGTTTTCCAGCGATGCCTGCTCGTACACAAGCGTCGACAGGGTGTTATAGTTGAACGGGCGCAGCAGCAGGGTTGCGGGCAGCTCCTTGACGCAATCGACAAACACCAACAGCAGCGCCGTCAGCAGCGAGCCGCGGATCAAGGGCGCGTAGACCGTGCGCAATGTACCGCCCGCCGTGCGCCCCAAGGATCGCGCCGCCATTGGCAAGCTGGGCGATATCCGCCCCATCGCCCCGTCCGCAGCCCCTTGCGCAATGGCAAAGAACCGCACGCCATAGGCAAACACGATGGCAAAGCCCGAACCTGTCATCACCAGTCCGATATCCGCCCCCGTTAGCCATTCAACGAAATCCGCCAGCGCGTGGTCGGCAGCGGCCATCGGGATCAGGATGCCTACCGCCAGCACCGCACCGGGGGCCGCATACCCGATGGTGGTCAGCGGCAGGATCAGGCGCGGGATCCGCCGTCCGGTCAGGCGCACACCATAAACCAGAAACACCGCGCCGAGCACCGTGATAACAGCCGCGCCACCGCCAACGGTGACCGAGTTCCACAACGCGCGGCCCAAATTCGGGTTGGTCCAGTATTGGGTGTTGCGCAGCGCGTGGCTCATCATCACAGCCGTCGGCAACACAAAGCCACCCAAAAACGGCATCAGGCAAAACAGCATCGCCAGCCCGCTACGCATGCCGCGCAAGGTAATCCGCTCAACCGGCTGGGCGCGCCGCGCCCCCTCGTGGAACCGCTGGTTACGACGGCTGGTTTTCTCCAACCCGACCAGCAGCAACACCAGCAGCAGAACGATGCCCGAAATCTGGGCCGCACCCCCTGCGTTGTTGGCCTCCAGCCAGACGCTAAAGATACCGGTGGTCAGGGTTTGCACCGCGAAAAATTCGACCGTACCAAAATCGCTAACAGTCTCCATCATCACAATCGCCACCCCAGCCGCAATCGCCGGACGCACCAATGGCAGACCAACCCGCCAGAACCGTTTAAGCGGCCCTGCCCCCAAGGCCCGCGCCACATCATATGTGCTGCCTGATTGTTCGCGGAACGCCGAACGGGTTAGCAAATAGATGTAGGGATATAACGACAGCGACATCACCAGAATGGCCGCCCCGCGCGACCGGATTTCAGGAAACCAGTAATCGCGCGATGTGGCCCAGCCGAACGTATCCCGCATCATCGTTTGCACCGGCCCCGCATATTCCAGAAAATCCACCAGCGCATAGGCCCCGACATAGGCGGGAATTGCTAAAGGGAACAGCAGCAGCCATTCCAGCCAGCGCACGCCGGCAAAGCGATACATCGCCACCAGCCACGCCGCCCCGACGCCAATCATCGCCGACAGCGCCCCGACCGACAGCATCATCACCAGCGAATTGGTCAGGTAGCGTGGCAAGGTTGTGGCCAGCAGGTGCGGCCAGATGTTTTCAACCGGATGAAAGGCAATCCACACCACCGACGCAATCGGCAAGATCACCAGAAACGCAATAAACAACGCCCCTGCCGACCATAAATCAGGTCGCAAAGGGTGCTTGCGGGACGCCCTTCGCAGCTCGGGTGCTTGAGTGTTTTGGTCAGTCATTCCAAAGCACCTAGCCGAAACAGGTTTATCTGTCCAGAAATCCCCGTATATTACCCGCAGGTAGTTCAAATAACGAGACAGGCAATATGCAGGTAGTATTTCACATCGGGGCCCATTGCACAGACGAAGACCGACTGTTGAAATCCTTGCTCAAGAACCGCGACACCTTGCAACAGCACGGTGTTATTGTTCCCGGCCCCAGCCGGTATCGCAAATTGATCCGCCAAACGCTTAAATCACTGGAGGGGGCAAAACCGGCAGCGGGGGCCGAGGCCACCCTGATAAAAACCATCACCGATGCCGACCACCTTGAACGTCTGATCTTGTCCGCCGAAGATTTTCTAACCTTCGCGCCGTGGGTTTTCACCAACCAGACCCTGTATGGCAACGCAATGAGCCGGATCACCGGCCTGACCAGCCTGTTTCCAAACGCAAATGTTGAATTCCACTTGGCCGTGCGAAACCCCGCCTCATTTATCCCCGCCGTATTTGCACGCACCAAGGATATAGCCTTTGACGAATTCATGCGCGGTGTTTCGCCCCAAAATGTGAACTGGTCCTCTCTGGTCCACACCATTCGCGCCTCCGCCCCCGACGCCCCGTTGACCGTCTGGTGTAATGAGGACACCCCGATGATCTGGTCAACCTTGATGCGGGGTATGACCGGTCTTGCCCCGACGGTGGCATTTGACGGCGAAACAGACCTGCTGGCCGAAATCATGACCGCCGACGGGATTCAGCGCTATAACACCTATCTGCAAACGCACCCCCCAAAAACGCAAATGCAACTGGGGCGGATCATCACCGCATTTCTGGATAAATTCGCTATTGATGACGCACTTGAGGACGAACTGGATGTGCCAGGCTGGACCCAGCAGACAGTTGACGAAATGACCAAGCGTTACGAGCAAGATCTCTATGAAATCGAGCGCATCCCCGGCGTGAATTTCATTGCCCCCTAAGTGGTATGGCAATTGACCGTACTGAATATATGTCAAATCGAATATACGCTTGACTGCATATCCACTTTAGCGCATATACACTGTTATGAAACAAATCGAAATCTTTCAAATGTTGGCCGACCAGACCCGCTTGCGGGCCTTGGCGCTGATACAGGATCAGGGCGAACTCTGCGTATGCGAACTTGTTGCAGCGCTCGATCTGTCCCAACCGAAGATATCGCGCCACCTTGCAGCACTGCGCGATGCCGGTCTGCTGACCTCGCGGCGTGATGCCCAGTGGATGTTCTATCACCTAAATCCGTCCCTGCCTGCATGGCAGCAACAGGTCATCACCGCCGCCCTGACCGGAATCAAGGCCGAGCCGGTTCTGAAACAGGACACCATGCGTCTGCACAATATGCAAAACCGCCCCAAACGTAGCACCGCTGCTTAAGCCAGATAGGACACCCGATGTTTGAACTATTCACCCGTCTCGCCGATTGGTCGGCCTATGGCATTCTGGGGCTAACGCCCGACACGCCCTTGGGCGAAGCGGTGCATTTCTTTATCGAAGATGTCACCAAAATCTTCTTCCTGCTCACAATAGTTATCTTTGCCATCGGCTTTTTCCGCTCGATGCTCACACCGGAACGGGTGCGCAAAGTTGTGGCGGGCCGCTCGCGCGCCGTGTCCTACCCGATGGCCGTCGGCCTTGGCGCGGTCACACCGTTTTGCTCTTGCTCCTCGGTGCCGCTGTTCATCGGCTTTCTTGAGGCAGGCATCCCGCTGGGCGTCACCATGTCATTCCTGATCGCATCACCAATGATCAACGAGGTCGCCGTCGTGGTGCTGGCCGCTGCTGTCGGTTGGAAAGTCGCCGCACTATACGTAGCAGCAGGGCTGACCGTCGGCATCGTTGGCGGGCTGATCATCGAGTTTTTCAAACTGGAAAAATGGGTCGAGGAATACGTCTGGAAAATCCGCATGGGTGAAACAGGGCTGCAACAGGGCGCAACCACCTTCAAACAGCGGCTTGATTACGCTTGGGGTCAGGTTAAGGAAATCGTTGGCCGCATCTGGATTTATGTTCTGGTCGGCATTGGTTTGGGCGCTGCCCTGCACGGGTTCGTGCCACAAGAATTCTTCCTGAAATACGCCTCGGCCGATAACCTGCTGGCCGTTCCCGCCGCTGTTATGGTCGGCATCCCGCTCTACTCCAACGCCACCGGCGTGATCCCGATTGTCGAGGCATTGATGGCCAAAGGTGTTCCCATCGGCACCGTTCTGGCGCTGATGATGTCGGTCGCCGCCATATCGCTGCCGGAAATGATCATCCTGCGCAAAGTGTTAAAACCAAAACTGATCGCCACTTTCACCGGCATCCTGTTTGTCGCTTTCATCGGCGTTGGATATCTGTTCAACGCGCTTTTAACCTAAGGAAAACCGAATGAAACACTTCAAAGTTCTCGGCTCGGGCTGCAAAAAATGCGCCACCACCGCCGATCTGATCACCGCCAAAGCCGCTGAGATGGGCGTGGCTGTCGAGATCGAAAAAGTCACCGATATGGGTGCGATCATGGGCTACGGCGTGATGTCGACCCCGGGCGTCGTGCTGAACGAGGCCGTGGTGCATTCCGGCAGCGTGCCCACTGCGCAAAATGTCGAGGGTTGGATCAAATCATAAGTAAGCGTTGTCCCGCTCCCACCTTACGCTTGAAGCGGCGATCTGCGATTCAGTT
>CAYYOF010000131.1:0-5226 GCA_964473185.1 uncultured Marinosulfonomonas sp. | reverse complement strand
AAGGGGCGCGATATTGACGTCAGCCTGTTCGATGTGGCCCTGCATAACCTTGCTTATGTTGCCACATGGTATTTGAATGAGGGCGACGTGGTTGGCCGCGCGCCGCGTTCGGCGCACCCGTCGCTTACCCCCAGCCAGTTGTATCGCACGGCAGACGGTTGGTTATTCATCATGTGCAACAAGGAAAAATTCTGGGGCGTTCTGGCCGACCGGATTGGTAAGCCGGAATGGAAAACCGATCCGCGTTATTGTGATTATGCCGCGCGCCTGAAAAATCGCGACCTCCTGACACAAGAGCTGGACGCGGTCCTGTCCGGTGCATCGACCGCCGACTGGCTGAAGCGTCTGAATGGCCATGTGCCGATTGCACCGGTAAACGATGTTGCACAGGCGCTTGAAAACCCGTTTGTTGCCGAACAGGGGTTGATTGTGGCGACCAAACAAAATGGCGGCGAGGGGACTCGGCTTCTGGCAAGCCCGATACGATGCCCCGGAGAAGACATGCCGCAAAATCCCGCGCCAAAAATAGGGGCGGACAACGCGCACATTTTGACTTAGTGAACCGTCAGGTTTCTTAGGTATCAATCAGCAAAGCAGGCAGTCGGTATTATGCAAGGAAAGAAAGGCCATTCATCCATCGCCCCGGGCAGCCCGCGCTATGCGGTGGTTGCTCAGGCGCTGATGGAAGACATCGTTTCCGGCCGCTTTCCAGTTGGATCCAATTTGCCGACCGAACACGAGCTGTGCAAACAATTCGATATCAGCCGCCACACAATCCGCGAATCAATTCGGCGTTTGCAGATGATGGGGTTGGTTTCACGTCGTGCCGGTGTGGGCACCACTGTCAGATCCAACAACATTTCACAGAGATACATTCAGACAGGCGACACGGTTTCGGACCTGCATAAATATGCAAAGGATATCGTTCTGAAGGTGCTGGAAACATCTGACATCGAAGCCGACGCGCAAATGGCGGCCTTGCTTCAGTGCGCGCCGGGGCAAAGTTGGCTGAGACTGCACGGGCTACGTATGATGGACGCGGACCCGCTACCGATGTCGCTTACGGATGTTTACGTCGCACGCGCGTACCGGGGGGTGCTTGATGACATTGAAGGGTCTGGCGTTGCGATATTCAAACTGATCGAACAACGTTACGGCGTTGCTACCTTTGAAATACGCCAAAAGATAACAGCAACCAGTCTTAGTGCCCACGAGGCTGCGATTTTGAATGCAGCCACCGGTGACCCCGCGTTGAAAATCACCCGACATTATCTATTGGATACGTCCGAGATTTTCGAAGTGGCCATAAACCTGTATCCAGCGAAACGCTTCAGCTATTCCAATACATTGCGGGTCGAACGACACGAAACTACATCCTGAGAGAACCACCTATGATCCATTCCTGCTTGTTCGTTCCCGGGGATCGACCCGAGAGATTTGGCCGTGCCATGGCCAGCGGTGCCCATGCCATTGTGATCGACCTTGAAGATGCAGTTCAACCTGAAGCCAAAGACGCGGCACGTGCCAATATTGCACGGTGGCTGCAAGAAGATGGTTCGGGCACGGCACAGGTCATTGTGCGCATTAATGGAAGCGACACGCCATGGCACACAGAGGATATTACCCTGCTGGCCAATCCGGGGATCGGTAGTGTCATGTTGCCCAAAGCTGAAGATGTGACGGAAATGAACGCCTTTATTGGCGCTTTGTCGGTATCGTTGCCGGTCATCGCGCTTGTCGAAACCGCGCGGGGGCTTTGGAATGTCGCCGAACTGGCGGCGGTTAAGGGCATTTCCCAACTGGGGTTCGGGTCTGTTGATTTTCAACTGGATACCGGCATCCGGGACGAGGTTGAAGGTCTGCTTTTTGCGCGTTCACAAATCGTCGTGGCCTCGGCAATGGCGGGTCTGGTCGCCCCGCTTGATGGGGTTTGCGTCAATTTGGATGACATGGCAGTGCTGGAGCAGGACACCGCCCGCGCCAGAAGTTTGGGATTTGGTGGCAAAATGTGCATCCATCCTAAACAGGTCGGCGTAGTAAATCGTGGATTTGCGGCCTCTGCCGAGGAGGTGACATGGGCCAGAAAAGTGGTAACTGCGGCTGATGCCGAAGGGGCAAAAGGTGCGATCAGGTTAGATGGAAAATTGATTGACTTGCCCGTTGTAGACCGGGCGCGTCAGCTTTTGGAGTCTGAAACATGAACACGAAACCCAAACCGCCAAGCGAATTTGACCTTTTTGCGCTAGCGATTGATCTGTCCGGCGCGGATGTGCTGGATCTGGGCTGTGGTGATGGGTGGTTTGCGCGCCGGATCGAGAGCAGAACCAATGCGGCCAGCGTAACGGCGATGGATACTGACGGGGATCAGATCAGGCGCAATACCGGTTCCGAAACTAAGGGCGTGCGGTTCATTGAAGGTGTGGCCGAGGCGCTGCCTTTGCCGGAGGCCAGCCTTGATGTGATCGTCATGATGAAATCGCTGCACCATGTGCCGATTTCACAAATGGACGCGGCATTTGGCGAATTTGCGCGTGTGCTGCGCCCGGGCGGGCATATCTATATTTCCGAACCCGAATATGCCGGATCGTTCAATGATATTCTGAAACTGTTTCACGATGAAGGACCAGAACGCGCAGCGGCATTAGAGGCGATTGCGCGGGCGCAGGGTTCTGGTGTGTTTTTATTGGTGGAGCAAAGGAGAGTCCCCCGTATCGTCAAACATGCCTCGCTGGCGGAATTCCGCGAACGCTGGATGAACCTGCAGTGGTTGAAAGGCCGGATCACCCCTGCCATTGAGGAACAGATTGCCAAAACGTGGCAGACTCATGCGCCGGTGGATCAGCCCGTGACCTTTGAATCCAATATGTTGAATTTTGTCTTGAAGAAAGTATCCTGATGATCCGGCCAAACCCTGCCCAAACCGTGTTTGATGCCATTCGGACACGCAATTCCATACGTGCCTTCAAATCCGATTTGGTGCCTGACCAAACCATCCGCGAATTGCTTGAACTGGCCAGCCGTGCCCCGAGTGGCACCAACACCCAACCGTGGAAAGTGCATGTGGTGCGTGGTGCCGCGCGCGATCGGCTGTGCGATGAGATCGAGACCGCCTTTTTGACGGATGCCAATTACAGCGAGGAGTACGCCTATGCGCCGACCCGCTGGCCTGAACCCTATCAATCGCGCCGCCGTGCGAACGGCTGGGGGTTGTATGGGGCGTTGGGGATTGCAAAGGGCGAAAAGGATCGAATGAAGGCACAACATGCAAGAAATTTTCGGTTTTTCGACGCGCCTGTGGGCATGTTCGTCACCATAGAGCGCGGATTGGAGCTGGGCTCGTGGCTGGATATCGGGCTGTTCCTGCAAACCCTGATGCTGGCGGCACGCGGCTTCGGGCTGGATACCTGCGCGCAACAGGCCTTTGCCCGCTACCATGAAATTATCCAGAAAAGACTGTCCATTCCAGCCGAAGAAATGGTGGTCTGCGGCGTGGCGCTGGGGGTGGCGGATATGGGCGCACCCGAAAACAGCTTTGTTTCGGAACGTGAACCGATGGACGGATATGTGCGATTTGTCGATACACTGGATAATTCGGAGCATTAATTTCCGGTCAGGAGATCAACCATGAGCCTTTTAGCCGAAACCGCCCCCTGGGTCGAAGATGAACACCGGATATTTTCGAACACGGCGCATAAACTGTTTGCCGATGGACTTGCACCGAATATTGAAAAATGGGCAGAGGCAGGCATCGTAAAGCGCGATTTCTGTCGCGTTGTTGGCGCTCAGGGGTTCCGGCGGTGGCGCAACGTCAAGAAACTGGGCATGAAGGGCAGCGACACGGCCGAGCTGTTCTTTAAACAAGTGCGCGTTCCGAACGCTAACCTGTTGGGGCAGCCAGACCCAGAACGAGGTAGTGCATGAATGCCTGCAATTGTTTGGCGGCTATGGTTTCATGATGGAATACCCCATCGCGCGCATGTATGCCGACGGCCGTGTTCAGATGATCTACGGCGGTACTAACGAGATCATGAAAGAACGCATCGCCCGATCCATTGACGCTTAGTGAAAGCCCGTAAAATGACTGATGCCGCAAATGAACTGCTGAATCTGCTGGATGTTGTTCCGGTGACGGATGACCTGTTTCGTGGCATTGGAGTGGGGGGTGAAACCAGCACCCGAATTTTTGGTGGCCATGTGATTGCGCAGGCTTTGGCATCCGCCTATCTGACGGTGCCGGATGATCGCCCGTGCCATTCGCTGCATGCCTATTTCCTGCGCCCCGGCAATCCGGAATTTTCGGTGGACTATCAGGTCGAGCGGGATCGCGACGGGGCCACTTTTACCACCCGCCGCGTGGTTGCCCTGCAGCAGGGCAAGCAGATTTTCAACATGATTGCATCATTCCACCTGCCAAGGGACGGCTGGGAACACCAACACCCAATGCCTGATGTTCAGGGCCCCGATGGCCTGCTGAACCGTGCGGAACTGCGCGCGGCGGCGGTGGACAGGATTCCCGAACCCTTGCGCCACGATTTTGTGCGTGCCCGTCCGATCGAAATTCACGAGGTCGCGCCGCGTGATTTCATTGCGCCAGCACCCATGGATGATCGCCATAGCCTGTGGTTTCGTATGCAGGCCGCGCGCGGGTGTGACCCCAGAATCCAGCATTGTGTGCTGGCCTATGCTTCTGATCTGGAACTGCTGGGGTCGTCATTGCGTCCGCATGGGTTAACGTGGTTTCAGAACAAAGTGATGACCGCCAGCCTGGATCACAGCTTGTATTTCCATGCGCCGGTACAGTTTGAAAACTGGCACCTTTATTCCATGGACAGCCCGTTTGCCGGAACCGAACGCAGCTTCAACCGTGGCTCTATCTATAGCCAGGAAGGCAAGTTGGTCGCTTCAGTCGCACAAGAGGGGCTACTTCGTGCGGTCGGAACATAGGATTTTCGCGAGGGCGTTGGCTGTGGAACTCGTGCATCATAGCAAACGCGATGTTGCAGAGGGTTAACTCTTGCTTAAAATCTAATGCCTGTTAGATTATTTCCAACCAGAATCGTGAGAGTGTTAAGCTGATGGCAGACGGCCCCCTGCAGAATATTCGCATCATAGAGTTGGGGCACGTCGTTGCCGGCCCTCTTGCGGCGACATTGCTGGCAGATTTTGGCGCAGATGTGATCAAGATCGAGGCCCCCGGCGCGGGGGATATGGTGCGCGAGCTTGGCC
>CAYYOF010000130.1:0-5313 GCA_964473185.1 uncultured Marinosulfonomonas sp. | reverse complement strand
CTAGCTTTTCTTTGAATATTTCAGCTTCTTTTGTTGTGAATGACGGTCGCTGTGCAAATGCGCTTATATTATCAATTATTGGGATATCTGTAATGTATTTCTTCTGTTTAGCATATTTGAAGACAGCACGAATAACTGCGTTATCTCGGTTTAATGTTGCGGGACTTGCTCGTTTTCCCTTCTTCGTTCCAAAATTTTGTCTCTGCCCCTGATACTCTTCGATATCATAGCTTGTAATCTTATGTAGGTACTTGCCCAAAAAGAATGGGACTAGGGATTTCCTCAATATCACTTTGTGATAGTCGAGTATTTCCTTGCTACACCTGCCAGTCATATATTGCTGGCCCTTCCAATCCCCGTATTCTTTGGCAGCTCTTTCAAAAGTAACTTGCTTTAAGGGATAACCGCTTTGTGTTCTGGCTTCAGCTTTCCGAAAATGTTGGATCGCTATTCTTTCGGCTTCATCAGGATATTTAGACCTCGTCGAAATAGTCATGTGGCCCTTAGACGAAGGGACCTTAATTTTTGCTTGCCAGAAAGGGTTTTCCTTTCCATTGAACTTCCGCCTAAAAAGCAAGATTTGACCGCTAAACACCTCTTTCTCATCGTATCTTGAATTCTTTCCCACAACTATACCTCCAAGCGATACTTGACTCACTCTATTGCTTCGCCAATTATTCGCCAAGTAATAATTCTAAGCCGTTGGAATTATTGGGTCATAATATTTTGATTTATAACCATTTTTGTCTTTAAGTGATTGATTTCATGAGTGGATCATTTCCTTAGGAGGGGGCTGCTCTATCCAGTTGAGCCACGGAGCCACGCGAGAACGAGATACGCATAATCCTGAATGATTTCCATCCCCAAAATCAGGTGGCCCTTCTCTCTCGGTGACTTAATTCATTATATTTTCATCGCCCATTCACCAGACTGCCGTATATGGTGGCCCGAATTTCATGGGTTTACTTGATAAATCTTGTTTGATAAACACATTCATAAATACGAATGTATTAAGAATTCAGCCCTTCCAATACTGGCTTCCCTGCCCCAAGATAGACCCATTCTGCTGTTGAACTGGCAAAAGGACACCCGATATGAAACTCACCCTGCCCCTAATCATTGCCTTGCTTGGTGCAAATATTGCCCACAGCGAAACCATCACGCTTACCCCGCAGCCGATCACCGAATGGAAGGCCGTCTACGGCGTGGTTGAAACCCGTGACCGCATTCCGGCCCGCGCCCGCATTGGCGGCACGATTGTCGAGCTGGACGTAAGCGAAGGCGATATCGTCACCGAAGGACAGCGGATTGCCTTGGTCAAAGACGACAAGCTGGAGTTTCAGCTGGCCGCACTAGATGCCAAGATCAGCGCGCTTCAGGCCCGCCTGAAAACCGCTGCCGAAGATCTGGTGCGCGGCGAGGCGTTAATCCAGCGCGGCACTATCACCACGCAACGCCTGAGCCAGCTGCAATCGCAAGTCGATGTTCTGAATGGTGAAATACGCGGGGTCGAGGCGCAGCAACTGGTCATTAAACAACAAGTGGCCGAAGGCGAGGTTCTGTCCCCCGAAGCAGGCATCGTACTGTCCGTGCCCCCTGCAAAAGGGTCGGTTATCACTCCTGGCGAAGGCATTGCGGTGATCGGCGGCGGCGGTGTTTTCCTGCGTCTGTCGGTGCCTGAACGCCATGCGACAGCCTTGAATGAGGGCGATGAAATCGTGATCGGCGAGGGCCAGACCGGTCGGCTTGCCAAAATCTATCCCCAGATCAAAGGTGGCCGTGTGTTGGCCGATGTCGAGGTCACGGGCCTTGATGACCGTTTCATTGGGCGGCGCGTTCCCGTGCGCCTGCCAGTGGGTGAGCGCACAGCGCTGATGGTGCCGCAATCGGCCATCACCATGCAGGGCGGCATTGATTTTGTGACGGTCCAAGTGAATGGCGATACGATGCGCCGCGCTGTGGTTCTGGGGGCCGAAGTGACGCGTGACGGTGAAATCTGGCTCGAGGTTCTGACCGGCGTCACTGCTGGTGATGCGCTGGTGACCGATCATGAGTGATAACCACACCGGACAGGTCGGCGCGCTGGGCATTGCTGGCCAACTGACCCGCAAATTCATCGCCTCACCGCTAACCCCGCTGCTGCTGCTGGCATCCTTTGCCGTCGGCATGATCGCACTGGTTAGCCTGCCGCGCGAGGAAGAGCCGCAAATCTCGGTGCCCTTGGTCGACATCCACATCGAGGCGGCGGGCCTAAAGGCCGAAGACGCGGTGAAACTGATCACCGAGCCGTTAGAAGCCATCGTCAAAGGCATTGATCAGGTCGAGCATGTCTATTCCCTGACCCGCGACAATCAGGTGATGGTCACCGCACGTTTCATTGTCGGGGTTGAATCCGAAACCGCAATTTTGCGCGTCCACGACAAACTGCGCGCCAATATGGACCGCATCCCTGTCGGCATTCCCGAACCATTGGTGGTGGGGCGCGGCATCAATGACGTGGCGATTGTTACGCTAACGTTTTCGCCCAAATCCGGCCAAGACGCGATGACCGCCAACGATCTGACCCGTATCGTGCGCGAGGTTGAATCCGAGATCAACAAAATCGACAACGTCGGGCTGACCTATATGGTCGGTGAAACCGGAGAGGCGCTGCGTGTTGCGCCAAACCCCGAAAAACTCGCACTTTACGGCGTGACGCTGCAACAGCTGGTCGGCAAGGTGAAGGGCGCAAATTCGGCATCGCCTGCCGGAACCGTGCGCGATGGCGGCGAGCAGATTAGCCTGATTTTGGGCGGTACCCTCTCGACCCCCGACCAGATCGGCAACCTGAAACTAACCTCGCGCGATGGCCGTCCGGTTTACGTACGCGATGCGGCCGACGTTAGCTTTGTCACTGATCTGGACGAGGTGCATGTTTCCACGCTGCACCGCGTTGGTGATCATGACATCGAGCGTATGCCTGCGGTCACATTGGCCGTGGCCAAACGCGCTGGCGCCAATGCGGTGATGGTGGCCGAGGCGATCCTCCACAAGGTCGAGAGCCTTGAGGGAAACCTGATCCCCAACAGTATAGACGTCGAAGTGACCCGTGATTACGGCGAAACGGCGGATGAAAAAGCAAATGAATTACTGTTCCACCTGGGCCTTGCCACCGTTTCAATCGTCGCACTGGTGCTGATTGCCATCGGTTGGCGCGAGGCCATCGTGGTCGCCGCCGTGATCCCGATGACCATTTTGCTGACGCTGTTTGCCGCGTGGTTGATGGGCTACACCCTGAACCGCGTATCACTGTTCGCGCTGATCTTTTCCATCGGTATTCTGGTGGACGACGCCATTGTGGTGATCGAAAATATCGCCCGCCACTGGGGCCTGAAACGCAAAAGTCAAAGCCGCATGGGTGCCGCGATTGCAGCGGTGGCCGAGGTCGGCAACCCGACCATCGTTGCCACTCTGACCGTGGTGGTCGCGCTGTTGCCGATGTTGTTTGTATCCGGCCTGATGGGGCCATACATGAGCCCGATCCCAGCCAATGCTTCCGCCGCGATGATCTTCAGCTTCTTTGTCGCCGTGATGGTCACCCCTTGGCTGATGATGAAGGTCGCGGGCAACGCCGAAATGCACCACGACGAAGACGCCGAAGCAGGTGGGCGGTTGGGCAAACTATACACCATCGTTGCCCGCCCCTTGTTGAAATCCAAAGCAGTCAGCCTGACATTTCTGCTGGTTGTTATCGTGGCGTCCTTCGGCTCGCTCGCCGCGATTTACACCCGCGATGTAACGGTCAAACTGCTGCCATTCGATAATAAATCCGAACTCAATATTGTGATCGACCTGCCCGAGGGCGCATCGGTCGAAGCCACAGACGCCGTGGCGCAACAGGCAGCGCGTATCGCGTTGGGGCTGCACGAAGTCGTATCAGTGCAAACCTATTCCGGCACCGCTTCGCCGTTTAACTTCAACGGGTTGGTGCGCCACTATTTCCTACGCCAGTCGCCTGAATTGGGCGATGTGCAGATCAATTTGGAGGCCAAAGACGAACGGGAACGCTCCAGCCACGAGATCGCGCTGGAACTGCGCGAATTGCTGACCGAAATGGACGTGCCGCCGGGCACCAACATCAAAACGGTTGAACCGCCCCCCGGCCCGCCGGTGATCGCCACCTTATTGGCCGAAGTTTACGGCCCCGACGCCGACATCCGCCGCGAGGCTGCACGCCGCATTCGCAAGGCATTTGAGGCCGTGCCTTATGTGGTCGATGTCGATGACAGCTTTGGTGAACAGCCCCGCCGGATGCGGGCCGATCTATCGCCTGATGATCTAGAGTTTTACCACGTTCAGGAAAGCGACGCGCTGGACACATTGCGCCTGCTGAACAGCCAGATCACCGTGGGTTATTCACACCGTGGACAGGGCCGCCAACCGATCCCGATTGTGGTCGGTCGTGACCGCAGCGACCGCGTGATTGACGAGCGCCTGATGGCGACCCCCGTACCCGCCAACGTATTGCCAGGAGATCGTGGTGTGGTCGAGCTGGGCGACGTGGTGACCATATCCGAGGAACGCGCATCATACCCGATTTTCCGCCACAACGGACGCTATGCCGAAATGGTAATGGGCGAAATGGCTGGTCAGTTCGAGGCGCCGCTCTACGGCATATTGGCCGTGGCCGAGGAGCTGGACAAAATGGATTGGTCGGACATGGAAAAACCCGTGATCAGCCTGAACGGCATGCCAACTGACGAAAGCGTAACCACCCTGCTGTGGGACGGCGAATGGGAGGTCACATGGGTCACCTTCCGCGATATGGGGGCTGCGTTCGGCGTGGCACTATTAGGCATCTATATCCTTGTGGTGGCACAGTTCGGATCGTTCCGCCTGCCGCTGGTGATCTTAACGCCGGTGCCGCTGACCTTCCTTGGCATCATGCTGGGTCACTGGCTGTTTAACGCCCCGTTTTCGGCCACATCAATGATCGGTTTTATTGCGCTTGCGGGGATCATTGTGCGCAATTCGATCCTGCTGGTGGATTTTATCCGGAACGAGGGCGAAGGCCGTGTTGATCTGGACATCCTTATCGCCGCTGGTGCTACGCGATTCAAACCGATCCTGCTAACGGCGATTGCCGCAATGATCGGCGCAGGCGTGATCCTGACCGACCCGATCTTTCAAGGGCTGGCAATTTCACTGCTGTTCGGGCTGGCCACATCGACCATCCTGACGGTTTTGGTGATCCCGGCGATTTACCGCGTGTTCAAAATGTAGTGGATACGAAACAAGAAAGGGGAGCGAAGTTGACCCACCGCTCCCCTTTTA
>CAYYOF010000129.1:0-5427 GCA_964473185.1 uncultured Marinosulfonomonas sp. | reverse complement strand
GCTCGAATAGATAAAAACATCGGCACCAGCGCCGCCGATCATGTCATCGGTTTCTGCGCCGCCAAAGAAGGTATCATTGCCGCGCCCGCCCCGCAGCGAATCCATGTCATCACCGCCAAACAGGGTGTCTTTGCCGCCGCCGCCAAAAATTACATCAATACCGCCGCCTCCATGCAATGCGTCTTTGCCTTTGTTGCCGTAAATCACGTCGTTATCGCCGCCACCAAAAATATTATCGGTTCCCAAGCCACCGGTTAAGACATCCGAACCGCGCCCGCCAAACATCAGATCACCGCCCCCGCCACCAAATAATTCGTCGTCCAAATTTCCACCCTCGAGCCGGTCTTTGCCTTTGCCGCCTTTAAGTACGTCACTGCCAGCCCCGCCAATAATTCGGTCATCACCGCGCCCACCTTCGGCATAGTCGGCACCGCGCCCGCCCAAAAGGCGGTCATCGCCACCGCGGCCAAACAGACGGTCTACTCCTTGTCCACCAGTCAGGGTGTCGTTTGCGATCCCGCCGCTTAAGAAATCCGCGAAACCGCTGCCGATGGCTGTCAGGCTGCTGGTCAGTGTGAAATCCGCCGCCCGCAGGTCAAAACCCGCCGTCGATTGTGATCCGTCAAACTCGACAGGATTAGCGTTGATCAGGGCGTCAAAAGCATTGTCGGTATCCTCAAACGCATCAATAGCAGCGACAAAACCCACAAAACTCCAGGAAATATCGTCAAAAACAGCCACTGTTGAACCCGATAGATCAAAAGTAATGCGGGTGATGGTGCCAGAAATCGGATCATTGTCCGGATTGTCGTCCACAAAGGCCATGTCAAAACCGTCAATGGTGAACCCCATACCGGTTACAGGATGACGCGCTACAAGCTGTGTGGTTGTTCCCACCGTTACATCATGACCATTTTCTGGAAGATTTCTAAATGCCGCCGTAAGAAACTTCAGATCGGAGCCTGTGTAAGTAATCTTCATGATGCCGTCCTTAAGTTTCTGTTCAAGTTACCGGTCCTGCGGAATAACCCCAAGCCCACGCAAATATATCCCGATTCCGCTTTCCAGCAAATCTTCGGGTGAATAGGGCGAGTTATTGCCCACCTCTCCACGCGCGAACAGCTCCACCACACCGTGGCTCATCGCCCAGATGTGGTTGGCGATCATGGTGGAGGGAGGGCGCTTGTCTGCCGGAATGTGTTGGCACAGAGCCTCTGCGGCATTGACCAGACCGTTCATCGCCCCTTTGGCAACGCTGGCAATTTCCGGGTCGCGGTTCAGGTGGATGCCGCTTTCAAACATCGCAATATAATAACCGGGGAATTTACGCGCGAACGCAAGGTAGGCGCGGCCCACGGCCTCAAACGCGGTCAGGGCTGAGGAATGGTTTTTATTCTGGGCATACTGCATCAGGTCGCCAAAAATTCCGAAACCCTGACGGGCGACCTCTGCGATCAATTCCTCGCGGCCCTTAAAGTGGCGATAGGGGGCGGCAGCGGACACGCCCGCCAGTTTTGCCGCCTCAGCCATGGTGAAACCGGTAGGGCCCTTCTCCTCGATCAACTTAATCGTGGCTTTTACCAAAGCCTCTTTCAGGTTGCCGTGGTGATAGCCCTTGCGTGCCACGCCAATTAGCGGGTGGTTTCTGTCAGGCGGCGGCGCACGTATTCGTCGACGCTGGCAATCATCGTGTCCATGTGGTCGTTCTCAAAGAAGTGGCCGGAACCATCCAGCACTTCGTGGGTGATGGTGATGCCTTTTTGCTCGTGCAGTTTGGCGACCAGCTCTTCGGTATCTGCTGGCGGTGCGACGCGATCACCGGAACCGTTGATGATCAAGCCGCTTGCGGGGCAGGGTGCCAAAAATGAGAAGTCGTACATGTTGGCGGGCGGTGACGCCGAAATGAATCCGGAGATTTCCGGGCGCCGCATCAGCAGTTGCATCCCGATCCATGCGCCAAAGCTGAATCCGGCAACCCAGCAATGTTTGGCATTGGGGTGGCGCGCTTGCAGATAATCGAGCGCGGCGGCGGCATCGGACAATTCGCCGACTCCCTGATCATACTCACCTTGCGAGCGCCCGACGCCGCGAAAGTTAAAGCGCAAAACGGTAAAGCCCATGTTGAAGAAAGCATAGTGCAGATTATACACCACCTTGTTGTTCATGGTGCCGCCGAACTGCGGGTGCGGATGCAGGATAATTGCAATCGGCGCGTCTTTGTTCTTTTGCGGGTGATAGCGGCCTTCGAGACGCCCATCGGGGCCGGGAAAAATGACTTCGGGCATATTGGTGATTGGCTCCGGTCTGCTAGGTGGCCCATGCGACAAGTCAGTCGTTGACTAATCTACTCGGAAAACCTAGAACAATTCTAAACTAACACACGGGGGGAACCGTGCTTCGGCTATAACGGAGTTAAGGTCACATGCCCCCCACGTCAACCTTAGCAACTGGAATGCGGCAATGAAACTCAGCACAAAAGGCAGATATGCGATGATTGCGCTGGTTGATCTGGCGTTAGAGGCCGGCGACGGGCTGGTTTCACTGGGCGAGATTTCCACACGGCAGAGCATTTCACTGGCCTATCTGGAACAGTTGTTTGTGCGTTTGCGCCGTGCGGGCATCGTCGAATCAGTGCGCGGGCCGGGTGGCGGTTACCGTTTGGCCGCTGATCCCAGTGCGATTCGGATCTGTGAAATCCTGCAAGCGGTGGACGAAGGCATGGACGCGATGACCAAAGGCGGCGGTGCCAAAGGCGCGACCAGCGGGTCGCGTGCGCAGTCTGTTTCCAACCGTTTTTGGGAAGGCCTGTCGGCGCATGTCTATGTGTATTTGCATCAGGCGCGGCTGGAGGATGTGGTGAACAACCAGATGGCCCCTTGTCCGGCAGTGCCGAGCCTGTTTCAACTGGTGGATGAAAAATGACCGGCCGAACCTACCTTGACTGGAACGCCAGCGCGCCCCTGCGGCCAGAGGCCCGCGCCGCGATGATTGCGGCGATGGATGTGGTTGGCAATCCGTCAAGCGTTCATGGCGAGGGGCGGAAATCCCGCGCAATTGTGGAACGGGCACGGGCGCAGATAAAGGCCGCTTTCGGCGCTGGCTCTGCGGATATTGTCTTTACCTCCGGCGCAACCGAGGCGGCAGCTTTGGCGCTGGCGGGGCGCGGGCTGGCTTGCTCCGACTCTGAGCATGATTGTGTGCATGTGTGGTGTGCGGATCGTTTGGCGACAGATGTGGACGGACCAAACAGTGCGGTTCAATTCGCCAACAGCGAAACGGGAGTTTTGCAGGTGCTGCCCGACGATCTGGCCGTGTGCGATTTTGTTCAGGGGTTTGGCAAACTGCCAACGGCGTTTGACTGGTCTGGCGTTGAAATGGGCCTGTTGTCGGCCCATAAACTGGGTGGCCCCAAGGGGGCTGGTGCGTTGGTGCTTAAACCCGGCACTGATTTGCAGGCGCAGATCAAAGGCGGCGGCCATGAAATGGGGCGTCGTGCGGGTACGGAAAACGTGGTGGGTATTGCGGGCTTTGGTGCCGCAGCAGAAGCCGCACAAAAAGACATCGACAACGGCGTGTGGGAGCCGGTAGAGGCGCTGCGGGATTTGTTGGAACAGCGGCTGGCCGAAGGCGCGCCGGGGGCTATCTTTGTAGGACAGGATGCGAAACGCTTGCCCAATACCTCTTGCATTGCTGTGCCGGGCTGGCGTGGTGAGACGCAGGTGATGCAGATGGATTTGGCAGGCTTTGCGATCTCGGCCGGGTCTGCCTGTTCCAGTGGTAAGGTTAAGAAAAGCCGGGTTCTGAGCGCAATGGGGTTTGATGACGTGACGGCCAGCAGTGCCATTCGCGTGTCCATCGGGCCGGACACTACAACAGATCAGCTAATGGCGTTTGCGGATGTGTGGCTCGCGGAATATGCGCGGTTCAAAGCTCGCGCAGCATAGAATTATTGCGACCCGGTCGCGACAGAATGAAGGCCCTTTGGGGCAAGCAAAGGCGGAATGAAGATGACGACTGACGTACAAGTCAAAGAGGGTGTTGATCAGGAAACCGTGGAAGCGGTTCAAACGGTTGGCGAGAAGTATAAATACGGGTTCGAGACCGATATCGAGACCGAATACGCCCCGATTGGCCTGAATGAAGAAATTGTACGCCACATTTCAGCCAAGAATAACGAGCCGGAGTGGATGCTGGATTGGCGTCTGGCAGCATTTGAGCGTTGGAAAAATATGGTGGAACCGGATTGGGCGATGGTGCATTACCCCAAAATCGACTTTCAGGGTATTTATTACTATGCCCAGCCCAAATCCATGGCCGAGAAAAAGCCAAAATCTTTGGATGAAGTTGATCCCAAGGTTTTGGCAACATACAAGAAACTTGGCATTCCGCTAAAAGAGCAAATGATCCTCGCGGGCGTTGAGGGGGCCGAAGATACCCCTGCCGAGGGGCGCAAAGTTGCTGTTGATGCCGTGTTTGACAGTGTTTCCGTGGGGACCACCTTTCAGAAAGAACTGAAAGAGGCTGGGGTTATTTTCTGCTCGATCACCGAGGCTATTCAGGACTATCCTGAACTTGTTAAGAAGTATCTCGGCACAGTTGTGCCGCCCTCGGATAATTTCTATGCCACACTCAACACTGCCGTGTTTTCTGCCGGCTCCTTCGTTTACATCCCCAAAGGCACCCGCTGCCCGATGGAATTGTCCACCTATTTCCGCATCAACGCGGAAAATACCGGTCAATTTGAACGCACGTTGATTATCGCCGATGAGGGGGCCTATGTGTCCTATCTTGAAGGCTGTACCGCACCGCAACGCGACACCAACCAACTGCACGCGGCTGTGGTGGAAATCGTGATCGAAAAAGACGCGGAGGTAAAATATTCTACGGTGCAGAACTGGTATCCGGGCGATGAAAACGGTGTTGGCGGGATTTACAATTTTGTAACCAAACGCGCCGATTGCCGCGGCGACCGCGCCAAAGTGATGTGGACGCAGGTGGAAACCGGAAGCGCCGTTACTTGGAAATACCCAAGCTGCATTCTGCGCGGTGACGATAGCCAAGGCGAGTTTTATTCCATCGCCATTGCCAACAACATGCAGCAGGCGGATACGGGCACCAAGATGATCCATCTGGGCAAACGCTCGAAATCGCGGATCGTCTCTAAGGGGATCAGTGCGGGGCGCGCGCAGAACACTTATCGTGGGCTGGTGTCGATGCACCCCAAGGCCGAGAAATCGCGCAACTATACCCAGTGTGATTCACTGCTGATCGGCGATAAATGTGGCGCGCATACCGTGCCCTATATCGAGGTGAAGAATAACTCGTCGCGGGTTGAGCATGAGGCCACAACATCGAAGGTGGATGACGAACAAATGTTCTATTGCCGTCAGCGCGGCATGGGCGAGGAAGAAGCGGTGGCGTTGATCG
>CAYYOF010000128.1:0-5444 GCA_964473185.1 uncultured Marinosulfonomonas sp. | reverse complement strand
CGTCATTTTGCAAAAATGTCAGCGCCCGACCTCCCCCAGGAGGGCGCTTTTGCAAGGGCTCGGTTAGCGGTGAGGTTTGGGGAGGCTCATAACTAGTGGCAAGTGGCGATCACAGCACTATGCGCCCACCTAGGTCGGGCGCTGACATTTTTGCAAAATGACTGTCGCGCGCGTTTCAGAAAGGGTTTTGGCTGGATCGGAGATTTCATAACACAAGATTCGCCAATCTCACCGAAAACCACACCTCTTAGCAGATAGTTTTTCGCCTCATTATGACGCACTCTCGCTAAAACCCTATAATAACAGGCCAATGAGTTTCACATAAACGTGCATTCGCCGTTGCCCCACCAAATCAGCTCTGCTACACCCTGCTCGAAATTAGGTGCATGCATTCGTATGTGCCACAGTCGTCCCTTGCGCAAACTAGCGCAAACTATAGGGACCAGGACAGCGGAAGGGTGGACGTGTCTGAACCAGCTTCAATCTCATCTGGCATCGCCGCGCGTTATGCGACGGCGATTTTCGAATTGGCCGTTGAGGGCAAAAAACTGAAAGTGCTTGAAGGGGATGTGAATGCCCTTGACGGCGCACTTACAGATAGCCCCGATTTTGGCGCGTTGATCAATTCACCGATTTATACCCGCGACCAGCAAGGTGCGGCGATTACGGCGATTGCAACCAAAATGAAACTCTCGCCCATCGTGAAAAACACGCTGGGCCTGATGGCGTCTAACCGCCGTCTTTTCGTGCTGCCGCAATTGGTGACAGCACTTCGCAAACTGATCGCGGAAGAAAAAGGCGAAGTGACAGCCGAAGTGACGTCTGCAAAGGCGTTGACCAAAGCACAGAGTGACAAACTTGCCAAAACGCTGAAAGCTAGCGTTGGCAAAGATGTCATTATTAATTCCTCCGTCGATACATCACTGATCGGCGGTTTAATCGTTAAAGTTGGCTCCAAGATGATCGACACCTCGATCAAATCGAAGCTGGGCAATCTTCAAAATGCAATGAAAGAGGTCGGATAATGGGCATCCAAGCAGCCGAAATTTCTGCGATCCTTAAGGACCAGATCAAGAACTTTGGGAACGAGGCCGAAATGGCCGAAGTTGGCCGTGTGCTGTCCGTCGGTGACGGCATCGCACGGGTTTACGGGATGGATAACATCCAGGCCGGTGAAATGGTTGAATTCCCCGGTGGTATCCGCGGAATGGCGCTGAACCTTGAGGCTGACAACGTTGGTGTTGTTATTTTCGGGTCGGACCAGCACATCAAAGAAGGTGACATCGTCAAGCGGACCAAATCCATCGTGGATGTTCCTGTCGGTGACGAATTGTTGGGGCGCGTTGTTGACGGCCTTGGCAACCCGATTGATGGCAAAGGTCCGGTCAAGACCAAGAAACGCGCGATTGCCGAGGCCAAAGCGCCGGGTATCATCCCGCGCAAATCGGTGCACGAGCCAATGGCGACTGGTCTGAAATCTGTGGATGCGATGATCCCGATTGGCCGTGGCCAGCGCGAGCTGATCATTGGTGACCGTCAAACCGGTAAAACCGCTGTGGCGCTGGATACGATCCTGAACCAGAAGTCGTATAATGATGCGGCTGAGTCCGAGTATGACAAGCTATACTGTATCTATGTGGCGATTGGGCAGAAACGCTCGACTGTGGCGCAGTTGGTTAAAAAGTTGGAAGAATCCGGCGCGATTGAATACACAATCGTTGTGGCCGCGACCGCTTCTGATCCTGCACCAATGCAGTTCCTTGCACCCTATGCCGCCACCGCGATGGCCGAGCATTTCCGTGACAATGGCCGCCATGCGCTGATCGTCTATGATGATCTGTCCAAACAAGCGGTATCTTATCGCCAAATGTCGCTGTTGCTGCGTCGTCCACCAGGACGTGAAGCTTACCCTGGCGATGTTTTCTATCTGCACTCAAGATTGCTGGAACGTTCCTCGAAGTTGAACGAGGATTTTGGTTCGGGTTCCTTGACCGCATTGCCGATCATTGAAACACAGGGCGGCGACGTTTCGGCGTTTATTCCGACCAACGTGATTTCGATCACCGATGGCCAAATCTTCCTTGAAACCGAACTGTTTTACCAAGGCATCCGCCCTGCTGTGAACACAGGTCTGTCGGTTTCGCGGGTTGGATCATCGGCGCAAACCAATTCGATGAAATCTGTTGCGGGTCCGGTGAAGCTGGAACTGGCGCAGTATCGCGAGATGGCGGCGTTTGCCCAATTCGGTTCTGATCTGGATGCGGCGACCCAAGCCATGCTTAACCGTGGTGCACGTCTGACCGAGCTGATGAAGCAGCCACAGTATTCGCCTCTGACCAATGCTGAAATCGTGTTGGTGATCTATGCCGGTACCAAAGGGTATCTGGATAAGGTTTCCGTCAAGGATGTTGGCCGTTTTGAAGAAGGTCTGTTGGCCCATCTGCGTCAGAAAAACGCTGATTTGCTGGCTGAAATCACCGACAAAGATCCAAAGATCAAAGGTGAGATCGAAGACAAGATCAAAGCCGCGCTTGACGCATTCGCAGCGGATTTCGCTTAACTTTAATGGCTTGAGGGTGGGAATTGGTACATGCCAAATCTTAAGGACCTAAAAAACCGGATCGACAGCGTCAAGAACACGCGCAAGATCACCAAAGCCATGCAAATGGTTGCCGCGGCGAAACTTCGCCGCGCACAAGAGGCTGCCGAAGCGGGCCGCCCCTATACAGCACGTATGAATGCTGTTTTGGGCGGGCTGGCAGCGTCGGTTGGTGGTTCTGAATCGGCCCCCAAACTGCTTTCGGGCAGCGGGGCGGATCAGGTGCACCTCTTGGTGGTAATGACCGGTGAACGCGGACTTTGTGGCGGGTTTAACTCGTCCATCGTCCGGATGGCGCGCGCCGAGGCTGAAAAGCTGACAGCCGCTGGTAAAACGGTGAAAATGATCACGGTCGGCAAAAAAGGCCGCGATCAGTTGAAGCGTGAATATGGCGATCGGATGATCCACCATGTTGACCTGACCGACGTGAAGCGTGTTGGCTACGTGAACGCCCACGACATCGCGCGCGATGTTCTGGGCCGGTTCGATGCGGGCGAGTTTGACGTTGCGACGATATTCTACAACACGTTTGTAAATATCGCGTTGCAGGAACCAACCACGCAGCAAATCATTCCAGCGTCGTTTGAAGCATCCGAGGATGATACGGCTGGCACGGTTTACGATTACGAGCCGGGCGAGGACGAGATCCTGAAGGATATTCTTCCACGCGGTGTGGCGACGCAGATTTTCTCGGCCCTGCTGGAAAATGGTGCCTCCGAGCAAGGTGCGCGGATGTCGGCAATGGACAACGCAACACGTAACGCTGGCGATATGATTGACGCCCTGAGCATCGAGTATAACCGCTCGCGGCAGGCAAAAATCACCAACGAGCTGATTGAAATTATTTCGGGTGCCGAGGCACTCTAGAAAAAGCGGAGAATTGATTATGGCAAAAGCGAAAGCAACAGGCAAAGTCACGCAGGTGATTGGCGCCGTCGTCGACGTTCAGTTTACGGGCGAGTTGCCCAACATTCTGAACGCGATCAACACAACAAACAACGGCAAGACGCTGGTGATGGAAGTCTCGCAGCATCTGGGCGAAAACACAGTGCGCTGTATTGCGATGGACGGCACCGAAGGCCTTGTTCGTGGCGAAGCGGTGACAGACACTGGCGAGCCTATCATGATGCCGGTTGGCACCGCGACATTGGGCCGTATCCTGAACGTGATCGGCGAGCCGGTTGACGAAAAAGGTCCGGTGAACACCAAAGAACGCCGTTCGATCCACCAAGACGCGCCTGATTTTGCTGATCAGTCCACCGAGGCTGAAATCCTGATCACAGGCATCAAAGTGATCGACCTGCTGGCCCCCTATACCAAGGGTGGTAAAATTGGTCTGTTCGGCGGTGCCGGTGTTGGCAAAACCGTTCTGATTATGGAACTGATCAACAACATCGCCAAAGTGCACTCTGGTGTGTCTGTATTTGCCGGTGTTGGCGAGCGGACGCGTGAAGGCAATGACCTTTACCACGAGATGATCGAATCCGGTGTTATCGTTCCTGATAACCTTGAGGAAAGCAAAATTGCGCTGGTTTACGGCCAGATGAACGAACCTCCCGGTGCGCGGATGCGTGTTGCGCTGTCGGGGCTAACTTTGGCCGAGCAGTTCCGCGATGAAACTGGCGCAGATGTTCTGTTCTTTGTCGATAACATCTTCCGCTTTACCCAAGCCGGTTCCGAAGTTTCGGCGCTGCTGGGTCGTATCCCGTCCGCTGTGGGCTACCAGCCAACGCTGGCCACCGACATGGGGATGATGCAGGAACGTATTACATCGACCAAATCCGGCTCGATTACATCGGTTCAGGCGATTTATGTGCCTGCCGATGACCTTACCGATCCGGCACCTGCGACATCGTTTGCCCACCTTGATGCGACAACGGTTCTGGACCGTGCGATTTCCGAGCTGGGTATTTACCCTGCTGTGGACCCGCTGGGTTCAACATCGCGCCTTCTTGACCCAGCTTTGGTTGGTGAAGAGCATTACACGGTTGCCACAGACGTTCAGCAGGTTCTGCAGCGCTATAAATCTTTGCAAGACATCATCGCCATTCTGGGCATGGACGAGTTGTCTGAGGAAGATAAACTGGCCGTGGCCCGTGCGCGTAAAATCCAGCGCTTCCTATCGCAACCTTTTGATGTTGCTAAGGTATTTACTGGATCTGACGGCATTCAGGTTCCGATTGAAGACACAATCTCATCGTTCAAAGCTGTTGTGGCTGGTGAATATGACCACCTGCCCGAAGGTGCCTTCTACATGGTTGGCGGCATCGAAGATGTGATTGCCAAAGCTGAGAAAATGGCCGCTGACGCAGCCTAAGGAGAGTTTCAAATGGCTGATACAATGCAATTTGATCTGGTGTCACCGGAACGCAGCCTTGCGTCGCTACAAGCGGCCGAGGTGCAAATTCCGGGGGCTGAAGGTGACATGACCATCCTGCCGAACCACGCACCGGTTCTGACCACATTGCGCCCTGGCGTGGTGAAGGTGTCAGGCCCTGACGGGGACGCGGATTATGTGGTCACCGGCGGGTTTGTCGAGATTTCGCCCGAGGGTGTTTCGGTTTTGGCCGAGCAAGCCCATGTGGGATCGGAAGTGAAGAAAGCAGACCTTGAAGGGGCTCTGACTTTCGCCCGCGAGCAGGCTGAAAAGGCTGGTGACGAGGACAAGAGCGGGGCCGAGAAGCTGGTTGCTGATATGGTGCAGCTGCTTGACGACATGGAGTGATCCCAGGTCTTGCTAAATAATTTATAAAAGGCTCCGGAAACGGGGCCTTTTTACTTTTGTTAACTATTTTTGGGGCTGACCCAGATAACTCAAAAAAGGGGTTATCATGGGCCGCATGCG
>CAYYOF010000127.1:0-5658 GCA_964473185.1 uncultured Marinosulfonomonas sp. | reverse complement strand
TAGTGCGCGTCTGCAATTATTGGCTTAGCCTTGGCAGTTTCTCGTCGTTTGGGCGAAAACTAACGAAGACTGAGTGGGCCTTTGGGGTCGGCAAAGGCCCGAGAACCTTTTCTAAAAGCCCGCAAACTGCCCTTTGATGCTTGCGCAGTGATCGACAGCTTGGGCTCCAACCTGACATTCTTCGTAGTGGCGGCGCAGGATGACCGCGCTTGAGCGGCGCGTCAAGTCTTACAGCATTCCCAAAACAAAACGGCAGCGCCCAGGGAGGAGGGGCACTGCCGTTTGCTTTTCGCGTCCGGTCTCAGGGAGGAGAAACCTTTCGCTTATCAGAGGCTATTTGCCCCGAATTTTGCGTGGTGACACCTGGGAGGAGGTAGGTGCCACCACGGTCCAGTCACGCCTGTGTTTCCTGGGAGGGAGGAACAGGCGGACCGAAGTCGTAATCTTTACAGACCGTAAGCAGCCTCAAGAGCGATGCGCTTGATCATCGAGCGGCTCAGGCCCAGATCGTCCAGCTCGCGCGTCGAAAGTTCGCTCAGTTCGGAAACTGTTTTGCGATAAACGCGGTAATTGCTAACGCGTGTGGTTACTGATTTCACCGCGGCCGCGATGCGGTGGGTGATGTCGCCGTGTGAGGCGTGAATTTCGGTGGCATATGCCATGATACTGTCTCGCTTAAATTTGTTATCGCCAGAACCAGATTGTGCTGACAGTGGGCAACATATGAATTTTCCCAAAACCCGCAACACCCTGCTTAGTCATTGCCGTTATGCGTCTAGCGCATAGGTTAGGGCATAATGGCTGCCCTATTCGGCCTGCGCGGTTTTCACCACTTGCATGCAGTGCTAAAACCCCGCACCAAAGGCGCAACAGCGAACACACCACCTGATAGGGAGACGCGACATGAGCCTAGGCCGTGATGATATTCTGAATGAACTGCGCAACATTAAGCTGCCCGATGGCACGGACCTGCCCAGCAGCGGCCTGATACAGGCGCTTGCGGTTGAAAGTGGTGCGGTGCGGTTTGTACTAGAGGCCAAAAGCCCCGAGGATGCCGCCAACCTGTCCGCGGTGCGCGATGCGGCCGAGGCTGCGGTGAAGGCAATCGCTGGCGTCACCTCGGTGTCTGTGGTGCTGACCGCCCACGCGCCAGCCGCCCAGCCCCCCAACCTGAAAGGTGCCAAACGGCCCGCGGCCCCCGAAGGGCGCCAGAAAATAGCGGGCGTGAAAAACATCATCGCCATCGGATCGGGCAAGGGCGGGGTTGGCAAATCCACCGTGTCCTCGAACCTCGCCGTGGCGCTGGCCAAACAGGGCCGCCGCGTTGGCCTGCTGGATGCCGACATCTACGGCCCGTCACAACCGCGGATGATGGGCGTCGATGCGCGGCCCAAAACCAATGACAAAGACCACATCATCCCGCTGGTGTCCCACGGGGTTGCGATGATGTCGATCGGCCTGCTGGTTGAACCTGATCAGGCGCTGGCATGGCGTGGCCCGATGCTGATGGGCGCGTTGCAGCAATTGCTGCGCGAGGTCGCGTGGGGCGAACTCGACGTGCTGATCATTGATTTGCCACCGGGCACGGGTGATGTGCAACTGACCTTGGGCCAGAAAACCGATGTCACCGGCACCATCATCGTGTCCACGCCGCAGGACGTGGCGCTGCTGGATGCGCGCCGCGCCATCACCATGTTCAAAAAGCTGGAAACGCCCATTCTGGGGCTGGTCGAAAACATGTCATCCTATGTCTGCCCTGAATGTGGCCACGAGGCGCATATCTTTGGCCACGGCGGTGTGCGCGACGAGGCCGACAAACTGGGTGTGCCGTTTCTGGGTGAGCTACCACTCGACTTGGACGTGCGTCTGGGCGGCGATGCGGGCGCACCTGTTGCGGCGGGCGAGGGGCCATTGGCCGAGGCCTATGCGAAGCTGGCCAAAGGGCTGATTGAGGGTGGCGCCGCCTAAAACCCAAGCGGATACGGGATTACATGGGATGGGCCGAGTAATGCTGGCCCATTCTTTTATTCACAGTTAATTTTGGGCAATATTGATAAAAGCGGCCTCTCTTTTCATGCCAAATCACTAAATCTTAGATATTTCAGGGAAAACGTGGGATTTATCCACATCTTTTTTAGCATACCATATATAGTAGCTTAAGGCGGGTGCGTCTACATATTGTGCCACATGTTCTTTTTATGTTCTGGGTCGGCTGGGTGCGTGAGTGTAGCTAAATCCCAGTAAACACAAAGAAATTCCATAAAAAATTCATTGACGCCCATGAATTCCCATGTGTATACATATTTCAAGATAACAACGGGCAATTAATTGGGGCAGATAAAGAACCCCGAACATAGGCACCTAAGTCAGGTTTCATACAGGCACCCGCTTTTATCTAACTAGAGAGATCCGGCGCGCGAGCGAGCAGACATCCCCCAGGTGGCACGCGCAGTTGGACAATTCCCCGGAAACGGGACGAGGACGGCGGGTTGAGTAGTGGCAGCTAACTCAAACCCGCCGTTTCCTTTTCTGGGATATGAATTTATCAGGAGGCCGTAAGGCAGTGTCGAGCACGTTTAGAGGTGAAGCCCACAATAAAGTGGATGCAAAGGGCAGGGTGTCTATCCCCGCCCTGTTTCGCCGTGTTCTCGAGGCAGGTGATCCCGACTGGAAAGAGGGCCTGAACCCCGCCATCGTGATTGTTGCCGGTGGTAAAAACCGCAAGCAGCTGGAATGTTTCACCGCCAAAGCGATTGCCAAGGTCGACAAGAAAATCAACAAATTGCCGCGTGGGTCCAAAAAGCGGATCGCGCTGCAGCGTCTTTACCATGCCCAGGCCATGACCACTTCGGTGGACGAGACCGGGCGTTTGGTGTTGTCTGCTAAATACCGCGAGAAAATCGGCCTTGAGAAAGAGGCCTATTTCATCGGCAATGGCGACACTTTCGAGATCTGGAATCCAGAAACGTATGATACCGAAATGTATAGCGGTCTGACGGCGGATGATGAGTTCGATCCTGATGCCGATCCTTCAATCTATCTTGACGGTGATGAAGGGGCGTAGCCGATGATGCTTGCTCCCGACGCCCCACACATCCCAGTTTTATTGCGCCCGTTTTTGGCCGCTGTTGCCCCTGTTTCGGGGCTTTGGCTTGACGGCACGTTTGGCGCTGGCGGCTATGCGCGTGGTTTGCTTGAGGCAGGGGCCGCTCATGTGATCGGGGTGGATCGTGACCCGCTGGCGTTTGAAATGGCGGCATCGTGGGCTGATGATTTTTCCGGTAAACTGACATTTGTCGAGGGTACCTTTAGTCAGCTGGACACCTATTCCGATGTGCCGCTGGACGGGGTTGTGCTGGACCTCGGGGTCTCCTCGATGCAGCTGGACCGCGCTGACCGCGGCTTTTCCTTTATGAAAGATGGCCCACTTGATATGCGGATGAGCCAATCTGGACCATCTGCCGCCGATCTGGTGAATGCCGCGTCCGAGGCCGTGCTGGCTGACATCATATTCCAATACGGCGAAGAACGCGCCTCGCGCAGGATTGCCAAGGCGATTGTAGTGGCCCGTGCTACCACGCCATTTGAAACAACCTTGCAATTGGCCGAGGTGGTCGAGGGGGTCTTGCCGCGCTCAAAGCCTGGGCAAAGCCACCCTGCAACCCGCACATTTCAGGCCATCCGTATAGCGGTGAATGATGAATTCGGCGAACTGCTGTCGGGGCTAGAAGCCGCCGAACGTGCGCTGAAGCCGGGCGGCAAACTGGCGGTCGTTACCTTTCATTCGCTCGAGGATCGTGTGGTCAAACGCTACCTTGCATCACGGTCCGGTGGGGCAGGGCGGGCCAACCGTTATGCGCCTGAAACGGTTGAAGAAAAACCGCAGTTTAAACTGATCAGCCGCCGTGCAATTGGGCCGGATGATGATGAACTTGCCCAGAATCCACGATCGCGTTCCGCCAAATTGCGCGTCGCTGTGCGCACCGAGCATCCTGTCGTGGACATGCCGCGCACGGGTCTGGGAATGCCGAAAATTTCGTTAGAGGATGCATCTGATGCGTAGCTTTTTATATGTGATCTCGGCGCTGGCCATTATCGGGCTGGCTTTTTGGTCTTATCAGGAAAATTACAAAACCCGTGCGTCCCTAAAGGACGTATCGCAACTGCAACAACGGATTGGTGCCGCTCGGGAAAAGCTGGCGGTTTTGCGGGCGGAATGGGCCTATTTGAACCGCCCCGAACGGCTGCGCGAACTGTCGAACATTAACTATGACCGTCTGGGCCTGTTGCCGCTTTCCCCCGAACAATTTGGCAGAATTGATCAGGTCGCCTATCCGGCACCCGATATTGGCCCGATAACCGATCCGGTTTCAGTGGCCGCCGATCTGGAGGCAAATCAATGACCCGCACCCCTCTGCGTCCGTTGGCCCATATCCTGAAAGCCCGCGAGGTCGGCGAAAACCCCGACCTGATCGAACGTGATAACATCCGCGCCCGCCACGAAATCATGCGTGATAAATCCCGCCTGCGGGCCGAAGGCCGTTTGCTGGTTCTGGGCGTGTTCTTTTTCTGCGCTTTTGCCGTAATAGGCGTGCGCATGGGCACCTTGGCCGCCAGCGAGCCGCGAGAGCCGCGCGTCGCCGCAACCGGGGCCAGCATCACCGCCGGACGGGCCGATATTCTGGACCGTAACGGGCGGATTTTGGCCACTAACCTGACCACCCACGCCCTATACGCCCAGCCGCCGCATATGATTGACAAACTGCGTTCCGCCAAGGAGCTGGTCGCGATTTTCCCCGATCTGGACGAGGCAACGCTGGTGCGCCAGTTCACCGGCAGCCGTAAATTCATCTGGATTCGCAAGAAGATCAGCCCCGAGCAAATGCAAATGGTGCATGAAATCGGCGACCCCGGCCTGCTGTTTGGCCCGCGCGAAATGCGGCTCTATCCTAATGGCAAACTGGCGGCCCATATTTTGGGCGGTGCCTCGTTTGGCCGCGAAGGCGTGCAATCGGCCGAAGTGATCGGCACGGCGGGGGTTGAAAAAGAATTTGATGACTATCTGCGCGACCCAGCACTGGATGGCCAGCCGCTGCAATTGTCGATCGACATGACGGTTCAGGCCGCCACCCGCGAGGTTTTGTGGGGCGGAATGAAACTGATGAACGCCAAAGGCGCCGCTGCGGTTTTGATGGATGTGCACTCCGGTGAAATCTTGTCGATGGTTAGCCTGCCGGATTTTGATCCGAACACACGACCCCGCGTTTTGGCCCAAGGCGATGCCTCGGACAGCCCGTTGTTTAACCGCGCGGTGCAGGGGGTTTACGAGTTGGGTTCGGTGTTCAAGGTGTTTGCCGCCGCCCAAGCGCTGGACATCGGGCTGGTAAACCCGTCAACCATGGTCAACACCAAAGGGCCGCTGCGCTGGGGCAAATACCGCATCCGCGACTTCCACAATTATGGCGCGCAACTGTCGATGGCCGATGTGATCGTGAAATCCTCAAACATCGGCACCGCCAATGTGGCGATTAAAATCGGGGTGAAACGCCAGCGTGAATTTCTTGCTTCATTAGGCTTGCTCGAAGCCACACCGGTTGAGTTGATCGAGGCCGCAGGCGCCAAACCGCTGCTGCCGCCAAACTGGTCCGAACTGTCGAC
>CAYYOF010000126.1:0-5734 GCA_964473185.1 uncultured Marinosulfonomonas sp. | reverse complement strand
GCACATACAGAAAGCTGTGGCCGACGTAAAACCGCCCGTATTCAGGCATCAAACGAAATCGAAATCATCAACACCGATGCTAGCAACGTCCACCCCCTTCAAGATAATCTCCGTTCCCCCCGCGAGGGTGATCGTGGTGTTGGCACCGTCTCGTCCAGAGGTCACAACCCCGGTGATACTGGCGAAGACATCCCCGTTCATGCGGATAATATCCTGACCGTCAGTGAAATCCGTGATCACATTGCGGCCCTCGTCGGCGTTGGCGTCAAAGACAAACACATCTGCCCCGCGCCCACCGCTCAACCGATCATTGCCAACGCCCGCGATCAGCACATCACGGCCCAAGCCGCCATCAATCAGATCATCCAGATGCCCGCCTTTGATCCTGTCATTGCCCGCCCCGCCAAACATCGTGTTGCCAAGACTGCGGGTCGGGAAAGCCTCCAACCCATTGGCTTCAGCCCCCATAATCCAGTAAATCGGATAATCAGGGCCACCGACAATCCGGTCATTGCCAGTACCGCCATAGATCACATCAACACCGGCACCGCCGAATATCTTGTCATCGCCACTGCCGCCCCTGATGATATCATCTCCGGCACCGCCAAAAATCCTGTCGTTGCCATCACCGCCATGCACGCGATCATCGCCATTACCGCTGACGATCCGGTCAGCACCGTCACCGCCAAAAATTCTATTGCCTCGAAAATCGACGGGCAGGAAATAACCCGGTGGAATTTTCCCAACGGAATCCGTGCTTTCTAGCGGCAGATAAATTGGGCCACCACCGCCGCCATAAATCACATCATCGCCCGCGCCACCCTCAATCCGGTTCGAACCCTGCCCGCCATAAATAACGTCATTTCCCCGATCGCCAAATATCCGGTCATTCCCGCCGCCGCCATAAATTACATCGTCACCATCCCCCCCAAAGAGGGTATCGGCACCGTCCCGATCATAGAGAACAAGAGCAGGCGCAATACTGATAAATCCGTCGGCGGCATCACCATAGATGACATCATTACCGCCAGTGCCGTAAATAACATCGTCCCCAAGCCCGCCAACCAGATAATCATCGTCGGTTTTCAGCACCGGGCTACGGTATCCACTGCCACTTGTCACACTCACGGAAACAAACCCAGTATAACCGAAAATCAGATCATCCCCGAGGCCGCCAAAAATCTTGTCATCGCCATAGCCGCCGGTCAACACATCGTCGCCGCGCCCGCCTTTCAGAATATCCTCGCCACTTCCCGTGGTCACACGGTCATCAAAAACACTGCCCTTGAATACAATCGCCGCGCCGCCTGACAATTCGAAATCCGAACTATCGAACCCCGCTTGCGCCTGCGAGGCATCAACCTTGATCGGCTGCAAGTTCATTAAAGCCCGCAACTGGGCCGAATTGCCGCCACTCGCCGCCTCCAGCGCCGCCAGAAAATCCCCGATATCCCAATTGAAATCGCTAAACGCCGCTTCCACCCCGCCTGCGCCTAAAAAACTCAGGCCCGTCAGGGTTCCCCCATTCAGGGTGCCGTCCTTATCAAAGGTAAACCCCGTGCCAAACCCGGAAACAATCAGGTCACTACCGGGCATTTGAAACACGACCACCGAGGTGAATTCATTGCCAATTACGCTGATTTCCAGCCCATCAGGCCCCCAAAGCCCCCGTTTAAAGAAATCACTACGCGGTCCAAAAAAATCAATCTTCATCTGCAATCCCCATCAGCTGTCCAATGCCGACAATATCACAGAATTCTGGCAAAATTTCAAGCAAGAGAACGGGCGACCGCCAGATCGCCCAACCAACCCTACATCGGCATCAAAACCCAATAATCCAGATCCAGCAACACCTCGGGCAGATACTTGCCATCCGCGCCTTTCAGCGGGAATTCCGAGGCATCGCCCTTGACCGCCACCAACCGCAACCGCAGCGCACCAACACCCGGAGCTGCGGTCTCGGCCTTGTCCAGCACTTCCGACCATGCCCGCACCGTATCACCGGCAAAACAAGGGTTCGCATGGGCACCGGCATTGATACCAGCCACCATCTGCGCATTCGCCAGCCCGTTAAACGACAGGCTGCGCACCAATGAGATCACATGGCCACCATACATCAAGCGCCGCCCGTCAGGGCGTGCGGTAACGTCGAAATGCACCTTGGCCGTGTTTTGCCACAAGCGGGTGGCGATCATGTGCTCGGCTTCCTCAATAGTAACGCCGTCTACATGGTCGATCTTCTCGCCAATCGCATAATCACCCCAGCGATGCGGCTCTCCGGCCAGCGCGAAATCATAGCCGGTGAAATCCAGCCCATCCGGGATCGCCAGATCGACCGCCGGAATTACCGGCATCAAATCGGGAATCACGGTTTCGGGCGCGGGCGCATCCAGATCATTCTTGCGCACCATCACCCAGCGTTTGTAGTCGATCACCACTTCGCCCCGTTGGTTCATCCCCTTGGAATGCACCCAGACCACACCGCTTTTGCCGTTTGAGTTTTGTTTAAGGCCAATCACTTCGGAGGTGGTGTTAATGGTATCACCCAGATGGATGGGGCGCAGAAACCTCGCTTCGGCATAGCCTAGATTGGCCAGCGCGTTCAACGATACATCCGGCACCGTCTTGCCAAACACCACATGAAAACCGGCGATGTCATCCAGCGGCGATTGCGCCAATCCGCAGTCGCGTGCAAATTCATCCGAGGAATACAGTGCATGGCGGGCCGGGAACAGCGCATGATAGAGCGCCCGCTCGCCCCCCGAAACCGTGCGCGGAACCGCATGAACCAGCATTTGGCCCACAGAATAATCCTCAAAAAATCGCCCCGGATTTGTCTTTTTCATCACAATTGTCCCAGTTTCATGTCCGGCGCATAGGCGCCACTTGTTTCCTTGGTCACTGCCTGCCCGCACCGCATCACCCCGTTGGCCCCGTCAAAGGCGTATGTGGGATTGCCGTGCAAGGCCCATCCCTTCGAGAGCGCCTCTGTCACCCGGTGGCAAAATGCCGAGGTATCATCCTCGGTGATAAAACGATAAGCAATCATCCATAAGTCCCCAGTTAAAGAGATCTGCAGCACTCAACCCGAGTACCCTTCTTCTTTGTTCCCTTAAATATCCTCGCCAAAGGCGCCAACACAATCCAAAAGAACAGACCTCAAAGGCTTCACGAACCCGCAGCCACAATCACCGAGGCCATCGCCAACAGCTTGCGCGCAGTCACGATATGCAGGTTCTCGACAATCTTGCCATCGACAACCGCAATCCCCTTGCCACTGGCTGCGGCTTCCTCAAAAGCCGCCACTTGGCGCCGCGCCAGATCAATATCAGCATCCGAGGGGCTGAACACTTCATTGGTCACCGCCAGCTGTGCCGGATGGATCAAGGATTTACCGTCAAATCCCATCACTTGCCCCTGCGCGCACTCCACGGACAAGCCGTCCTCGTCTTTGAAGGCATTATAAACCCCGTCAATGCACACCAACCCATAGGCCCGCGCCGCCAGCAAACACATGCCCAGACTGGCCACCAGCGCCGTGCGCTCGGGCGTATGGATTGCATTCAGATCCTTGAGCAAGTCGTTAGAGCCAACAACCATCCCCGCCATCCGCGGTGCCGCGGCAATTTCTTGCGCGTTCAAAATTCCCAGAGGGCTTTCCATCATCGCCCAGATTTTGGTGTCCGCACAATTCTTGTAACCATCCAGAACCGCAGACAGCCGCTCCACATCTGCCGCAGAATCGACTTTGGGCAGCAAAATTGCCTCTGGCCCAATCGCGCAGATTGCTTTCAGATCAGCCTCGTGCCACTCCGAACCATACCCGTTTACCCGAACCAGAACGGCGCGCCGCCCGTAATCCGCCGCTCCCAGCTGCGCCGCCAGTGTTTCACGCGCTCCTGCCTTGCTGTCGATCCCGACAGCGTCTTCCAGATCAAAAATAATCCCGTCACAATCCAGCGTCAGCGCCTTGTCAAGCGCGCGCTGCTTGTCGCCCGGAATGTAAAGAATTGAACGGAAAGGCCGGTGATGATAAGACATGGGAAATCCTTTTGACGGTTTCCCCAGATCAATCATAGAACCCCCGCCAGTGCAACCGTCTATGCCATGCAAATGTATACCGATAATTTTATCCTATTTTTCAGTATGATAACGCCGCGCTCGCCCCGTTAACCAAATATTTGAAAATTTGCGCCACCCTAAAGATATTCATTCACAGGGATGGAGGGCCGACCGATAGGTCACCCGGATTGTAGGAGAGCAGACCTGTGACACATTCAAATTCAAGGCGACAAGCGCTTGTGACCACCGCACCAGGCCGCCCCCCGAGACGGAGACTACAGATGCAGAAAATCCTATTCGCGCTTTCCCTTGGCTTTGCCGGCGCCCTGCTCGCCGCCCACGCCAGCCACGCCCAAGGCGTTCCTGCTGCCGCAAACTGTGGCAAACGCCCGCAAGTTGTGGAACGCTTGGCCACAAAATACGGCGAGGTCCGCCAGTCTATGGGGCTGGCAGAAAACAACGGCGTGGTAGAGGTATTCGCCTCCGCAGAAAGCGGCACATGGACCATCGTGATCACCCTGCCCAGCGGCATGACCTGCCTTGTTGCAGCGGGCGAGGCTTATGAGGCCGTTGAAGATCAAGCGATTATCTCGGGTGACAAGGCCTGATAATTACGACCTCCTCCAAGAAATAAAGGGCGGCTCTGACGGGGGGCGCCTTTTTTGATTCCCGAATTACGTGGCTAACAATTATTAGGCGGGGAATAGCGCGGGTGCCCCATTCCCCCTTGCGCCCTTTGCCGATTGCCGGTAGCACAACTGCGAGATTCTGACACACCTTACATCGGGAGATAGAAATCATGGCCAGAGCAAAAATCGCATTGATTGGTGCCGGACAAATCGGCGGCACGCTTGCCCATTTGGCAGCGCTCAAAGAACTGGGCGACGTTGTTTTATGCGACATCGCAGAGGGTATCCCTCAGGGCAAAGCGCTCGATATTTCGGAATCAGCACCGGTTGACGGGTTCGATTCAACCGTGACCGGCACCAATGATTACGCCGACATCGCAGGCGCAGACGTGTGCATCGTAACCGCAGGTGTGGCCCGCAAGCCGGGCATGAGCCGTGACGATCTGCTGGGCATCAACCTCAAGGTGATGAAGGCCGTTGGCGAAGGCATCGCCAAAAACGCGCCGAACGCTTTTGTGATCTGCATCACCAACCCGCTGGACGCGATGGTTTGGGCCTTGCGCGAATTCTCTGGCCTGCCAAAAGAAAAAGTCTGCGGCATGGCGGGCATTCTGGACAGCGCCCGTTTCCGCCACTTTCTGGCTGACGAGTTCAAAGTGTCAATCAAAGACGTCACCGCGTTCGTTTTGGGCGGCCACGGCGACACCATGGTGCCATTGACCCGTTATTCCACCGTTGCCGGTATTCCTTTGCCGGACCTGATCAAAATGGGCTGGACCACACAAGAAAAGCTCGACGCCATCGTACAGCGTACCCGTGATGGCGGCGCAGAAATCGTTGGCCTGCTGAAAACCGGCTCGGCGTTTTATGCCCCCGCAGCATCCGCAATCGAGATGGCCGAAGCCTACCTGAAAGACCAAAAACGCGTGTTACCTTGCGCGGCAAATATTGAAGGCGCATACGGCCTCGACGGCATGTATGTGGGCGTCCCAACCGTGATCGGCGCCGGTGGCATCGAGAAGGTTATCGAGATTTCCCTGAAC
>CAYYOF010000125.1:0-6040 GCA_964473185.1 uncultured Marinosulfonomonas sp. | reverse complement strand
ACCGCGCGAGCCTTTGGCCTCGAGATCTGTCTTGGCGGCCACAAAGAAAATGTCACCGTAAACGCCGTTGGTGATGAACATTTTGGTGCCGTTAATCACCCAATCATCGCCATCCTGTACCGCACGGGTGCGCATACCGGCCACGTCAGAACCGGCACCCGGCTCGGTCACGGCAACCGCGCAAACGGTTTCGCCGCTGGTGATGCCGGGCATCCAGCGCGCCAGCTGTTCAGGGGTGCCAACATTGGCCAAATGCGGGCTGGCCATATCGGTATGCACCAGAATATCGGCAGAAAAACCGCCAAAGGTACAGCGGCCCAGCTCTTCGGCCAAAACAACGCTGGCCATCGTATCCAGATCGGCACCACCGTATTGCTCGGAGTAACGCATGCCAAGGAAACCAAGCGCACCCATTTTGGTAAAAATCTCGCGCGGAACTTTGCCCGCCTCTTCCCATGCATCGCCGTTCGGAATGACTTCATTTTCGATAAAGCGGCGGATTTGGTCGCGCAGCATGTTCAGTTCTTCTGGAAAATATAGGTCGTTACTCATGTCTTAATCCTCGGTTTCATTGGGTTCGATGGCCACAAGCACCGCGCCGGAATCGACGCTTTCGCCAGCGGCAAAGTTGATCTGGGAAACGGTGCCCGCACAGGGTGCCGAAAGGGTTTGGAGTAGTTTCATCGCCTCGATCACCACAACCGGTTGCCCGGCGGCGACAGTGTCGCCAACACTGGCAATAACTTCGGAAACCATGCCCGGCATTGGGGCAGTAACCTGATTACCGGCGCCAAGCGTTGCATCGCTGCCCGATTGCAAAATCCCGTCGCCCGTCTGCACATCAATTGACAGACGCGCGCCCAGAAGGGCCACTGTGTCGCCGTCGATATGCACATCCGAACTGTGGCGCAGCCCGTCGATTTCATAGCACAACGCCCCGTTTGACAGGTTGGCATTATCCATCGCAAAGGGTGGGTGGTCCGGCAGGGTCACACGGTATTGCCCGCCCCGCCCGTCAATTTGCGCATGAACATCGCCCAACAGATAATGCGCAGCGCCAGAGCGCCCCGCCTGTTCGGTGACGCGCCATGCGCCCAAAGTTGACCACGGGTCTGAGCCGGATGGCTTGGTATCAAGCAAGCGGGCCAAAACCGCCTCGGCTTGTTGGTGCGGAGTTGGTGTCGGGGCTGCCCAGCCGTCAGGATAAGTTTCCCCAAGCGCGGCGGTGCTGTGGGTGCCCTCTGTGAATTTCGGCATCTTTAGCAGATCGCGTAAAAACGCGATGTTGGTGCCGGGGCCAGCGATGTGAAAATCTTCCAGACCACGATCCAACAGCCGGATTGCTGATGCCCTGTCAGGCGCTTCGGCAATCAGTTTGGCCAGCATGGAATCGTAGTAATGGCTGACTGTGCTGCCCGTCCGCACCCCGCTATCAACCCGCAGGCCTGCGGCCTTGGGTTCGGCGTAGCCTGTGATCTCGCCAATTTCGGGGCGATAGCCATTGGCCGGGTCTTCGGCGGCAATGCGTGCCTCGATCGACCAGCCGTTGCAGGGAATATCTGCCTGTGCAAAAGGCAGTATTTCGCCCCCCGCGACGCGTAACTGCCATTGGGCAATGTCGATACCGGTGACGGCCTCGGTCACAGGATGTTCCACTTGCAAGCGGGTGTTCATCTCAAGGAAATAGTATTCGCCTGTGGCCGCATCGAACAGATACTCGATGGTTCCGGCGCTGTCATACCCGATACCTTGGGTCAGACGCACGGCACTGTCGAGTAGTTTGGCGCGAATGTCAGCGTCCAGATTTGGCGCGGGGGCTTCCTCGATCACCTTTTGGTGGTTGCGCTGCAAGGAGCAATCGCGCTCAAACAGATGGCGCACGTTGCCGTGTTTATCCGCCAGAATCTGCACCTCGATATGACGCGCTGTACCGACATAGCGTTCCAGCAACACCTGACCATCGCCAAAAGCGGCTTCGGCCTCGGCGCGTGCAGAGTTTAGTTCAGCGGTGAAATTGGCAAGGTCATGCACCTGCCGCATCCCGCGCCCACCACCGCCAGCACTGGCTTTGATCAACAGAGGCGTGCCAATTTTATGGGCTTCGGCCAGCAAGATATCCTCGGATTGATCTTCGCCGTAATAGCCCGGAACTACCGGAACCCCTGCTGCAACCGCAGCCGCTTTGGCTGCAATTTTTGATCCCATCAGACGGATATTTTCCGGTGATGGGCCAACGAAAACCAACCCCGCATCGGTACAAGCCTGCGCAAATTCGGTGTTCTCTGCCAGAAAGCCATAGCCGGGGTGAATCGCCCCAGCACCGGCCTGTTGCGCCGCCTTGATGATTTTCGCACCGTCAAGATAGCTCTGTGCTGCCTCGGGCGGGCCAATGTGAACCGCGCTATCGGCTTGTACCACATGGGGCGCATCGCGATCCGCGTCGGAATAGACCGCCACTGCGCGCAATCCCAAGCCCTGACAGGCAAGGATCAAACGCAGCGCGATTTCGCCGCGGTTGGCGATTAAGACTGTTGAGAAGTTCATTTGCCGCTCCGCCATGGGGGCATTTTCTTGTTGAGGAAACTGTTGATGCCAGTTTGCCCTTCTTCGGTTTCCCACGCATCTGCCAGACGGTCGGCGGTGTAGACCATGTTGTCGTGAATGTCGTGGCTGGCAACAAATGCGATCAGACGTTTGGTATCGCCCACTGCACCCAAAGCGGCCTCTAGGTGTTCGGCGATGATTTCCTCAATCCGTGCATCCAGATCAGCGGCGGCTACGGTTTCGTTCAACAGTCCGATTTTTTCAGCCTTAGCCGCGTTAAACAGCGCACCCGACAGCATGGTTGCGCGGGAATTGGCGGTGCCTATACGTGCCACAACATGGGGCGAGATCGTCGCTGGGATCAGGCCAAGGCGTACTTCGGTCAGGCCAAAACGCGCGGTTTCAACCCCAACGGCGATATCACAGACCGAGATCATGCCAACGCCGCCCCCATAAGCCGAGCCTTGAATACATCCGATCAGCGGCTTTGGCAGGGCGTTCAACGCGTTCAGCATATGCGCCAGCTTCATGCCCTCATGGGCGCGGGTGGTGCGATCGGCCTCGGCGTTACCTTTGAACCAGTTGAAATCTCCGCCTGCACAAAAGCTTTTGCCATTGCCCGACAGGATCACAATGCGCACGTTGTCATCCACTGCAAGCGCATCGGCTGCGTGGTGCAGATCTGCGATCAACTGCCCGTTCAGGGCGTTATGTTTTTCGGGACGATTAAGCGTCAGGCGGGCAACGCCGCGCGCATCAGTTTCCAGGGTTATCGTTTCATAAGTCATGGGGTTATCCTACATTCTGTAAACGGGTGAATGGCCAGTTGGCGCAGGGGTGCTGGTGGCGATGGACAGGCACAGGCCCAGCACATCGCGGGTTTGGGCAGGTTCGATGATGCCGTCGTCCCACAGGCGCGAGGTGGCATAATACGGGTCGGATTGTTCGCCGTATTGAGCCCGCACTGTCGTTTCGATCTTGTCCAGTTCTTCTTGCGTTGGGGGCGGCGCTTTGACGTTGGTGCGGCGCAGTTCCAGCATCACGTTGCTGGCGATATCGGCCGACATGGTGGCCAGAACGGCGCTTGGCCATGCGAACATGAAATTGGGGCGGAAACCGCGCCCGCACATGCCGTAATTCCCGGCACCGTATGATCCGCCAACAATCACCGACAGCTTAGGCACCCGCGCAACCGATTGGGCATAAACCATCTTGGCGCTATTCTTGGCGATACCTTCACGTTCGGCATCGGTGCCGACCATAAAGCCGGTGATGTTGTGCAGGAACAAAAGCGGGATATTGCGTTGATCGCAAAGAGTAATGAAATGCGCAGCCTTTAGGGCAGATTGCGACAGCAACGCGCCATTGTTGCCGATAATGCCAATGGGATGGCCATGAATGCGGGCCGTGCCGCAAACCACCGTGTCACCCCATTCGGGCTTGAATTCGCTGAGTGCGCTGTCATCCACCATGCGGGCGATGATTTCTCGCACGTCATAGGGGATTTTGGGGTCGGCGCTGATCACACCTTCCAGTTCAGACGGGTCATAGCGCGGCGGAAGAACGGGCGTAGTTTCAACCTTGGCCCGTTTAAAATTTGTCTCGCCTATCAAAGTGCGTGCGAGGGCAAGACCTTGGTCTTCATCCGCTACCAGATGGTCGGAAACACCGGAAACCCGCGTGTGCATGGCCGCGCCACCAAGGGTTTCACCGTCGACTTCCTCATTGATTGCGATCTTCACAATGGAAGGACCGCCAAGGTGGATGCGGGCGTTGCCTTCAACCATAATCACTTGATCGGACAGTGCCGGAATATAGGCTCCACCAGCTGTGCAACCACCAAACACCACTGATATTTGTGGCAGGCCAGAGGCCGACATGCGGCACATCCGGTGAAAGGAATTGCCAAAGTGATCACGGTCGGGAAACACGCGGTCCTGTTCGGGCAAATAGGCTCCGCCGCAATCCACCAGATAGAGGCATGGCATCCGGTTCTGCTCGGCAATTTCTTGGGCACGCAGGTGCTTTTTCACAGTTTCATGGAAAAAGCTGCCGCCCTTAACGGTGGCATCATTGGCGATAATGATGACATGTTTGCCAGACACTACGCCCATGCCGGTAACAATGCCGGCAGCAGGTACTTGGTTGTCGTACATGCCCCAGGCGGCCAGCGGTGACAGTTCCAGAAATGCGGTGCCGGGGTCAATCACCCGGTCAATGCGGTCCCGTACGAGATGCTTGCCACGATTGTGATGGCGTTCGCGCAATTTTTCGTTGCCCCCGGCGGTGGCAACCGCCATGCGTTCGCGCAGGGTTTTTAGCAGGCTTTGGGCTTGCTCCCGGTTCTGGTCGAACACGGGGGATCGGGGGTCTATCTGGGACGCAATGCGGCTCATTTATTGGCTCCGGTCTGGGTTAGAATTCCGTTTAGAAAGGTGTCTGCATAGTCGTCGGCCAGCGCTTCGACCCCACCTCTGGAGGGGTCGAACCATTCCAGCGTTGCGTTCAGTGCGCCAATCAGCAGCAGACGAAAGCGGCTGATGTTGACATCCGCGCGGATCGCGCCGTCGGCTTGCAGGTTTGACAACAGATCATCGAGGTATTTTTCATAGTCGCGCCGAATGCTCAGGTTGGCATCACGTACAGCGGGCGGTACTTGGCCGAATATCCGCACATTGGCAGAAGTGTAGTCGCCATGTTCCAAAAGTGCGCGTAGATGACCGCGTAGGGCGGCGCGCAGGATTGCTTCGGCGGGTGCACCGGCTGGCAATGCCTCGACACAGGCGCGGGCCTCTTCGTGCACTTTGAGGATGCCCGCATCCAGAATTTCGGTGATAATCGCGTCTTTTGAAGGAAAGTGATAATAGATACTGCCGGCCTTGATCCCCGCCGCATGCGCAATGGCGCGCAACGATACGCCGCCATAACCATGCTGGCGAAACAGGGAGGCCGCTGCGTTCAGGATACCCTCGCGACCAACTTCTACCTTTTCTGCGGTTTTTTTAACGACTGACATGATGGCCTTGCTGATTTCACCTACCTAACATCTGTTAGGTGAAATCAGCAAGCCTGTCAATACATGTTTTACCTCAAGTATAGTTCTTGTGGCCGATGATATAAACTGTCCCTGTAAACATCGAAATAACCTCGGCCTCTTTGCCTGATACCGTAATCTCATAAACCGCTATTTTGCGTGAACGTGACACTTCGCGGGCAGTTGCTGTCAGTGTGTCACCAAGCCTTGCCGCTGCGTTATACGTAATGTGCACATCAATACCTGCTGACAGAGTGCCATAAGAATTTGAGGCAACACCGAAAGCACAATCAGCTAACGCAAAGATTGCCCCACCGTGGCAAGTGCCGTTAAAGTTCAGGCTCTCGTTGCGCACTTCCATGCAGACAGTTGAACTGCCGCGGCCTATTTCGACCAACTCGGCCCCCAAAGCGTTCATAAATCCGTCACGCTCTGTAAATTGCTTTTTCAGGAGATCAAGGG
>CAYYOF010000124.1:0-6088 GCA_964473185.1 uncultured Marinosulfonomonas sp. | reverse complement strand
GATAGCGCGCAAACCTTGGCCGGGCCGCCATAGCTGCGCCCGGCGATAAATGTGGCCATCTTCATGAACACATCCGTGGCCCCAGTGGATAGCAACAACGCGCCAAGGATCACGTAGATGGTGATCACCCGCGCGCCGATATCCGCCAGATAACCAAACAGTCCGCTGGTCGAGGAGTAGAAGGTTTCAACAGCCGTGCGTGCCGATACCCGTGGTGGGCGCCAGCCGCTGTCCATCAGGTCATTGCCGAAGTAGAAATAGATCAACGTGAACAGCGCAAGCACGGGCAGGAACCAGCCGATAACACGCCGGGCGGCCTCAATCGTAAGCAATAAGGCTACCAGAGCGGCCACCTTGTCGACGGTGGTATAGTTCACCATGATGTCGAAATAGCGCTCTCGGTTGAGGATGACATATAGGCAAACGCCAAAGGCCAGCGCTGCCAGCACCAGATCAATAGTAATTTCGCTCACTGATCGTTGGCCCGTGCGCGACGGGCGCGCCGCGTGCAACAGGAACGCGCCGCCAATGCCAAAGCCGACAAAGATCGGGCGCTGGATCAACGGTTCAAACTGGCCAAAAAAGGCGGTGTAAAGATGCAGGATGCAGAACGAGGCAAACAGCCCCTTCAGCAGGAGGGCACCGAAATCGGCCCATCCGGTAGGAATTGGATTCTGGGTCACGGGTTGTCTGCCTTACTGCGTAAAAGTGATGGGATATCATTGGCTTGCATATCTATATCCGGAGTATCCGGCCTATTGGAGTTCAACATGTGTCTTCCCAAATTCATGTTGTTATGCGGTGCCCCGACGATGGCGGGACAGGACAATCGTGCAGCGCCCGCGTGGAACGCGGGCGCTGCAGTTTTCGTTGGCTTAGTTACTGGCCTACTTCTTTCCAGTAGCGCGCGGCACCCGGATGGAAAGGCACACCTGCGTTGATCGTCGCCATAGCGTCGGCGGCGATGTCATAGCCTTTCAACTGTGGCCAGGCATCGACCAGAATATCCATGTTCTGATGGATCGACTTGGCGACATTGTAAGCGCGGTCATCATCCATCACAGCAGTCCGCGTCAGGAAGAACACGTTGGACTTGGGCACAAGGACTTCCTTGGACCCGGGGATCATGCCTGCTTTCAGCGTGGTAAAACCAATGCCCTCAACCGCGGCACTCACTGCGTCGGCCTGTTCCTGGGAATAGCCGAGCAGGCGCATTTCGGTGCTGGTCATCAGCTCTTGCAGTGTTGAATCCACCGAGGTGCCAGCACCATATTTACCATAGCCTACAAGCTGTCGGTTCTTGATGCCTTCAACCGCATCGCCCACGGTGCCGTGAATCAGTTTTGCGTCAATATCGAACATTTCCAGAGACTGGGAAATCAAGCCTTCGGCCGAACTGCCCCGGATGCCGGGGGAAAATTTCTTGCCGGCCAGGTCTTCTAGCGATTCAACACCCGAATCGGCGCGCACTGCGATCAGCAGCACTGAAGAACTGTAGGGGTAAAGCGCAACCGTGTCCGCAACCGGATGGCCCTCGAATTTGCCAGTGCCGTTGCGGGCTGCCAGCAATACGTTGGTGGTGGCCAGCCCCAGGTCGATTTCTTCGCGCATCAGGCGCAGCACATTGTCAACGCTGGCACCAGTTTCGATCACCGTGACGTTGGTGCCGTCCATGCCTTTTTCAAGCGCTTTGCTCATCGCCACCGAAATGGTGAAATGGCTGGACGTGGGGCTGGTTGTGCCCATCGTCAGATCCGCCGCGAAGGCAAACCCGCTGGCTGTCAGCGATAGAGCCGCCGCGCTGATTAGCGTTTTTCCGTATTTTGTTATTCTCATGTTCTTTCCTCCCGTTGAAATTATCCGCCTAGGCCCACAAGGCCCCGGACGGGTCGATCTTGCCGCGTAAAACAGCCAATTCATCTGCTGTCGGTGGCGGTGTCCGGCCGGTATTTTCCGGCACGTCTGGTGTGAATCCGGTATTGTCCAATACGTCTTTGATGCTGTTGCCACAGTGGACAGATTTCAGCCGCAGCCGCAGGGTTTCCGGATCAAAATCCATTACCGAGCGGGGTGTCACCACCAGACGCGGGCCCTCATTCACCAATCCGGCAGCCGCTTTGCTGTCAGGTCCGGACATGTTTCCGGGAATGGTGATGAAATCGACGGTATCGACAAAATTGCGCACATTGTGCACCGTCGGACAAATGTAAAATCGGGTCGAGGTATGGCAATACGACAGGTTCGCTGCCCCCGGCCCGCGCATCTTGGGGGCGTGCAATGAGCCGCCCACATGATGCAGGTTGATGTTGCCGTAACGGTCAATTTGCAAACCGCTGTGAAAGAAAAAATCCAGCCCGTGGTGGCTGTGGCCGAATAGTTCGATGAATGTCTCGGACGCCTCACAACGCCCCAGCGCGCGATCATCGAGCATCGAGGGGTAAAGGCGGCCTGCTACGGGATTGAAAAACATCTCCCCGCCAACTGTCAGGTTGGGCGCGTGCATCTCGCGCGCCAAGGCAATCGCCGCCATTGGTACCAGAGCAGCAGCCCCCGCCGCGCCCAGTTCGCCGTCTGCCAGATCGCGGGCCATGACGACAGTCATTTGTTCAAGCGGTGAAAAGTCCATGCTCATAGGGCCAGCGCCTCCGCTTGCAGTTCGCTCAGACGAGTTTCGCCAATGTTGCGCAGATATTGGGCTTGATCCGGTGCGCTGGTTACGTGCTGTTCCAGATAGGCTGTCAGCCCGACACCATCGCCGCGCCGCGCCGCATCGCCCAGATCGGCATAGGCGTCGATGTGTTCCTCATCCATTGAATAATTTGGAAAACTGGCAGTGGGGTGGGCACCATAAGGCACCTCGACAACCGCATCGACATAATGCGCCGGTATAGTCACGCTGCGCGGATCGTCCAGAACCACAGCGTCATCCACCAGCCTATCAACGCTGACGATCACCATATCCGAGGCCCGCGCCATCAGCTGATCTGCATAAACCATGGTGCTGAGGTGGCGGACATTTCCCCAGCGATCGGCCTCTTGTGCGTGCAGCAGGGTTACGCGCGGGCGGATTGGAGGCACGGCATAGAGGGGCTGGCCGGTTAACGGGCAATCAAACGGGGTGATCAATGGGTTGTGCTTTAGAACATCCGAGCCTTTCAATGCAGCGATTGGCTGGAACGGCACGCCATGGGCCGAGGCCATCAGCCCGCCGACAATGGTTAGCGCGTCCAGTGCGTGGGCCTTTACTTGTTGGGTTTCAACCGCCGTGCGAAAATTTGGGCACAAGCGGTTTTCCAGCGTCACGCCGGGCACGAAAACCTCGTCTATGGCACCGGCGGCGATCATTAGATCAACGTCATATCCGGCACCGGGCGATGAATAGACATGCAGTCCATTCATTCCCGTCGCCAAAAGTGCCCGCACCAACGCCACTGGGCGGCTTTGCTTGAACAAACCACCAAGACAGATTTCGGGGCGCTCTTTGAGAGCCGCTGCTGCTCGCGCTGCCGCCTCCTTCAGCCCGATGGTTTTTGTGGAGCGCGTCATGGCGTTGTTATCCCTGTTCAATGTTGCAGTTGTTGGGCGCGCAAGCGCTGGAATCGTTGCGCGATGATCAGAACAGGAGGCTTCAGTGTCAATAAAATCGGAAGTCAGAAGGGCGAAAACGCTACGTTCCGCACATATGTGCGTTTCGGGGGGTGAAACGCTGGTTATTCCAGTTGCCGCAGCGGGAAGGAATCAGGCAGGCGCGGTCACTGTCCGCCATTCTCACGAACCAGCCGCGTCGTGTGCATGAACTCATCCCCCGGATAAATCGACAGGGTAATTTCGAATGCCTCGCCGCCAGTCTCGCGGTATGTGCGCCGTTCCAGTATTGAAGGCGCTCCGGGGGCAACGCCAAGCTGGCGGGCCACATTGGCAGGCGTGGAGACCGCCGACATGGAGCGTTCGACTTCGGACACAGTCAGCCCGTAATCTTCGCAGATCGTTTCATAATATGAACGGTCCGTGCCAATCACATTTTCCCGCACACCCATATACGGCTCCGCCAAAAACAGGGCCGACCAGCAGAGCGGTGTTGAATCATCCATCCGACAGCGCAGACCTGTGATGCGCATCCAGCGTTCACCTGTGGTACGGCCCATCTTTTTGGCGAGATCGTCGTGCAGCGTGACCGCCCCTTCCTGCTCGCGCACGAAACGGGTTTGGGCAGCATATTGCCACAGATTGGAGAGCGATTCCAAACGGTAGGTGAAAACAGCGGGCTGTTTTTTTGCAAGCACGCGCGTTCCGGATCCAGCTTGCCTGCTTAGAAGCCCTTGGCCCGTCAACCCACGGATGGCTTCTCGCACAGTGTGGCGGCTTAGACCGAATCGGGCGCACAATGCCTGTTCGGTAGGGAAACGAGAACCAACAGGATATTGCCCATCGGCTAACTCGCTTATCAGGGTGTCGCGCAGCCTTTTGTATGTGGGTGCGTGCTTGGGGTTTTGCATCTGATCACTTTATGTCCGGACATTTTATGCAAGTTCAACGAATACAAGAAGTATTCCTCCCGTATACGCCAATAATATTGTTCGGGCAAGCAGTATGACTTGCATTGTCCGGACAAATGTGACTGTATTGTCCGGACAATGGGTGTGACTGTAATCTGCGTTGACGAAACCAGAACAGAATGTGCAAGCGAAAGATAAACTATGGAATCAATGATTGCCGATATGGCTGAGCGGATGTTTTCCGAGCAAGTCACACAGCAGACTCGTAGCAGGGCGGCGCAGGGCGAATGGCAGGCGGCATTGTGGCGGTTAATCGAAGAAGCGGGCCTGCCGTTGGCAATGGTTTCTGAGGAGGCTGGCGGATTTGGCGTCGCTACGGATGAGGCACTGAGTATTGTGCGTATCGCAGGCGCGCATGGTGCACCGGTGCCCTTGGCGGAAACCATAATGGCCAATTGGCTGGCCGCACAAGCGGGGCTGCCAGTGTCTACAGAGCCTCAAGCCGTGGCTGATGGAACTGGTTTGAACCTAAGCAAAGAAGGTAAGGGCTGGATGGTTTCCGGCACGCTGAATGCTGTGCCTTGGGGGCGTAATGCTGATCGTATTGTTTTAATGCTGACCCATGCGGGGGCTAATTATGCAGTGTCGTTGCCGACCGCTGATTTAACATTCAAAACTGCCGAAAACCTGGCGGGTGAACCCCGTGACAGTACAGAAGTCAAACTGGTTCTGGGCGGTGATCAGGTGGCAGAAGTAGCATTGCCGACTGACACCCTGACCCATGCCGGTGCGCTGATGCGCAGTCTGTCGATGGCTGGTGCGTTGGAAACCGTTCTGGAAATGTGCGTTAGCTATGCCAACGAGCGGGTGCAATTTGGCCGACCTATCGGTAAGTTTCAGGCTATTCAGCAATATCTTGCCACTATGGCAGGCGAGGTCGCTGCCGCGCGCGCAGCCGCAGAAATGGGGGCCGATGCCTTTGATGGTGCACCGGCTCCGCTTTTGGTTGCAGCGGCCAAACTGCGCACCGGAGAGGCTAGCCAAACCGTTGCAGCCCTTGCGCATCAGGTACATGGGGCAATTGGATTTACGCAGGAATACGCGCTGCATCACTTTACCAAACGGGTTTGGTCGTGGCGCGATGAATTCGGCACCGAGCGCGACTGGAGTCGCACTCTGGGGAAGGCTGCATTGGCTGACAGTTCCGGTAACTTCTGGGGGTTTGTAACCGGAACCTCTGGCAAAGGAGCGCTAGCATGACAATGATAGATTTCCCCCCCCCCTCCATCGGCTCGGATTTTGCGGCACTGCGTCAAGAAGTGCGCGATTTTCTGGCGCAAGAGATGGCCGAACACACACCGTTGATGCGTGCCCGATCCTGGAACGGGTTTGACAGGGATTTCAGCCGCAAGATCGGCAAAAAAGGCTGGGTTGGTATGACTTTGCCCAAGGCTTACGGTGGCCATGAGCGCAGCCCGCTTGAACGCTATGTGGTGAGTGAGGAAATGCTGGCCGCGGGTGCGCCTGTTGCCGCGCACTGGATCGCGGACCGTCAAAGCGGGCCGCTGATTTTGGCCAAAGGCACCGAGGCA
>CAYYOF010000123.1:0-6346 GCA_964473185.1 uncultured Marinosulfonomonas sp. | reverse complement strand
GCCCCATCTCTTTCATCTTTTCGACGATCTCGCGGGGGTATTCGTCCTTGTATTCTAGGTCATGCACATAGGGGTCGACTTCTGTGACCAGAAAGCGCTCCAGCGCGTCAAGGATGATGTTTTCTTGCTCGGCAGTATTAGACATTTGTCATTCCATTCAATAATTGCAAGGACCGGCCAGAAGGTCGGCCAGATCCTGTGTATCTATCAGATCATCAAGCCCCAAAACCGCATCGCGTATCTGCCCTGCGCGGCTGGCTGATACCGCTGTTGTTGCCGTTTCCCAGTATTTAGCCGCGATATCCTCGTTCGATAGCGGACGATCCGGATTGCCGCGGTTAACTTCCTCGCGGTGGCACAACGTGCGCCCGTCCTTGAGCGTCACACAGACTTCGCCGGAATAGTATTTGGGGAACGGCGCATCCGGATAATCCTCGCAGGTTACCTTTTGTGCCAGTGCCTGAATTTGCGGGTCATTCAACGCATTTTGCGTCAGATCCGACAACCCGAATTGGCCGCGCAGCAACCCCGAGGCCACAGCGTAGGGAATCGAGAACTGCGCATCATAACTGTTTTGCGGCAGGCGTTTGAATTCGATCGGTTCGCAAACCGTTTTCATAACACCGGCCGGAACCCGCGCGATGATACTGACAATATCTTGCGGATCGATATTATGCGCGGCCCGCAGGGCCGTGGCCGCATCGGCGCTGGCATGGGTGAAATGGCAGGCCGGTATGGGCTTGACCGCAACGTTGTTGATCTCCCAGTTTTCGAGCAGGCCTGCTGTCGCAAGGCTCATGTCAATATCAGCCAGTTCTGCCTGATCCAGATACAACGGGAAAAGCCCGAAACGCCCCTCGTAAACCGCATTCGGGCCAAGAAACCCCGCCTTGGCCAGAGCTGCGGCCGTGATACCGCCAGCGCCGGCCCAGCCCGGATGCATCCTTTTGGTCCATGCGCCATCCTGCAGGAATTCCATGCTGCCCGAGGCCATCGACAGCGCAATGCCCTGCGCCATTGCAATCTGTTCCGCCGTAAGCCCGTTCAAACGGCCGGCCAATACCGTGCTTGCAAACACGCCAATCATGCCGGTGGGATGAAACCCGACCTGATGGAACCCGCCTTTGGCGACCGATCCCAGCCGCGTTGAAACCTCCATCCCCGCGATATACGCAGTCAGCATATCCTGCCCCGAAGCCCGATTTTGCGCCGCCACCCCAAGCGCCGTAGGAAAAGCGGCAGCCGTGGCATGGATCACGCCCGCCACATGGGTGTCGTCATAATCCAGACCATGCACAAGCAACGCGTTCAACATCACAGCATCGCGCAACGGCAAACGGGTGCCAAATCCGATGACAGGGCTGTTTCCCTCTCCGAAACCGGATAGGGCGGTTAATGTCCGGTGAGCGAAATCATATTGTGTCGAGGCCAGTGCGATCCCCACCGCATCAAGGATCAGATAGCTGGCACGGGTGCGGATATCGGCGGGCACGTCACCATGGCCAAGGCCACTGACGAATTCAGCCAGTTGCGGCGCAATCATCATTTGTTGGTTTTTCAGGTTTTCTGACATTCTGGGGTTTCCTTCTTGGTCATTCGAAAAACAGGGCTATTTGCGGGATAAAGGTTAGCAGGCCAAGCCCGAACAACCGCACAAAGTAAAATGGCAAAACGCCGCGTGCGACCTCGTGAACCGGGATGCGGACGATGCCGCTCATCACAAACAGGTTCAGTCCGATGGGCGGCGTTAGCGTGGCGATTTCGACATTGGCAACCATGATGACGGCAAAATGGATCGGGCTGATACCCAGAACCTGCGCCATGGGAAACAGAAGCGGGGCGGTCAGAATGATCAGCGTCACCCCGTCCAGGAACATGCCCAGCACCAGCAAAACACCGTTGACGATCAACAGGAATTGCCACCATGTCAGATCAGCCTCTTGCAGCATCGAAACCAACTGTGCCGACACGCCCATCCGGACCAGAATAAACCCGATCAGGCTGCCGCCCAGAACCACCGCATAAATCATCGTTGTCTGCAAAAGAGAATCCCGTGCGGCGTCCCACACACCAGCCATTGATATGGTGCGATAGATCACCACGGCAATCAGTAAAGCATAGACAGCAGCGAAGGCCGAAACTTCGGTCGGCGTCATGAAACCCGCATAGATTGCCCCGAGCACCAGAACCGGCATCATCAATGCAGGAAATGCCTTGGGCAAGCGGGTGAAAAAGCCCCGCCAGTCAACCGATTTCGCGACGGTTCCATAATTGTGTTTATGCGACAGGAAAACAACCGACAACATCAGCAAGGATGCCTCCATCAGCCCCGGCATGATACCGGCCAGAAACAGCCGGTCGATGGGCAGGCCAACAATGGTGCCAATCAAAATAAACCCTAAGGACGGCGGGATCATCAACCCCAAAGTGCCGCCAACGGCAACGATACCCGCAGCAAAACGGTCCGGGTATTTCTCGCGGCGCAGACCATCCACCGTGGCCGCTCCGATCGCCGCCGCCGATCCGACAGAAGACCCGGATACTGCGGCAAAGAACACCGACGTGATCAAAACGGTCAACGCCAACCCGCCACGAAGAACCCGCACAAGCGAACCGACAAGATCAATGATCAACCCGGCCAACTGACCGCGCATCATCAGGTTGCCTGCCAGTACAAACATCGGAATCGCCATCAGAGGATAGGAATTCACCGACTTGAAACCGGTTTGGGCGATGACCGTTATCGGCACCCCGTCCGTAAACAAGACAAGGCCCGCCGCAACGATACCCAAGGCAACCGCAACATGGGTTCCTATGATCAGCAGAAACAGGACAACTATAACACCAAGCAGCAGAATCATTCAGACTTCTCCTTTTTCGCCGGTGTCATGGGAATGATCGACGTCAAATGCATCTCCACCCGTGAGCGTGATCCACAACGCCCCGAGATAATACAAACATAGCAAAACCGAACCGATCGGCACCGCAAGGAACAAGGCCCACAAGGGAAGGTCCAGGTTTGACTCGGTCATCATTCCCAGTTTGTAGAACCTCTGCAAATGCGGAATGGATGCGATAAACAGGATGACACCAAAAGAAACACCCAACAGGCAAACCAGACTGTTTGCCGCCATTTTCCATTTTGGCCCCAGCATCTCGACCACCATGCCTGTGCGAATGTGATACCCTTTGGTTCCCGCAACCCCGATATTCAGGAAGAACGCCCAGACAAACAGGTAACGCACGGCCTCTTCCGCCCAGAAAAAACTGTGGCTGAAAAAGGCGCGCGCCGCTGCTTCGGCGAGCATGATACCGGTCGCGACCAAAAACATCAGCACACCGATATTGACAAATAGCCGCGACTCCAGCATGCGCCAAAGCCGCAACAAATTCGGCACCGCGCGGTTTTGCACGGTGCCGACAGTTTCAACGCGTTCACCCACCGATTTTGCAGGTTGTCTTAAGTGCGGTATATGCCGCTACGGCTTCAGGGTATTCCGTCAGGAACTCTTGTGCGCTGCCTTCGACTTTTTCGGCCCATCTGGCACGTTCCTCGGCATCTGCTTCCAGGAAAATCCCGCCCTGCGAGACCATTGTGGCAATGTTCTCTTCACCGGATTCTTTGGACGCCAACCACTGGCTACCGGCAACTTCTGCAACCGCCTCGATAATGGCATCCTGTTGATCTTGCGGCAATTCATCCATCCAGGCGCTGTCAACCACTATGGAATATGTCGCCAGTGCCAGACCGGGCACGCGGAAGCTGTACTTTCCGGTTGTGCCGATGATCTTTGCCCAGCCCGCAGGCGAGGTAAATACACCATCAATCGCACCCTGCGCCAGAGCCGTGCTCATCTCAGAGGCCGACATTGAAATCGGGCTGACGCCAAGACCGCGCATCGTGTCGAGCAACACCTTGCCACCCGTGATACGTATTTTTGTATCTGCCAGATCTTCCAGCCCGTCGATTTCAATATCATGCGAAATAAAGAACAGGTCTGCTGCCCGCAGCAATCCCAATACCTTCAGCCCGCGCGGCGTTGTCATGCCAGTCACCATTTCGGTAAGGCCACTGTTGAAGCATTCGTTCAACATAGCATCATCCGACAATGCGAATGGCAGGTTCATCACACCCACTTCCGGCGCTATTGTTTCCAAACGCACAGAAACCGGCCAAACCATGTGAACCCCGCCGGTGCCAAGCGCGGCAAGCGCATCCTGATCAGAGTATAACTGTCCGGCCGTGAAAATTTTCACTGTCAGATCACCGCCTGTCTTTTCCTCGACCAGCTTTCCAAACTGTTCCATATATCCGGTTTTCCAATGCGTCGCCGGAACCTCGCTGGTTAATACCAACTCGGTTGCCTGTGACGCGGTTGGCGCGAAAGATACGGCCCCGGCCACAACAACTGCCGCAGTAAGTGCAAATTTTCTTAACATGGTTGCTTCTCCTATTTTGCCATTTGCATGGCGTTCCCTATTGTCGTCGATCTTTTCTTTTTTTGTCTTTGAAATAAATTTCAGTAATTTCCGCCTTGCGCTGAAGCACGTGAATGAACAAGCGCACTACGCACAAAGGTCATGAAAACTGTGCCGTCCTGTTTGGTTCCGGTTGTTCGCACAGTTACAATCCCCTGCCCCGGCCTCGATTTCGATTCCCGCTTTTCCAGCACCTCGGACTCGGCGTAAATTGTGTCGCCCGGAAAGACAGGCGCCGTAAGGCTGATATCTTTCCAGCCCAGATTTGCCACCGCCTGACCGCTCACTTCCTGAACCGTCATGCCCACCACGATTGCCAGCGTCAGGGCGCTGTTCACCAACGGCTTGCCAAACTCGCTGTTTGCAGCGAAATGTGCATCACAATGCATGGGATGCTGGTTCATCGTAAGCAACGAAAACTGGATATTGTCGGCTTCGGTAATGGTCCGGCCGGGCCGGTGTTCAAAGATATCGCCGACATTGAAGTCTTCATAATACAAGCCAATTTCGGCGCGATACCTTTTGTCGGACACTTTTCTCATTTTGATTTAGTTTCCCGTACTGGACTAATTGTCCGGACATTAGTAACAATAGCATTCATATTGTCAATAGAACCCAAAGTTTCACAATTTGAAGGGCTTATATATTCCGCATAAAAGGAGTATTGGCTGCCCTTGAACGGGAATAGCAAAAGGGCATGAAAGAATGCGCATATCCGATCTGGACCAGAACGAAGACCTGATGCAAATCCGCGAAAGTGTGCGGCGGCTTTGCGCAGATTATCCCGGCCCTTACTGGCGCAGGCTTGACCGTGAAAATGCCTATCCAACCGAATTCGTGCGTGCCTTGTCGGATGCCGGTTTCCTGTCGGTGCTGATCCCCGAGGGATACGGCGGCTCGGGCCTGCCGATTTCGGCAGCGGCGGCGATACTTGAGGAAATCCAGCATGCGGGCGCCAATAGCGGGGCCTGTCATGCACAGATGTATATCATGGGCACGCTGCTGCGCCACGGTAGCGACGAGCAAAAGGCCCGCTACCTGCCGAAAATCGCCAGTGGCGAATTGCGCCTTCAGGCCTTTGGCGTGACCGAACCCACCAGCGGCACCGACACCACCGCCCTGCGCACTACCGCGCGGCTGGAAGGGGACAAATACATCGTCAACGGCCAGAAAATCTGGACCTCGCGGGCCGAACATTCCGACCTGATGCTGTTGTTGGCGCGCACCACGCCCAAGGATCAGGTAACAAAACGCACCGACGGCCTGTCAGTGTTTCTGGTCGATATGAACGCGGCCCTAAAGAACGGCATGACCATCAGACCGATCCGCACCATGATGAACCACGCCACCACCGAGATATTCTTTGATAATGTCGAAGTCCCCGCCGAAAACCTGATTGGCGAAGAGGGCAAGGGCTTTCGCTATATCCTGTCGGGGATGAATGCCGAACGCACCCTGATTGCCGCAGAATGTATCGGTGACGCGAAATGGTTCATCGAAAAGGCCCGCGATTATGCCGGCGAGCGGGTGGTTTTCGGCAATCCGATCGGCAAAAACCAGGGTGTGCAATTCCCCATCGCACGGGCCTATGCCCAGATGCGCGCGGCAGAATTGATGGTTGATCAGGCCGCGCGCCTGTATGAAGCCGGTGAAAATAGTGGCGAACAGGCAAATATGGCGAAAATGCTGGCCTCCGAGGCCTCTTGGGCTGCGGCCGAGGCCTGCGTTCAAACCCATGGCGGCTTTGCCTTTGCAGAGGAATACGACGTGGAACGCAAATTTCGCGAAGCTCGCCTTTATCAGGTCGCGCCGATTTCAACCAATCTTATTCTAAGCTATATCGGCGAGCATGTTCTTGGCATGCCGC
>CAYYOF010000122.1:0-6430 GCA_964473185.1 uncultured Marinosulfonomonas sp. | reverse complement strand
TGGCCCCGCGCACGATCAGCATATCATCGGTGCGCCCGATACAGCGGATTTTCGGCCCCGTGCGACCACAGGAACACGAGGTATCCAGAACCTCGATATAATCGCCGGATTTGAACCGCAGCAACGGGCTGGCCTGTCGGCCAAGTGCGGTATAGATCATCTCGCCTTTGGCCCCTTTTTCAAAGGGAATGATGCTACCGGTTGCGGGATCCAGCAATTCGGTGATGATGTGGTCCATACTGACCATATGCATGCCGGATTGTTCGTCACATTCGGCCCAGTACGCCATGCCCAGATCGGTGCCGCCGAGCATCTCGCAACATTTGGCGCCCCAGAGTTTTTCCAGACGATTGCGAATGGCCGGAATACCGCCGCCCGGTTCGCCACCGACGATCAGGCGTTCAACACCCAGTTCGCTGGCTTTCACGCCGAGGATTTCTTCGGCCTTTTCACCAAGGTGCAGCACAAAATTAGGCGCCCCGACAATGCAGCGCGGGCGGGTATCGGCGCAGGTGCGCAACAGACGGTCCGCCCCGCCATCCGCACCAATCGGCACGTCCACAGCCCCCATATATTGCAGCGCCTGCATCACCGGAATGCCGCCAACAAACCCTTTTGCCAGCGAAAACCCGTGCAGAACTAAATCCTGCGGGCGTATGCCGTTGGCAAAGAAACACCGTGCCGACATTTCGTTCCAGATCACGACATCCGCTTGGGTCAGCGCCACATATGAGGGGCTGCCTGTGGTGCCGGACGAGGCCTGCATCTGGATCACATCGCCCATATCCGCCGCAAGATGGTGGCCAAAGGGTTTGCTGGCAGCAAGGCTTTCGCGGATTTCGGATTTAATGGTGTAGGGCAGTTTTTGCAGGTCTTCGATGGTCTGGATTTCGTCGAAACCCACACCGGCTGCGGCCAGTTTGTCCTGATAGAATTTCGAATTCGCTTTCAAATAGCCCATCTGCGCGACAAGTTTTTTCTCTTGCACGAGGTGGATCTGGTCTGGCGGGGCCTTTTCAATTTCATGCCAGCAGTCCGCCCCTGCCTTGTCCGGAGCATCCGCACGTCGATAACGCATTCCATATTCCATCTGTTCATGCCTTCCTAATATGACCGCGGCAAACCCATGACCGATGCCCCGATATAGCTGAGGCACAAATCGCGGTTGACCGGTGCCGTGCGCAGCAACCGCATCAGCGGATACATTTCGTAAATGCCGGTGTCTTCGGTGAAACCGGAACCGCCGTGGGTCTGCAAGGCGGCATCAACGGCCTCTATTCCCGCCTCGGCGGCAGCATATTTCGCCATGTTCGAGCTGGCCCCGGCGGGCAGTTTGTTGTCAAACTCCCATGCGGCGCGGCGAGTCATCAGGCTGGCCATTTCGATGTTTGCATAGGCCTTGGCCAGCGGCAGTTGCACCCCCTGATGGGCCCCGATCGGCTGACCGAAGACCTCGCGTTCATTGGCATAACCTACGGCCTTGTTCAGCGCAAACCGCCCGATACCACAGCAGAGCGCGCCCAGAATGATCCGTTCAGGGTTGAGCGAGTCAAACAGGATGTCAAAGCCCTTGCCGACCTCGCCCACCACGTCTTCGAGGCCAAGTTCCACATCATCAAAGAAAATGGTGAACTGTTCCTCGGGCAGGGGGATCGAGATTTTTACGCGCTGCAACTCGACCCCTTTCTTCTTCAGGTCGACAACAAACAGGGTGAACCCGTCGGTTTTGCGATCCACCTGATCATGGGGTGTGGTGCGGGCTACCACAAGACAGTAATCGGACACATCCGCACCGGTGATAAATGTTTTTTCGCCGTTCAGACGAAAACCTTTGCCGTCCTGTTTGGCGAATGTTTTGGTCTTCATCGAATTGGAGCCAGCACCCGGTTCTGTAATGGCAAAACAGAACTGGATATCGCCCTTGCAGGCGGCAGGCAGCAATTCGTGTTTGTGAAAATCGGTGCCGTGACTGCCCAGATGCGCCATCGACATGGTCGGACCAACCACCATCATCAGCAGTGGGATACCATGGTTCGAGGTGCCCTCCATGAACAATGACATTTCGGTCATGCCCAGACCGGCACCGCCGTATTCTTCGGGCACCATAAGCCCCAGAAACCCGTCATCGGCTATTTGGCGAAACATTTCCTTGGGGAAGGTATGCGCGCGCGCATGTTCACGCCAATAGGCGTTGTCATAGCTTTGTGCCAACTGCCCGCCGTATTCGTAAATCTGGCGTTGTTCGTCGTTCAGGGTAAAATCCATCCTGTCGGCTCCTATTGCTTGAATTGCGGTGTGCGGTGGTTTTCAAAGGCATCCAGACCCTCGGCCACATCGGCACTGGGCAGGGCGCACACGGCGGCATCGCGTTCAAGACGCATTTGCTGATCAATGGTCATATCCGCGCCCTCGCGGGCCAGCCGCTTCATTTCCGCAATGCCGGGGCGGGAACGGGTGGCGATGGTCTGGCAATATTCCAGCGCCGCCTTGTGCAGGTCTTCGTCCGCGACAACGTAATTGACCAGCCCCGCATCGCGCGCCTCGTCGGCCGTTAGCCAGCGGGCCGAGAACATCAGGTCAAGCGCACGCCGCAGGCCCATCAGACGGGTCAAGCGCTGGCTGCCGCCCCACCCGGGGATCAGGCCGAATTGCGCATGCTGGTCGCCAAACTGTGCGCCCTTTGCGGCAAAGCAGATATCCGCCGCCAGCATCAGTTCGATACCACCGGCCAGACACAGGCCCTGCACCGCCATGACAACGGGCAGGGGGCTTTGTTCCAGTGCGCGCAGGCTGTCCATGCCAAAGCCGATGAAATGATCCAGCGCCGCCGGATCCTTCATCTTGCCTTTAACCTCGAGCAGGTCGGCGCCGGTACAAAAATGCTTGCCTTGCGCACGGATCAGAATGGCGCGCACATCGCGGTTGTCCTCGAAACCGGCGCGCGCCGATGCGATCAGCTCGTGCACTTCCAGCGACAGACAGTTGAATTTCTCGGGGCGGGCCAGTTCGATAATGCCGACATTGCCTTCCACACTCACTTTGACCGGATCACTCATTTAGCGGCTCCCTTGTTCTGGTTGGCATATTGCACCGCAACACGGCCGATTTTTTCGCGGGCGATCACCAGTTTCTGGATTTGCGCGGTGCCGTCACCGATTTGCAGGCCCAGCACGTCGTTATAACGCTGATGATGCGGCAGGTCGGTGGTGTAGCCGTAATGGCCATGCAGGATCAGGCATTGGTGGATGATCTCGCAGCAGGTCTTGGGCAAATACCATTTGCACATGGCCGCCTTGTCGGTATGTGGCAGGCCACGGTCGCGCATATCCAGCGTGTAATAGCATAGCTGGCGCATCATGGTCAGTTGGGTTTCGGCCTCGGCCAGCGGGAAGCTGACGCCCTGAAACTGTGCAATCGGGGTGCCAAAGGCTTCGCGTTCCTGCACATAGGCCCATGTTTCATCAACCGATGCCTGCGCCGCCCCCAGACACTCCAGCCCGATCAGCGCACGGCTGTAATCAAAACCGGCCATGATGGTGCCAAAGGCACGGCCTTCCTCGGCCATCATGTTTTCGTCCGGCACGAATACGTTATCAAAGAACACCGAGCCACGGCCAACCGGCTTGGTGCCGATGTCATCGAAATGCGTACGGGTGATGCCGTTGGTGGTCAGATCCACGAAAAAGGCGCTGACCCCGCGCGATCCGGTGCCCTCGCCGCCGGTGCGGGCGAAAATCACCGCGGCATCGGCCTGTGAGGCAAAGCTCATCGAGGTTTTCTCGCCGTTCAAGCGCCAACAGTTGCCGTCTTTCACGGCCTTCAGCTGTAGACCGGCAGCATCCGATCCGCCGCGCGGCTCGGTCAGGCCCAGCCCCAGCACAACATCACCGGAAATCACCTTGGGAACCCATTCTGCGGCGATCTCTTTGGACGCATGTTGTGCCACCATCCCCCCCATGAGCGAGCCAAGCAACTGAATATAGCTGGCGTTGAAATCGCTATAGGCGATGGCTTCGGTGATAAGCCCCGAGGTGACTGCGCTTTCGCCCATACCGCCGAATTCTTCGGGCAGGTCAGGGGCGATCAGGCCAAGCGCCCCCATTTCACGGATCAGGTCGCGGTCAAAAATGTGGCCCGCCGCGCGTTCCAGATAGGTTGGGGCCAGTTTTTCGCGCGCAAAGCGTTCGGCGGTTTGCTGAAATGCTTGTTGATCTTCTGTCGGCTGAAATTGCATGGTTTGATCCTCCCGAGATCAAGATTCCCTCTTTTCAAAAAACCTAACAAATGTTAGAAAGTCAATCAAGCCAGAAACGGAGACAGATATGAACAGCACGCAAACTGCCGATAAGTTTGACACATTGTTATCCCCCTTGCGGGTCGGGGCGCATGAATTGCGTAATCGGGTCATTATGGGGTCCATGCACACCCGTCTGGAAACGCAATCAGACCCGATCAATAAACAAATCGCTTTTTATACCGAGCGCGCGAAGGGAGAGGTCGCCCTGATCATTACCGGCGGGTTTTCCCCCAATGATGCTGGCTTGTTGGAACCGGACGGACCGCGGCTGGATGATCCGAAACTAGCAGAAGAATTGCGATCTATTTGCGATGCGGTCCACGCCGAGGGGGCGCTGATCTGTGCACAAATCCTGCATGCGGGGCGCTATGCCAAAATTGAAAGCTGTGTCGCGCCGTCCCCCATCCGCGCCCCGATCAACCGGTTTGTACCGCGTGAACTGAATGATGCGGAAATCCGCCAGACGATCGAGGATTACGCAACAGCTTCGGCCAACGCACAGGCCGCCGGTTTTGACGGTGTAGAGATTATGGGATCCGAGGGTTACCTTCTGAACGAATTTACCGTGCGTCACACGAACAAGCGGACGGACCAATGGGGCGGGTCTGTGGAAAACCGTCAGCGTTTGCCGGTCGAGGTTGTGCGGGCGGTTCGCGAACGCTGTGGTGCCGATTTTATGATCATCTACCGGATTTCGGCGGCTGACCTGATAGAACACGGTGCCCCGGCCGAGGAAATCGCCTTGCTGGCACAAAAAATCGAGGCCGCCGGCGCTGATATGCTGAACACCGGCATTGGCTGGCACGAGGCTCGCGTGCCGACGATTGCCTATCCGGTTCCGCGCGCGGCGTGGCGGGATGCGGCGGCGAATGTGAAACGGGCAGTTTCAATTCCGGTTGTGGCCTCGAACCGGATCAATACACCGGATATGGCCGAAGATATTTTGGCCACGGGTGACGCGGATCTTGTTTCCATGGCCCGCCCGATGCTGGCTGATCCGCATTTTGTGAAAAAGACGCGCGAAGGGCGAGCAGACGAAATCAACACCTGTATTGCCTGCAATCAGGCCTGTCTGGACTACATTTTTTCGGGCCGTGTTGCAGGCTGTCTGGTAAACCCGCGCGCCGGACGCGAAACCGAATTTCGCGACACACCCGCCGACACCCCGAAACGCATTGCGGTTGTCGGTGGTGGTGCTGCGGGCATGGCAGCGGCGGCCGAGGCAGGCCGTCTGGGGCACAGCGTGACCCTGTTCGAGGCAAGCGAGAGGCTGGGCGGTCAGTTGAACCTTGCCCGCGCCGCGCCGGGTAAGGATGAATTTGATCAAACCATGCGCTACTTCCGAACTGTGATGGACAAGCATGGGGTGATAATAAAACTGGGAACAAGGCCGGACACCAAGGACCTGACCGGTTTTGACCATGTGGCCATTGCCACCGGCGTCACCCCACGTATCCCCGACATTCCCGGTATTGATCATTCGTCCGTGGCTACCTATGCGCAAATCCTGTCAGGAGAGCGCAAGGCAGGTGCGCGCGTTACCGTGATCGGTGCGGGCGGCATCGGGTTCGATGTGGCCGAATATCTGGTCACTGACCAAGCGGAAGCACGGCAGGTGGAGCGGTTCTTTGATGCCTGGGGAGTGGACCCCGAATTTGCCAAGGCAGGTGCTTTGGCTGGCGATCCCTTGGCACCTGTGCACAGCGACCGCGAGGTTACGGTTCTACAACGTAAAGACAGCAAACCGGGTAAATCTCTGGGTGTGTCAACCGGCTGGATTTTGCGCAATGCGCTGCGTAAACACGGCGTGAAAACACTGGCGGGTGTTTCGTATGACCAAATTGATGATGCCGGTTTGCACATTACCCTGAATGGCGAATCCCAAGTGATTGCTGCAGATACAATCGTGCTGTGCAGCGGTCAGGAACCTGTGCGGGATTTGCATGATGCGCTTGTGAATTCAGGCGTTCAGGCCACCATGATTGGCGGTGCGAAAGAGGCTTCCGAGCTTGATGCCCTGCGGGCTATTGATGAGGGGGTGCGGTTGGCGCAAACTTTCTGAGCCATTAAGACGGCTGCTTTAAAGAAAAAGGCCCGCTGTAATAGCGGGCCTTTTTACATTCTGTATGGGTG
>CAYYOF010000121.1:0-6520 GCA_964473185.1 uncultured Marinosulfonomonas sp. | reverse complement strand
GGCATGCCGCCGCCTTTGCCGAACATCTGGCCAAGCGCACCTTTGAGCATGCCGCGTTTGCCCATTTTGCCCATCTTTTTCATCATGTCGGCCATCTGGCGGTGCATCTTCATCAGCTTGTTCAGCTCGGACACTTCTAAACCTGCACCCGCCGCGATGCGTTTCTTGCGCGAGGCTTGCAGCAATTTCGGGTTGGCGCGTTCGCGTTTGGTCATCGACTGGATCAGGGCGATCTGGCGTTTCAGGATGCTATCGTCAAAGCCCGCATCGGCGACCTGCTTTTTCATTTTGCCCATGCCCGGCATCATTCCCATGATACCTTCCATGCCGCCCATTTTCATCATCTGTTCCAGCTGTGCCTTTAGGTCGTTCATGTTGAACTGACCCTTCTGGAACCGCTTCATCATCCGTTCGGCCTGTTCGGCCTCGATGGTTTCCTGTGCCTTTTCAACCAGCGATACGATGTCGCCCATGCCGAGGATACGGCCAGCGACGCGTTCGGGGTGGAATTCCTCAATCGCGTCCAGCTTTTCGCCCAGACCAACGAATTTGATCGGTTTGCCGGTGACAGCGCGCATTGATAGCGCCGCACCGCCGCGACCGTCGCCATCCATGCGGGTCAGGACCACGCCGGTGATGCCGACCTTGGTGTCGAATTCTTCGGCGACATTTACCGCATCTTGGCCGGTTAGGCCATCAACCACCAACAGGGTTTCGCGCGGGTTGGCGATGTCGCGCACCGACTGGACTTCGTCCATCAGCACTTCGTCGATGTGCAGACGGCCAGCGGTGTCGAGGATGTAGACGTCATAGCCGCCCATCGTCGCCTGCTGTTTGGCGCGTTTGGCGATGTCGATGGCGGACTGGCCTTTGACAATCGGCAATGTGTCGACGCCGATTTGGGTGCCCAGCACCGCCAGCTGTTCCTGGGCGGCGGGGCGCTGCACGTCAAGCGATGCCATCATCACCCGTTTGCCGTTCTTTTCGGTCAGGCGTTTGGCGAGCTTGGCTGAAGTGGTGGTTTTACCGGAACCTTGCAGGCCAACCATCAGGATCGGGGCGGGCGCGTTGTCGATTTTCAGCTCGCCTGCGGCCTCATTGTCACCCGCCAGAACGTGGATCAACTCGTCATGGACGATTTTGACGACTTGCTGGCCCGGCGTAATGGATTTGGTGACGGCCTGGCCGGATGCTTTTTCGGAAATTGCCTTGATGAAATCACGGGCCACGGGCAGGGAGACGTCGGCCTCGAGCAAAGCCACGCGGACCTCGCGCAGCGCTGTTTTGATGTCGTCCTCGGAAAGGGCGCCCTGTTTGGTCAGGCGGTCAAAGACACCACCGAGGCGTTCGGATAGATTTTCAAACATCGTTACGGCCCTTTCATCAAACCAAATGCCAATCACCCCCGTGGGCGAAACTCGCTGACGGGGGTCGATCCCTACATATGCAGGGACCGGAAGTTTTATAAGACTTCCGGATATAGGGGGCGTTTAGGATTGTTAGCTATGAGAGTCAAGGCGCAGTGGTTAGGCCTGACCATAGCATATGTGCGGCAATCGCGCAGAATACCGTTGCCGAGAACCACTGTTGCATGCGCCATGCTTTTGGGTGTGCGGCCAGCCAGTCAGCGACATTGCCAAACAACAGAGCCACGGACAGGTTAATCAGATTGCCGGTTATGTTGAAGATCACCCCCAGCAGGATAAACTGTGCGGTGACATTGCCGCGGGCGGGATCGGTGAATTGCGGGATGAATGCCAGGTAAAATAGCACCGATTTCGGGTTTGTCAGGTTGGTGGTCACTGCCTGAAAGAAAAGCTGCATATGGGAGGTGCTGCGCGGGGTTTGTTCCGTGTCGGATTGGGGGCCGGTTGGGGGCGGCGCTGCGTTAAGCACGGTTCGTACGGCCAGATATATCAAAAAACTAGCGCCGGTTACAAGGAGCGCGCGAAAGGCAACGGGTGAATCTGTGAAAAAGGCGGCGATGCCGAAGGCACCGGCAAAGCACCATGTTAGCGATCCGGCAGACAGCCCCAGAACCGAAACCGCGCCGGCCCGCCGCCCGTGGGCTACCGCCTGTGCAACGCCAAACATCATCCCCGGGCCCGGGGTTGCGCCGATGGCCAATGTGGCGAGCATGAAAATGCTGAAGGCCGGTGCGTCAGGAAGCAGCGAGAGAATGTAGCTCATTTATCTAGCTATAGTGATAAATCGCCCAGCTTCAAACATCGTGTCAGACCTTTCGCCAAACCATATGCAATGCATGGGCGGATTTGTCGGATGGTGGTGGTTGGCGGGTCTGGTATCAGGGGCAAAACGGAGGGTTCGATGAAGATTGCAATGGTTGCGGTGTTATTGAGCGCGGGTGTAGCGCAGGCGGGGTTTGACAGTGTCGAGGCGCTGGGCGAGGCGCTGTTTTTTGATGTGAACCTGTCGCAGAACCGCACCCAATCCTGTGCCACCTGCCATGCGCCTGAACATGCCTTTGTCGATATCCGCGAAACGGATGCTGGGCGGGCGTTTTCATTAGGGGATGACGGGACCTCGTTGGGGGACCGCAATGCGCCGACGCTGACCTATGCGATGCTGACGCCGCCGTATCATATCAACGATATGGATTTTCCGATGGGCGGGCAGTTTTGGGATGGGCGGGCTGTGGATTTGGCCGCACAGGCCGGTGGCCCGCCGTTGAACCCGATTGAAATGGGGATGCCGGATAAAGCCAGCGTGGTGGTGCGGCTGCGCGAGGATGAGGATTATATCGCGGGGCTGGAGGCGTATTTCGGGGTGGATGTGTTTGACGATGACGATGCGGCGTTTGGGGCGATGACGCAGGCGATTGCGGCGTTCGAGTCCACCGACCTGTTTGCGCCGTTTGACAGCAAATATGATCGGGCGTTGCGCGGGGAATATCAGATGACGGCGCAGGAGGCGCTGGGTAAGGAGCTGTTTTTCAACAAGGACCACACCAATTGCAGCATGTGCCATATGCTAAAGCAGTTCCCGACCGATGAGGGCGAGACATTCACCGCCTATGAATATTTCAACATCGGGGTGCCGACCAATGGGCCGGGGCGCACGGCGAACGGGATTATGAAGGGCAAGATTGATGTTGGTCTGTTGGGGCATCCCGAAGTTAATGATGTGATCGAAATGGGTAAATTCCGCACTTCGGGGCTGCGCAACATCGCGGTGACGGGGCCGTATATGCACAACGGAATTTTCACGGATTTGCGCACGGTGGTTCTGTTTTACAACAAATACAACACGACCGAGGCCGAGTGGCAGATCAACCCCGAAACCGGCAAAGGATTTGGCTGGCCCGAGGTGCCAAAATCGCTGGCCGTGCGGGAATTGACGCACGGGCCAGCGTTAACAAATGCGCAGATCGACGCGATAGTGGCGTTTCTGGAAACGCTGACGGACGAACGGTATGAGCATTTGCTGGAGGAGTAGCGTTACGCCGCCAGTGCATCAATCTGGGAGTGTGCTGTGGCGAGCGCTATATCGGCGTCTGCCATCAGGGCGTCCGCCGCGATGAATGTCACATCCGTGATGCCGATGAAGCCCAGAATATGCCGGATATATCCCGTGGCGAAATCAATATCACTGCCGGTTTTGGTGCCGCCCGAAGCAATGGCGACGATGGCGCGTTTTCCGGTCAGCATCCCGATCGGTCCCGTGTCGGTATATTGAAAGGTCAGCCCGACCCGTGCGACCAGATCAATCCACGCCTTGAAGGCTGTGGGGACGGTGAAGTTGTAAATCGGCAGGCCCAGAACAAGGGTATCAGCGGCTTTTACCTCGTCAATCAGGTTGTCCGAATGTTTTAACACCTCGTGTTGCGCCGCGCTGCGGTCTGCGGCGGGGGTAAAGTTAGCGCCGATCCATTCCCCGTCGATTAGGGGCAGACCTGCGGATAGGTCACGCTCGGTTATGGTTGCGCCGGTGAATTGCTGCGTGATGCGATCCAGAAGGCCACGGGTAACTGAATCTGATTGGCGTAATGATGCGTCGATGCGCAGAATGTGTTTGGTCATGACTTTATCCTTTTTGTTGCTGCCCTATAAGAAAGACCTTTGCATTTATAAACGCAATATGTGATTGTGAACAGGATATGTTTATAATCGCACAGCTATGTCGGGAGCAGTAAATGAACAACTGGGATGAAATCCGTACGGCCTATCATGTAGCCCGCGCCGGAACTGTCAGCGGCGCGGCGCAGGATCTGGGGGTGCACCATGCCACGGTGATCCGGCATATTGATGCGCTTGAGGCGCAGATGGGCACCAAGCTGTTTCAACGCCACGCGCGCGGCTATACCCCGACCGAAGCGGGTGCCGATCTGTTGCGGGTGGCCCAAGCGACGGATGACCAGTTTGCGCAACTGGCCGGACGTATCCGCGGACAGGGCGATACTGTGACGGGGGAATTGGTTGTCACCTCGTTGGCCAGTTTTTCACATGTGCTGACGCCGGTCCTGGTGCGGTTCCAGCAGGAACACCCCGATGTTTCGGTGCGCTATCTGACCGGATCGCGCCTGTTCCGGCTGGAATATGGCGAGGCACATGTGGCCATTCGGGCCGGATCACCGCCAGACCAGCCCGACAATGTGGTGCAGAAGTTTTCAACCGAATGTATCGCGCTCTATGGTTCGAAAAGCTATATCGAGGCCAACGGAACGCCCAAAAACGAAGATGATCTGGGGGGGCACAGGTTTGTCAGTTATGACGAGCCGCAATCGCGCGCGCCCTATCACCAGTGGCTAAAGGACAATATCGCGCTAGAGCAGGTTACGTTCAGGGTGGCGGATGACCGCAGCCTGCATCAGGCAATTCTGGCGGGGGCGGGGCTTGGGTTTATGGTGGAGCGGATTGCCGAGCGCCATCCGGATCTGGTGCAGGTGTTGCCATCGCGCGGGGAATGGGCAGCACCGCTGTGGTTGGTGACGCATGTGGATTTGCACCGGACGGCCAAAGTGCAGACGTTTCTGAAATTCCTGAAGACTGAAATGGGTATCGAGACCATATGATGACGGGGAACAGGCGCGGGCATCTGGCGATGCTGCTGTTCTCGGCGCTGGTGGCGGGGTCATTCAGTCTGGGGTCAATGGCGGCGAATGAAATCGCGCCTGCCGCCCTGAACACGGTGCGGTTTTTGATCGCTGGCGTGGTGATTGGCAGCGTTGCAATGATCACAACGGGGTTTAAGCGCGCCGATTTTGCCGCCCCGTGGCGCTATCTGGTGCTGGGTGGGTTGTTCGCCGTTTACTTCGTTTTGATGTTCGAGGGATTGAAAACCGCAACGCCGGTCAGCACGGCCGCCGTGTTTACCCTGACGCCGGTGATGTCGGCGGGGTTTGGATACCTGCTGCTGCGCCAGATCACCACGGCACGGATGGCGCTGGCGCTTGGCATCGGGGCGGTGGGGGCGCTGTGGGTGATCTTCCGCGCCGACATTGCGGCGCTGTTGCAGTTTCGCATTGGCCCCGGCGAGGCGGTGTTTTTCTGGGGCTGCGTGATGCACGCGATTTATACGCCGATGGTGCGTAAACTGAATAGGGGCGAGCCTGCGATTATGTTCAGCTTCGGGGTGCTGGTGGCGGGATTTGTGATTTTGCTGGCCTATGGCTGGCGCGATTTGTGGGCCACCGATTGGGCGGCGCTGCCTACGATTGTCTGGATCACGCTGGCCTATGTGTCGATCGCGGCCAGCTCGATCACCTTCGTTCTGTTGCAATTCGCCGCCTTGCGTCTGCCGGCGTCCAAGGTGATGGCCTATACATACCTTGTGCCCAGCTGGGTGATCCTGTGGGAAATCGCGCTGGGCAACGGGGCACCACGCGGGCTGGTTCTGGCGGGGATCGGGCTGACGGTGGTGGCGCTGTGGATGTTGCTAAAGGACGAGGGGTGATTGATCCGCACCAACGTAATCTGTTGGGGGGAGGCGTCAAACGCTGCGGGTAATGTGAGGAGGCCCCCATGCCCGCTGCAACCAACCGCGCCGATCTAATTGCCACCACGGAAAAGGAATTCACTAAGTTAGCGGCGCTGCTGGAGGGTGTGGATGATGATCCGGTGAAACGCCCATTTGAGGACGGGGTGAGCATCAAAAATATGATTGGCCACCGCGCCCATTGGACGGGGATGTTTTTTGACTGGTTTAGTCAGGGTCAGGAGGCGGGTGCGGCGGATATTCCGGCCAAGGGGCATAAATGGAAACAGCTGAAAGAGTATAACGCCAAGCTGCGTGAGGATCAGGTGGCTTTAAGCTGGGGTGAGGTGCAGAAAATTATGGAAGACAGCCACGCGTGGTTGATGGGATTTATCGCGGGGATGAATGACGCTGATCTTTACGGCGGGCCGATGAAGGGTGGCGGTAATAAATGGACCACGGGGCGCTGGGCCGAGGCATCAGGGGCGAGCCATTATCGGTCTGCTGCCAAATACGTTCGTGGTTGCTTGAAGGCGTAGGGTGCCTCCGGCGGAGGTATTTAAGGCAAGAAGAAGCTATAATTTAA
>CAYYOF010000120.1:0-6549 GCA_964473185.1 uncultured Marinosulfonomonas sp. | reverse complement strand
GAGCACAACCCAAAAGGCTCTGGTTCAGGTCGGATGACAATTCAGGGGCAGGTCAGCACAACCTTCGCACCCATTTTACCTCGTAAGAACTGGCCCCAATCATCCATCATGGCCCGCCGTTTCTCGATCATGTCGGAACGGTCATAAGCCTGCCGCACCTTACTACCGACCATATGAGCAAGCGCTATTTCCGCCATGTCACCATCGAAGTTGGTGCGCTCCGTAACCCACACCCTAAAACAGCTTCTTAATCCATGTGGGACGGCTGGTTTCTTGGTCCTTGCATCCAGATAACCTTCGCCACCGCTCATTAGGTTGGTTTCGTGAATCGTGCGCATCACCTTACCCAGCGTTGCGTCTGACATACTACCGCCACGCTGTGCCGTAAAAATCAAATTGCCCATGCGCGGCAAGGCTTGCAGCAACGCTACCATGGTGTCTGTCAGTGGGACGCGATGTGGTTTGCCGTTTGGCGGAATTTTGCTGGCAGTGCGCCCCGCTTGGATTGTCCATAGCCGCGCATCAAGGTCGATTTCATCCCATGTCGCAAAGCGCACGGCCCCTGTACGCGAAGCGGTCAACGCTTGAAACGCCAATGCCGTTGCGCCTGTGCCTTCGCGCTTGTGCAAGTCCGTCCACCACCGCGCCGCATCATCAAGTTGCAAAGCTGGGTAGTTCTCTTTTGGGGCAATCTTGCTGGGTGCAGATAACGCAAGTTCAAGATTGCCGCGCCATGCCGCTGGATTGTCGCCCGTCCGATGCCCCGCCGCCTTTGCATAATCAAGCGTCTTTTCCACCCGCTGTCGTAACTTGGTTGCCGTCTCGGTGCGCGTTTCCCAGATAGGATGCAAAACCCGCAAAATGTCGTCACGGGATATGTCTTGCACCAGCATGTCGCCAAGTTCGGGGAAAGCGTATTTCTCGACTGTCGCACGCCATTGATTCCGATAGCGTTCAGTTCTGAGTTCTGGCAATTTCTTGGCTGCGTATTTCTCAAAAGCCTCGATAAAGGTCAGGCCTTGACGTTGTGACGTTAGCAACGCCGATCTAGCAGCCTTGCGGGCCTCAACAGGGGCGATGCCGTTGCGAATGGATTCCTTGGCCTCTGCTGCCTTCTCACGTGCCTTCGCAAGACTTACCTCTGGAAACGGTCCAAGACCAATTTCGCGCCGCTTGTCGCCAACCCGAACGCGCAACAGCCAAGATTGCGCCCCGCTGTCGGAAACCTGCATAAGCAGACCAGCTACGCCGCCCACATTATGAACGCCACGTCCTAGCCGCCTGACTTCTATTGCTGAAAGCTCCTTAGCGCGTCTTGGCATATCAGCCCCACATTCAACCCGCCCAAAGATAAGAAATTCATTGTTACTATACGCACCTTAGTGATACAAGGTAAATACACTTATTCCTTATTTTACTGGCTATCTGATACAGATTGATACCAGTTGATATTTGGAGACGGAGTTCTTCACCCGCTCCATTCTCTTTTCTCACGGTGCGCGGCACCTCCGAATGGGCGGGCTAGCCGCCCGAGACGCGGTCACGTCTTTTGGGTGTCTATCTTCACTTCTTGTGAATATAATCCACCAGCATTTGAGTCGAACCATCTTTACCATCTGCTGCCTGGTTCCCCGCAACAACGGGCGCTAGCGCTGTGGCAAGTTCTTTACCCAGTTCAACACCCCATTGATCATAGGAGTTCAGGCCCAAAATCACACCTTCAACGAACACGCGGTGCTCATACAGCGCGATGATTTGGCCCAGCACATACGGCGTCAATTTGGGGTAGATCAGCGTGGTTGACGGACGGTTTCCGGCAAAGACGCGGTGGCGGGCTTGGCGTTCCAGATCAACCCCCGTCAGCCCTTTGGCCGCCATCATTCCGCGGGCCACATACAGCGAGCGGCCCCGCATCAGGGCCTCGGACTGGGCCAGACAGTTGGCCAACAACAACTGGTGCTGATGCGCTAGGTCAGGCTCGTGTCCCTGCGCGGCCACCATGAAATCGCACGGCACAACTTCGGTGCCCTGATGGATCAGCTGGTAAAACGCATGCTGCCCATTGGTGCCCGGCTCGCCCCAAACCACGGGGCCGCTGGAACGGGGCAAGGCGCTGCCATCCATCGCCACGGATTTACCGTTGCTCTCCATTTCCAGCTGTTGGAAATAGGCGGGCAGCCGCGACAGGCGTTGGTCATAGGGCAGCACGGCGCGGGTGGCATAGCCGCAAATCTGGTGGTGCCAGATGCCGACAAGCGCCAGCAGGATCGGCATGTTTTGGGCGAGATCTGCGGTGCGGAAATGGTCGTCCATTGCCGCCGCCCCCCGAAGAAAATCGCGGAAATTTTCGGGGCCAATGGCAAGCATAATGCTCATCCCGATCGGTCCCCACAAGGAATAGCGCCCGCCGACCCAATCCTCAAATCCGAACACCCGTTCCGGCGGAATGCCGAATGTGCCGGTCTTTTCCTCGGCTGATGAAAGTGCCGCAAATTGGGCCGCCGGATCATCCACCGATGCGGCCAGCCAGTCGCGTGCGGTTTGCGCGTTGGTCATGGTTTCAATCGTGGTGAAGGTTTTCGAGGCCACAATCACCAGCGTGGTCGCAGGGTCAAGCCCGCGCAGGGTATCGCCAATATGCGCCCCATCGACGTTCGACACAAAATGCGTGCGCGGCCCATCGTGATATGGCACCAGCGCCAGCGTCGACATCGCAGGGCCAAGGTCCGACCCGCCAATGCCAATATTCACCACATCGGTGATCTGACCACCCTGCCCCGCGATACGGCCCGCCCGCACATCATTGGCGAACACTTCCATCCGCTTCAGTGTGGCTAAAACATTCGGCATCACGTCGGCGCCATCCACCATCACGGCTGGACCATCCAGATTGCGCAGCGCCGTGTGCAGCACCGCACGACCTTCGGTTTCGTTGATCTTCTCGCCGGCAAACATCGCATCACGACGCCCTCTCACGTCGGCCTCTTTAGCCAGCTCCAGCAGCAGCGCCATCGTATCGTCATCAATATTGGTCTTGGAATAATCAAACAGCATATCGTCCAGACGGGTTGAGAACGCGCCCGCCCGCCCGCTATCCTCAAACAGTGACAGGATTGCGCGGTCGCCCACCTTGGCTTGCGCCGCAGTCAGTTTTTCCCAAACCGCCATCAAGGGGCCCAATGCACGCATGATCCCTTCAGGAAGGCCGAAATCGGCGCAACCATCGGATCGTTGATTTTACGCGCCTCTTTCACCGCTTTGTTTTTGGTCTTGCCGGTGAACACCACATGCGTCGACATTGCGTCGCGCAACACAGGTGCTGTCAGGGTCACCCGTGGCTCGTCCGCGCCCGAGGCGCGCATCGCCAACAGCAGCGGTGCGTGCGCATCAAACGCTTGCGCCAGATTATCGGCCCCGGGAAACAGCGACGCCGTGTGCATATCTTCGCCCATACCAAGCAACAGAATGTCGATCGGCAGCAATGGGCCGATGGCACCTGACAGATCGGGCAACGCCGCTTCAATGCTGTCGGCATCTTTGTATAACGGGATATAGGTGGCCGCTGCGGCCTGATCCACCAGCAGCCGCTCGCGCAACAAACGGGTGTTGGAACGCTCTGACGTTTCCGGTACCCAGCGTTCATCAGTCAGCATGATAGTGACGCGGTCCCAGTCCAGATGCACGCCGCACAAAATGTCGAATATCGGCCCCGGTGTGGTGCCACCGGACACGACAAGCGTGACGCGGTCCTTATTGTGTAGGGCGTCGTTGATTTCACTGGCCAGAATATCGGCCAGATCCATCGCCATCATTTCGGCATCAGGGTATTTGATCTTTTTCATTTATGATATCTCCCGCCAGCGGCGGCCCTCTTTGTGCATTAACATCAGTGCGTCTTCCGGGCCGGAACTTCCGGCGTCATAAGGTTTAGGCGCATCCCCCCGATCTTGCCAGCCCTCAATGATCGGATCGGTCCACGCCCACGCGGCCTCGACTTCGTCACCGCGCATAAACAGGGTCTGGTTGCCACGGATCACATCCATGATCAGCCGCTCGTAGGCGTCCGGAATATCATCCGCATCCGCGCCCAATGCCTCGGCAAAGCTCATATCAAGCGGCACTGACATCAGGCGCATACCGCCCGGCCCCGGCTCCTTGATGGTGACGCGCATATCCATGCCTTCATCCGGTTGCAGATGGATAATCAGCTCGTTACAGCGCCGCCCGTCTTGTGGCTCGAATATCAGATGCGGCGGGTCTTTGAACACCACGGCGATCTCGCTTTTGCGTGCCCGCAGCCGTTTGCCGGTGCGCAGGTAAAACGGCGTGCCACTCCAGCGCCAGTTTGAAATTTGCACCTTCATCGCCAGAAAACTTTCGGTCTTGCTGTCGGGATTCTCGGAATCCTCAACGTAGGACGGCTCATCCCCGCCCGCCCGATACTGGCCGCGCACAATATCCTCGGATGGTACAGGTTCCAGCGCACGGATCACCTTCAGCTTTTCATCGCGCACTGAATCAGGGTCAAAATGCGCTGGTGGCTCCATCGCGATCAGGCACAACAGTTGCATAAGGTGGTTCTGCACCATATCGCGCATCGCGCCGGATTTATCGTAATAGGCCCCGCGCCCGCCAACGCCCACAGTTTCGGATACGGTGATCTGGATATGGTCGACATATTGCGCATTCCACAGCGGCTCGAACAGGATATTGGCAAACCGCACCGCCATCAGGTTTTGCACGGTTTCCTTGCCCAGATAATGGTCGATCCGGTAAATCTGTGCCTCGTCAAAAAACTCGGCCAGAACCGCGTTCAGCTTTTGCGCCGATTCCAGATCGTGGCCAAAAGGTTTTTCCACCACAATGCGGGCGTGTTTATTGGCGATCTTGTATTTATGCAGCCGCTTGGCCAATTCGCCAAACAGGCGCGGCCCGACCGAAAAATAGAACGCCTGCACCACATCCTTGCGCACCACTTTGGCCAAATCCTTCCAGCCGTCATCGCCCAAAGCATCAATCTGGTAATAGCTCAGGCTTTTGATAAACGCGTCGATCTTGTCGCCGTCATGCTTTTTCACATGCACGTATTTTTCAACCGCCTTACGAGCAAAGGCGCGATAGCTTTTGTCGTCATAATCGGTGCGCGCAGCGCCAATAATCCGCGCCCCTTCAGGCATTTGTCCGGCGATAAACCGGCGATACAGCCCCGGAATAATCTTGCGCCGTGCCAGATCCCCCGTGCCGCCAAAAATAACCAGATCAAACGGATCAACCGGAATAACACGCGATGCCATATTTTATCCTTCACAAATCATGTTAGCGCTAACCTAGATCGTCTTTGCTACATTTACCATGCATGAATTCAAATCCTATCACAGGGATTTTGCATCACAACTTCGTCAGGGCCGTTAACAAGGGTTTTCATTGGCCCATATAGCACAGTAGCAATGGGCACGCAGGCGCATAAAAAAGAGAATGTGATGAAAGATCAAGCTGTTGAAGCAGCCAATATGGGCAAATTCGAGGATCGGAGGGTCACCGCCAAGGGCGAATCCCGCGCCTCCGTCGCCCTGACCGATGCCCAAACCCTGTGGTTTAACACCGGAACCCTGTGCAACATTACCTGTGTGAATTGCTACATCGAATCCTCGCCGAGCAATGATCGGCTGGTTTTTCTAACGACCGATGATGTAACGGATTACCTGCACCAGATCACAGACCGCGACTGGCCGGTGCGTGAAATCGGCTTTACCGGCGGCGAGCCTTATATGAACCCGCAGATGAACGACATGTGTCGCGCGGCGCTGGCGGCCGGATACGAGGTGCTGGTGCTGACCAACGCCATGCGCCCGATGATGCGCAAATCGGTGCGGGCGGGGATTAAGGCGCTGGTGGATGAATTTGGTGACAAGCTGACCTTTCGCGTGTCGCTGGATCACCATTCGCAACAGCATCATGATCAGATGCGCGGCGAAGGTGCCTATAACAAAACCCTTGAAGGCATGGATTGGCTTACGGCAATCGGGGCCCGTATGGCCGTGGCGGGCCGGATGCTGTGGCTGGATAGCGAGGCTGCGGAACGCGATGGGTTTGCCGCCCTGTTTGCTAAACGTGGCTATGCGATTGATGCCGCAAACCCCGCCATGTGCGTGCTGTTCCCCGAAATGGATGAAACGGTCGAAGTGCCGGAAATCACCACCGCCTGCTGGGGCATTCTGGGCAAATCACCGAATGACGTGATGTGCGCCTCGTCCCGCATGGTGGTCAAACGCAAAGGGGCAGCCCACGCAACAGTTCTGGCCTGCACCCTGCTGCCCTACGCGCAAGAATTCGAGATGGGTGAAACCCTGCAACAGGCCGAGGCCGACGTTTACCTGAACCACCCCCACTGTGCCAAATTCTGTGTGCTCGGCGGGGCCAGCTGTTCGGCTTGATTGCATGAGCGGCAAATCTGCGGGCACCGCGAATATGAATTCAGATGACGGCAATGCCCCTATTCTGTTGAAAAACTCCACTTGATTTGATTGCGTTTGACTGATTCAATTTCCT
>CAYYOF010000119.1:0-6639 GCA_964473185.1 uncultured Marinosulfonomonas sp. | reverse complement strand
GCGTTGTCGGGGCATGCGGGCGTGCAGCATATTTCCTTTACGGGGTCCGTTGGCGTTGGCCAATTGGTGCAGGCTGCGGCGGCGCAAAACGTGGTGCCGGTGACGCTTGAGTTGGGCGGAAAATCTCCGCAAGTTGTGTTTGATGACGCGGACCTTGATGCGGCTTTACCATTTCTGGTTGGCGCGTGTATCCAGAATGCGGGGCAGACCTGTTCGGCGTCATCGCGCGTGCTGATCCAACGCGGAGTTTATGACGAATTACTGGCGCGGATGGCGGGCAGTTTTAGTGGTATGATGGTTGGCACAGCGATGTCTGACGTCAATGTCGGGCCGTTGATTTCGGCGCGGCAAAAAGAGATTGTGACGGGGTTTATGGAGCAAGGTTCAGACCTGCGCATGGCTGCCCAAGGCAGCATTATCGACGGCACGCCGGAGGGCGGACATTATGTGTTACCAACCCTGTTTGCGGATGTGCCGCCGGACCATATTTTGGCTCAGTCCGAGATTTTCGGACCCGTGCAAGTGGTGATCCCGTTCGAGGATGAGGCCGAGGCGATTGCGATTGCCAATGGCACGGATTTCGGGCTGGTCGCTTCGGTCTGGACCCGTGATGGTGCGCGGCAGATGCGTATGGCCAAAGCGTTACGTGCCGGGCAGGTGTTTATCAATAACTACGGTGCTGGCGGCGGGGTTGAGCTACCGTTTGGCGGGGCGGGTAAATCCGGCCATGGACGCGAAAAGGGGTTTGAAGCGCTGTATGGATTTTCGACGCTGAAAACCGTTGCGGCATATCACGGTTAATAGGCAGGGCCGCTCATCAAGCCTTACGGCTTTCTTCGTTGTGATGAACGGCCCTCCTGTAGTTAATGATGCGGGTTTGATCCCGTTGCCATTATCCAATGATGATCCTGATGGTGCATCCCTATCGCCATAATGCCAAAGAAGCCCAATGCCCGCAGTTTGGCCATATCATTCGCCGCGGTTGTTACCGTCAGAACCACGCCCGCTTCGTGTTCCTCGGGGCTGAATGTCCAGTCGCCAACCCCGTCCATGACCCCTGAATGGGCAAAGGCCATGCGCTGAATTGCGCCTTTGGTTTTGCCCGTTCCGGTCACCACAAACCGGAACCCGTTTTCGACCTCGGTGGTTTCCACGGTTGCGTCGGTAAACACCAGTTCCATATCGACCAGATGCTCGCGTAGTCCCGAAATATCAACCTTGGACCAGTCGGTTTCCGGGTCTGCATCCAGCGCCAGCACGATCTCTTCGATCGCGGCAAAGGCGGATTGGCCTGCCTCGGTCGCGGGGTGCATTTGCAAGCCCGTTGCCATCGTTTCGCCTTGGCCCGTGTTTGCGCTATGTGTCATCGCATCATGGTTCATACCGGTGTGGGTTTCCTGGCCGATGGCTATATTTGGCGCGGTCAGCAAAAGGCCCGCTATTAGAAAATGTTTCATTTGATTGTCCTGTTCAAAGTTAGTTTCCCGATTTATCCTTGCCTGATAAATCCATTACGTGACATGATAGCAATCATGCCCATATCCTTTTTTGACCACCTTACACAGCTTCGTTACATCACCCGGGAAGTGCCGCGTGGAGCAGCATTGTTCGAGAGGGATGATCCGGTAACGTCGGTTTTTCGGATTGAAATCGGTGAGGTGCATTTGCTGCGACGCCAACCGGACGGGGCTGAATTTATCTTGCAACGGGCGCGGGCGGGCAGCCTGCTGGCCGAAGCCTCGATCACAGTGCCGGCCTATCACTGTGCTGCCGAGGCGGTTGCCCCATCGGTATTATCGGTGTTTTCCCGCAATGATGTTCAAAGCCTGATTGCAGATAACCCTGCCGCCACAACCGCCTTTGTTGCACATCTGGCGCAGGAGGTTCGGGAGGCGCGGTTGCGGGCTGAAATTGTTTCGCTACGCCGTGTTGCAGACCGGCTGGACGCGTGGCTGGTCTGGAATGATAACCAGCTGCCTGACAAGGGGGAATGGCACCGGATCGCCAGTGAAATAGGGGTGTCCGCAGAGGCGCTGTATAGGGAGCTTGCGCGGCGTCGGTAAAGCGTGGCAAGTTATGAATAATGCAGGTAAATACGGGGGCTATTCAATGCGACTAAAGGGAAAGACAGCGATTATCACCGGGGCCGGATCGGGCTTTGGCGCGGGCATAGCGGCCAAGTTTGTGGCCGAGGGGGCGCGGGTGATGGTGGCCGATATAAATGGCGATGCGGCGGCTAATGTGGCGAAAGAGCTGGGTGCAACGTCACAGGTTGTCGATGTGGCAAACGGCGATAGCGTGAAGGCGATGATTGCGGCAGCACAAGCGGTGTTTGGGCAGATTGATATTGTGGTGAACAACGCGGGCATCACCCATATGCCCGGCCCGCTGGAGGAAATTTCAGAGGAAGATTTTGACCGTGTTTTGGCGGTGAATGCCAAATCGGTTTATCTGACCGCGCGCGAGGTTGTGCCGCTGATGAAAGCCGCGAAATCCGGCGTGATTTTGAACGTGGCATCAACCGCAGGTGTGTCGCCGCGCCCGAACCTGAACTGGTATAACGCGTCCAAAGGCTGGATGATCACCGCAACCCGCACCATGGCGGTTGAGCTGGCGCCATTCGGCATTCGGGTCAATGCGATCAACCCCGTTGCAGGCGAAACGCCGTTGCTGAAAACCTTTATGGGCGAGGACACACCCGAGATCAGAGCAAAGTTTTTATCAACCATTCCATTGGGACGATTTTCCACACCCGAAGACATGGGGAATGCGGCTGCGTTTTTATGCTCGGACGAGGCTAGTATGATCACCGGTGTGGCGATGGAAGTCGATGGTGGGCGTTGTATTTAAGGGTGATTAGATGAGAGTCGGAGCGCACAATCTGATAACTGATGTGGCGGGTTTGCGGGTTGGAAATGCCGCCGATACCCATGTGAAATCGGGGACAACTGTGCTGATTGGAGACGCGCCATTTGTGACGGGTGTTCATATAATGGGGGGCGCACCTGGCACCCGTGAAACCGATTTATTAGCGCCTGACAAAGTGGTTCAGGAGGTGGATGCGCTGGTGTTGTCGGGGGGGTCGGCCTTTGGTCTGGATGCGGCATCGGGTGTGGTGGATAGGCTACGTGCGCAGGGCCGTGGGTTTGACGTTGGCGGCCAACGGGTGCCGATTGTTCCGGCAGCGATCCTGTTTGATTTGCTGAATGGTGGCGACAAGGATTGGGTTGAAAACCCTTACCGTAATCTGGGCGTAATGGCGCTGGATAATGCGGGTGTTGGATTTGCATTGGGCAGTCATGGTGCTGGCACTGGGGCGACAGTGACGGGGTTAAAAGGCGGGCTGGGATCGGCGTCGGTTGTGCTGGACTGCGGGGTGACTGTGGGGGCGTTGGTGGCGGTCAATGCGTTGGGGTCGGTGACGGTTGGTGACGGGCCTGAATTCTGGGCAGCACCGTTTGAAATGGGTGGTGAATTTGGCGGTGGTCGGGTGGCCACAAAGTATGACACGCAGCATGAGCCATTCCCCAAAGCGCGGCTGGGCGAAAGCACCACGATTGCGATTATCGCCACCGATGCGGTGATGACCCAAGCGCAGGCGACACGGATGGCAACGGCGGCACATGACGGGATGGCGCGGGCGATTGTGCCGAGCCATACGCCGTTTGACGGGGATCTGGTGTTTGCAGTTTCGACCGGCAAAATTGATCTGCCTGATCCGGTTTTTGATCCGCTGCGATTGGGGCATACGGCGGCGGTATGCCTGAGCCGCGCGATTGCTCGGGGGGTTTATGAGGCTACGCCTGCGGATGGGGATATTTTACCGACTTGGGCGGAAAAATTCGGGTAGATACCGTTTTTCCAGCGTTGTGCGGCGAAGCATTAAGTAAATAAAGGGGTTTGACGGGGCGTGCGCTGGAATGTGCTATCCCAGCAATGCCGTCATCAATGCGCTGTCTTCGTCCGCCAGATCATCAATCACATCGAAATGGTGCCGGTCGGGGGCGATGGTCAGGGATGTGTTGTCCCAGCCATCGGCCAGCCAGCGGGCCTGGTCCAGAAATGCGGGGCGTTCATCTGCGCCGACCCAGACGTGGGTGGGGACATCGCGCAGGAATTTGGCGAGCAGCGGGCTTTCGGTGATTGCTTCGGCCATGTCCAGTTTCAGGTCGTTGTTCATTTTGGTGTGCAACAAGGGGCGCAGATCGGACAGGGGTGAAATGGGCACGATATTTTGCAGACGGTTCGCCACGGTGAGCGCCACATCGTTACTGCGCATTCGGGCAACCAAGTGGCCGCCAGCGGAGTGACCCGTCAGCACAATCGGGCCAGTGATGGCTTTGGCGGCGGCGTTGATCGCGCAGGCGATTTGCGTGGTGATTTCGGAAATGCGGGCGTCGGGGGCCAAGGTGTAGGACGGGATTGCCACGGCCCAGCCACGGTCCGTTGCGCCTGCCGATAAATGTGACCATGATTTATTATCAAAGGCCATCCAGTAGCCGCCATGCACAAACACCACCAACCCCTTGGGTTTGCCGGAGGCGGGGTAGAACAGGTCGAACACTTCGCGCTCCTCTTCACCATATGAAAGGTTGAGGCGGGCGCGGCCAACCGCTGACTCGACGATGCGCCATTCATGGGCTGCCTCTTCCCATTTTGGCGGGTAGCTGTCGGCGTCTTTGATGTAGGCACCGTTTGAATAGGCGTCGTCATAGTCCATCTGGTATCCTTTGGCGCGCTCTAGCTAGTGCTGGACAAGGTTGCGCATGCGTGGTTTGGATTTTCCTAACAGAATTACAGGAGAACGTCATGCTAGATTCCCAGACCAACTTATCAACCCTATTGAAAGACCCGAGCCTGTTGGCGACCAAAGGGTATGTTGACGGGGCGTGGGTGGAGGCCAGCGATGGGGCGACTTTCGAGGTCACCAATCCGGCGCGTGGCGATGTGGTATGTTCAGTGGCAGATTTGAACCGTGCGGATGTGAGCCGCGCCATTGCCGCCGCTGCAGTTGCGCAAAAGGGCTGGGCTGCGTTGACGGCCAAGGAGCGGGCCAACATTTTGCGCCGCTGGTATGAGCTGATGAATGAGAATGCCGATGATCTGGCGATTATTCTGACAGCAGAAATGGGCAAACCTCTGGCCGAGGCGCGGGGCGAGGTCACTTATGGTGCGTCGTTTATCGAGTGGTTTGCCGAGGAAGCCAAGCGGGTTTACGGCGAGACCATTCCGGGGCATCAAGCGGATAAGCGGATTACGGTGATCAAGCAGCCGATCGGTGTTGTCGGGTCCATTACCCCGTGGAATTTTCCCAACGCGATGATCACCCGCAAGGCGGGGCCAGCGTTGGCGGCGGGCTGTGCGTTCGTGGCGCGACCATCGGAACTGACGCCGTTGTCGGCCTTGGCATTGGCGGTGCTGGGCGAGCGTGCGGGCATTCCTGCGGGGGTGTTTTCTGTGGTGCCGTCAACAGACGCATCAGGCGTGGGCAAGGAGTTTTGCGAGAACCCGATTGTGCGCAAACTGACCTTTACCGGGTCCACCAATGTGGGGCGTATATTGCTGCGCCAAGCGGCGGATCAAGTGATGAAATGTTCGATGGAACTGGGCGGCAATGCCCCGTTCATTGTGTTTGATGACGCCGATCTGGATGCCGCCGTCGAGGGGGCGATGATTTGCAAGTTCCGTAATAATGGCCAGACTTGTGTCTGTGCCAACCGGATTTATGTGCAGGCTGCGGTTTATGATGAATTCGCCAAAAAGCTGGCCGTGGCAGTTGGCAATTTGAACGTCGGGGACGGGCTGAATGATGGTATCACCACGGGGCCATTGATCAGCGGCGCTGCCGTCGAAAAAGTGCAAGCGCATCTGGATGATGCCACCGATAAGGGTGCGGAAATCCTGATGGGCGGCAAGGGGCATAATCTGGGAGGCACATTTTATCAGCCCACAGTGGTGACCGGTGTGACCCAAGCGATGACCGTGGCGCAGAACGAGACCTTCGGCCCGCTGGCCGCCCTGTTCAAATTCGACACCGTGGACGAGGTGATCGAGATGGCCAATGACACCATTTTCGGTCTGGCGTCGTATTTCTATGCCAATGATCTGAGCCGCGTTTACAAGGTGGCCGAGGCGCTGGAATACGGCATGGTCGGCATCAACACCGGCATCATCTCAACCGAGGTCGCACCGTTTGGCGGGGTCAAGCAGTCGGGCTTGGGTCGCGAGGGTTCGCGTCACGGGATGGAAGATTATCTGGAGATGAAATACATCTGCATGTCGGTTTAGAGGAGAGCGATACGGTTCATTGCGGCCCAGTGACAGTCCGAAAGCATGGTTTCGCCAGAAAACCGTTTGGATTTGGCAAGCGTTAAGGTGAGTATTTTACAGCGCTACGGCTTTCCATAAGGTCTCGGTATACTAGGGTGATGTGCATCGATACGAAACAAAGTCTTCAAGCTCGACCCTGCTGGAATTCCGTTAATAGTTTCAACTACATGAGATTTTGCCACGCCTTTTTGACTATCTTGAAGGAAGCCGACCTCAAGCAGCCTGTATGAAATATACGCGCGTAGAAAACGCTTACTATCTTTTGGCAGTGATGTGTTGATATCAAGCAACGATATTGCCCGATTGTAA
>CAYYOF010000118.1:0-6726 GCA_964473185.1 uncultured Marinosulfonomonas sp. | reverse complement strand
GTAACTTCCTGCCTTGTTCGGGGTCTTCCGGCATCACTGTAATACTCTCTGTCAAACACTGTAAAATCCGGTGGCGAGCTACACACAGGGAGTGTTTTGGCCCATTGACCCGAATCGCGGCTTTGGTTTATTAATTGAACAACTGTTCAATAACAGACTGGAGCCACCATGTTTAACGCTGTGATGAATTTCGATCTGGGCGAGGATGTGAATGCCATCCGCGATATGGTGCACCGGTTCGCGCAAGAGCGGATCAAGCCGATGGCGGCAGAAGTGGATTTGAGCAACGAATTCCCCAACGAGCTGTGGCGCGAATTTGGCGAGATGGGGCTGCTGGGGGTGACCACGCCCGAGGAATACGGCGGCGCGGATATGTCTTATCTGGCGCATGTTGTGGTGGTCGAAGAAATTGCGCGGGCATCCGCCAGTATCAGCCTGTCTTATGGGGCGCACTCCAATCTGTGCGTCAACCAGATCAAGCGCAACGGAACCGAAGAACAGAAGCTAAAATATCTGCCTAAGCTGATTTCGGGCGATCATGTCGGGGCCTTGGCGATGTCCGAGGCAGGGGCCGGATCGGACGTGGTTTCGATGCAGCTGAAGGCCGAGAAGAAGAACGGCTATTACACCCTGAACGGCACCAAGTTCTGGATCACCAATGGGCCGGATGCCCACACGGTTGTGGTTTACGCCAAGACTGATCCTGCGGCCGGTGCGCGTGGTATCACGGCGTTTATTGTTGAAACAGACGCGAAGGGTTTTTCTACCAGTGAGCATTTTGACAAGATGGGCATGCGGGGTTCCAACACCGCCGAGCTGATCTTTGATAACGTCGAAGTGCCGTTTGAAAATGTGCTGGGCGAGGAGGGTCGCGGGGTCGCCGTTTTGATGTCCGGTCTGGACTATGAGCGCGTGGTTCTATCGGGCATCGGCACCGGCATCATGGCGGCCTGTATGGACGAGGTGATGCCTTATGTGGCCGAGCGCAAACAGTTCGGCAAACCGATTGGCGAGTTCCAGCTGATGCAGGCGAAAATCGCCGATATGTATACCGCGATGAACTCGGCCCGCGCCTATACCTATGAGGTCGCCAAGGCCTGTGATCGCGGCGAAGTCACCCGCCAAGACGCGGCGGCTTGTGTTTTATATGCGAGCGAGCAGGCGATGGTGCAATCGCATCAGGCGGTGCAGGCGATGGGCGGCACGGGGTATATGAACGAAAGCACGGTTTCGCGGCTGATGCGGGATGCCAAGCTGATGGAGATCGGCGCGGGCACCAGCGAGATCCGCCGGATGCTGATCGGGCGCGAGTTGATGGGGGCGATGGGGTGAATAGAAAGCCGAGTGATGATAACAACAAGTATCTCAATTTATTAAACCTAGACGGCGCTAGCGCCGTTTCAGAGGTATCTAAGCTCTCATCAGAGCTTACAGGAGACGAACATACAATTCGCTCGTCTATAATTGATATGCATTTTGCTATGGAACTAGAAGTTAAACGCTTCTTATATCACTTACTGCGCAGGGGAATCTTATTCTCGGATGATGAAGAGAGAGGGAGAAAGGCAAAGAAACTTAATGATGCGATTGATAGGATATCCATGGGAAATGCCCTCAATTTATTGGAAGCATCAATAAAGATGTCGCCTTGGCCGGATTTAGGAAATATCTGGGAGATCAACAAAACTAGAAATAAGCTCTCACATCGTTCCAATATCAACGATGTGATTTATAAGGGGCGAAACCCATTCACAGATCCGGATTGCTTAGCGCAAATGTATTTTGACGTGTGGGCCGTAACGCAGTCTATATCTAAGCTATTTGAAAGGGTAATAGATACGCCACTGACTATGGCACGCCACTATTACAAAATATCAGAAATCTATCGCAAGAAATTTGGCGAACTTGATCCCGATGATATTCCAAAACTTGATGATTATCCTGAATGGTGAGCAAACAATGAAACTCCAATCTCAATCCATCCCATCCTCCGAAACCTTCCAGACCAACCGCAAGAACCATCTGGAAGCGCTTAAAACCATCTCGGATGTCGCTGCCGCAGCTGCACTTGGGGGCAATGAGCGCTCCCGCGAGCGGCATCTGTCACGGGGCAAGATGTTGCCGCGCGAAAGGGTGGCGAACTTGCTGGATGCGGGTTCGCCGTTTCTGGAGGTTGGTGCGACGGCGGCGCATAACATGTATGATAATGTCGCGCCCTGTGCGGGGGTGATTGCTGGCGTGGGGCAAATCCACGGGCAGGATGTGATGGTGGTGTGCAATGATGCGACCGTTAAGGGTGGCACTTATTATCCGATGACGGTGAAAAAACATTTGCGCGCCCAAGAGATTGCCGAGGAGTGTCATTTGCCCTGCGTCTATCTGGTCGATAGCGGCGGGGCGAACCTGCCCAATCAGGACGAGGTGTTTCCGGATCGCGATCACTTTGGGCGGATTTTCTATAATCAGGCGCGGATGTCGGCCAAGGGGATTGCGCAGATTGCGGTCGTTATGGGCAGTTGCACGGCGGGGGGGGCGTATGTGCCTGCGATGTCGGATGTATCAATTATCGTTAAAGAACAAGGCACTATCTTCCTTGCAGGCCCGCCTTTGGTCAAGGCGGCGACTGGCGAAGTCGTTAGCGTCGAGGATTTGGGCGGCGGGGATGTGCACACGCGGCTATCCGGTGTGGCCGACTATCTGGCCGAGGATGATGCCCATGCGCTGGCCTTGGCGCGGCAAGCGGTGGCGGGGTTGAACCGTCGCAAACCCGCGACTGTGGCTTGGCAGGAACCGGAAGAGCCCGCCTATGACGCCGAGGAATTGCTGGGTGTGGTGCCCGCCGATTTGCGCACACCCTATGACATCCGCGAGGTGATTGCGCGGGTGGTGGATGGCAGCCGGTTTGATGAATTCAAGGCGCGGTTTGGCGAAACTCTGGTGACAGGGTTTGCCCATCTAAAGGGGTGCCCTGTCGGGATTATTGCCAACAACGGAGTGCTGTTTAGCGAGGCGGCGCAAAAGGGTGCGCATTTTGTCGAGCTGTGTAGCCAGCGCAACATCCCGTTGATTTTTCTGCAAAACATCACCGGCTTCATGGTGGGGCGCAAATACGAGAACGAGGGGATTGCGCGGCACGGGGCCAAACTGGTGACGGCGGTGGCAACCACAAATGTACCAAAGGTGACGATGGTTGTTGGTGGCAGTTTTGGTGCTGGGAATTACGGCATGGCGGGACGGGCCTATCAGCCACGGTTTATGTGGTCATGGCCGAATTCGCGGATTTCGGTGATGGGAGGCGAGCAGGCGGCGGGGGTTTTGGCCACGGTAAAACGCGATGGAATTGAACGGGGCGGTGGTGAATGGTCGGCCACCGAGGAGGTCGATTTCAAGCAGCCAACCATTGATATGTTCGAGGAGCAATCGCATCCATTATATGCATCAGCTCGGCTGTGGGATGACGGGGTGATCGACCCGCGCAAAACCCGCGATGTGCTATTTTTGAGTCTGACGGCGGCGTTGAATGCACCGATTGAAGAGACCAAATTCGGGCTGTTCCGGATGTAATTTTGACGCATATGAATTGCATATGAGCTTTATGCGAAGAGCATTCTATGCTTCCGGTGGAGGTATTTAGGGCAAGAAGAAGGAGAGAGGGATGATCCAGACACGGTTGACCAGACGTTTTAATCTGACCCATCCGATTGTTTTGGCACCGATGGCAAAAGTTGGTGGCGGGGTGCTGGCGGCGGCGGTGAGCCGTGCTGGTGGTCTTGGGTTGATTGGCGGCGGGTATTGTGAGCCGGACTGGATATCGGAGCAGTTTGATCTGGCCGGTAATGCTGAAATTGGCTGCGGGTTTATTACGTGGAGATTGGCGCAGGAAGCGGGATTGCTCAAGACGGTTCTGGAGCGCAAACCCCGTGCGGTTTTTCTGTCGTTTGGTGATGTCGCGCCATTCGTTGATGTGATCAAAGCCCAAGGGGTGCCGTTGATCTGCCAAGTGCAGACAATGGCGGATATGCAGACGGCGGTTCAATGCGGTGCAGATGTGATCGTGGCGCAGGGGGCCGAGGCGGGGGGGCATGGGCAATCACGCTCGACCATGACGTTCGTGCCCGAAGTGGCCGACTGGCTGGCGGCAAATGCGCCGGATGTTCTGCTGCTGGCGGCGGGCGGAATTTCTGATGGGCGCGGGTTGGCGGCCAGTTTAATGCTGGGGGCAGACGGGGTTTTAATGGGCACGCGGTTCTGGGCCTCGGACGAGGCGCTGGTGCCGCCGAACCATCATGACGCCGCAATTGCGGCCACGGGTGATGACACTGTGCAGACAAAGGTGGTGGATATTGTGCGCGGGTTTGATTGGCCCGACAGGTTTAACATACGGGTTTTGCGCAACAGGTTTACGGATCGCTGGCAGGGTGACTATGAGGGGTTGCGCAAGGACACGGCTGCGCACGCCGCGTGGCTTGAGGCGATTGTCAGCGGTGACGTGGATATTGCCAGTGCGACGGTGGGGCAGGGGATCGGGCTGGTTTCCAGCGCCAAACCGGCAGGGGAAATTATCGAAAACATAGGGGCGGAGGCCGAGGCGTTGTTGCGCGGGGCTACGTCTTGTTTGGAGGAATAGATGTTCACTAAAATACTGATTGCCAATCGGGGCGAGATTGCCTGTCGGGTGATGGAGACGGCATCCTTTATGGGGGTGGCGACGGTGGCGGTTTATTCGGATGCGGACCGTAATTCCAAGCATGTGGCGATGGCGGATCAGGCGGTTCATATCGGTGGGTCGGCCCCTGCGGATAGTTATTTGCGCGGCGATGTAATTATTGCGGCGGCTTTGGGCACGGGAGCGCAGGCGATCCATCCGGGGTATGGTTTTTTGTCGGAGAACCCTGATTTTGTCGAGGCCTGCGAGGCGGCGGGGCTGGTGTTTATTGGCCCGTCAGCGGCGGCGATCCGCGCAATGGGGCTGAAGGATAACGCCAAGATTTTGATGCAAAAGGCCGGTGTGCCGGTGGTGCCGGGGTATTTGGGGGCGGATCAGGACCCAGCGAATTTGGCGGATGAGGCTGGCAAGATTGGTTATCCGGTGTTGATTAAAGCGGTGGCTGGTGGTGGCGGCAAGGGAATGCGGCTGGTTGAGGCTGCGGGCGATTTTGCCGATGCGCTGACGGCGGCGAAGGCCGAGGCGTTGAACGGGTTTGGCAATGATCATGTGTTGATCGAGAAATACATTCAGCAGCCGCGCCATATCGAGGTGCAGGTGTTTGGTGATGGTAGCCAAGCTGTGCATTTGTTTGAGCGCGATTGTTCCTTGCAACGGCGGCACCAGAAGGTGATCGAGGAGGCTCCGGCCCCGGGGATGACCGAGGAGGTTCGGGCCGCGATGGGGGCGGCGGCGGTCAAAGCGGCCGAGGCGATTGGGTATTCGGGGGCTGGCACGGTCGAGTTTATTGTGGATGGTTTGAGCGGCCTGCGGGTTGACGGGTTCTGGTTTATGGAGATGAACACAAGGTTGCAGGTCGAGCATCCGGTGACCGAGGCCATTACCGGCGTTGATCTGGTGGAGTGGCAGTTGCGGGTGGCGTCGGGCGAGGCGTTGCCCGAGACGCAAGATGAGTTGCGGATATATGGTCATGCGTTCGAGGCGCGATTGTATGCCGAGGATGTGCCGGCAGGGTTTTTGCCCGCGACGGGGACATTGACCCATTTGGAGTTTCCAGATGCGGCGCGCAGCGATAGCGGGGTTCGCAGCGGTGATGTGATCTCGCCGTTTTATGATCCGATGATTGCAAAACTGACGGTGCATGGGGAAACGCGCGCGGAAGCCTTGGGCAAACTGGCGCGGGTGCTGGAGATGACCGAAGTGGCGGGATCGGTGACCAATCTGGCGTTCCTGCGGGCCTTGGCGGTGCACGGCGGGTTTGGTCGCGGCGAGGTCGACACGGGGCTGATCGCGCGGGATCTGGACAGTTTGGTGGTGGAGCCTGTGGCGAGTGCTGCGGTGGTTGCATTGGCGGCGCTGGGGGCTGTCGGGTTGGATCAGGCCGGGGCTGGTGAGGGTTTCGTGCTGTGGGCGCCATTGCAGCAGACGGTTTTGTTGCGGGTCGGGGAGGACGAGATTGCGGTAAAGGTTGCCACGCTGGGCGCGGGCCGGTTCGAGGTGACGCTGGGGGATGAGGTGCATCAGGTGGTGCGCGGGGCGCATTGGCTGGTTGATGGGGCTTCGGTGGATGCGCATGTGGTGAAGCTGGGCGCGTCTGTCAGTGTGTTTGCCGGACACGGGTTTCATTTTGACATTGTTGATCCGCTGGATGCGGATGCAAGCCATGCGGGGGATGGCAATCTGGTGGAAGCGCCGATGCCCGGATTGGTCAAGGGTGTGTTTGCCGAAGCGGGGCAGGTGGTGGCCGAGGGCGATCGTTTGGCCATATTGGAAGCGATGAAGATGGAGCATGCGCTGTTGGCGGCACGGGATGGGGTGGTGGCCGAGGTGTTGGTTTCCGAGGGGGCGCAGGTTGAGGCTGGGGCGGCGCTTATCCGTCTGGAGGAGATCAGTTAAATTGAGGCCCTGCGGGCCGCTTTATATCTCGACCCCATGAAGGGGTCTCGGGGTGCCTCCGGCAGAGGTATATCCAGCGGTTTGCATTTAATGATGGATAGGGCACCAGAAGTCGCCCACTCTTGGGGTGAATTCTGGTTCAAGTGAATGCAAATTGCTGTTGG
>CAYYOF010000117.1:0-6882 GCA_964473185.1 uncultured Marinosulfonomonas sp. | reverse complement strand
ACACCCGGCAGATCGAACGCGCCCACATGATAAAGAGGCCCCGTCACCAACAGTCGCGACTGACGGCCAAGCCCCAGGGAAATGACATGATCCATGTTTTTCCAATAGAAGTTCTGATAGCTGTGCATCACCCCCTTTGGGCGGTCGGTGGTACCGGATGTGTACATCAGCCGGAACAGATCTTCGGGCGTTCGCAACACTTCCTCCGGGATCGTAGGGTCGCGCCCGGTCAGGGTTCGCATATCGCCTTGCGCGGCCGCATCGACAAGATGGACCTTTCCCAGACCGTCAACGATTTCGCCGAACTCATCATCGGCGAAGACGATCCGCGCATTGGCGTCGCCGACGATATAGCCGACCTCCTCTGCCGCCAGACGATAGTTGACGGGCAGGAACACCGCCCCGAGGTAAGAGGTGGCAAAGGCGATCTCCATGAAGGCCGCACTGTTTTTCATGAACACGGCCACCACGTCGCCGACACCAATCCCCTGCGCAGACAGAAACGCTGCAACGGCCTGCGTCCGGTCCCACAACTGGGAGTATGTGATCCGGTCGGATTGATAAACGATTGCGACGTCATCGGGCGCACGGATCGCGTGAAACCGGATAAAGCTGCTCAGATTAACCATTTTAGCCCCTTTGGTGACGTTTCAATAGGACCGTGGCATGCCCAGGTCATGCACGGCGATGAAGTTAAGGATCATTTCCTCGGACACCGGTGCAAAGCGGAACAGACGCGCATCGCGCCACAACCGCTCAACGTGGGATTCGGTTGCATAGCCCATGCCACCCATGGTCTGCATCGACCTCTCGGTTGCGGTGGCGGTAGCCTGCGCGGCGATCAGCTTGGCGGCGTTTGCCTCGCTGCCAAAGGGCTGACCTGCGTCGAACTGGGCGGCGGCCTTGTAGTTCATCAGCCGCGCACATTCGATTTCAGCATGCGCCTGCGCCAGCGGAAACTGAAGCCCCTGATAGGCCGATACCGGCGTATCCCCGAAAACCTTGCGTTCGTTGGCGTATTTAACGGCCAGTTTGATGGCCAGTTCTCCGGCACCTACCAGACCGGCGGTGGTGACGATCCGTTCGGTGTTGAGGGTGTCCAGAAGTTCCTTCCAGCCGCCATGCAGGGTGCCGACCAGTTCTTCGGGTTCGATGCGCACATTCTCAAAGAATACGGTCTCGGACGACAGCGTTCTGGTCCCGAGCTTGTCAATGGGATGGTGGGTCAGCCCCTCGGTGTCCACATCAATCATGAACATCGTCAGCCCGTCAGTGCGCCGCGTCACCTCGTCTATCTTTTTGGTCCGCGCAACAACCAGCATCTTTTGTGCGTCGCTCACGGCGGTGATCCAGATCTTTTCTCCGTTCAGTCGCCAGCCATCGCCATCAGCGGCGGCAAAGGTCTTTATTTCTAGCGTGTTGCTGCCGACATTGGGTTCGGTCAACGCCATGCAGGTGTTGATTTCGCCGGAAATCAGCTTGGGTAACATGTCGCGCTTCATCGCCTCGGTGCCGTATTTGGAAATGGTCACGCCGCCGAATATCGGGTTGATCATGAACAACTGACCCAGCGTCGAACCGCCACCGCTGGCCGACAGGTTTTCCACGATCAGCGCCATTTCGAACATGCCCAGACCAGAGCCGCCGTATTCCTCGGGCAGGGCGGCACCGGACAATCCGGCATCGCAGATCGCCTGCCAGAGTTCCTTTGGAAAGGTCTTTTTGGCATCCATTTCGCGCCAGTAATCTAGGCCAAAGCTGTCGCCCAGCTTAAAGGCCGTTTGGGCAATCATCTTGTGTTCGTCAGTGAGTTGGAAATCCATCGGGTTTCCCTTTCGTTCTTAAGCCAAAAGCCGAAATGGCGTTTCGAGATATGTTTTGATGCTGTTGAGAAAGGCCAGACCGCCAACGCCATCAAAAATTCGGTGGTCGCATGACAGCACCAGACCCATTTCCTGACGCAGTACTGGCTGGCCATCATCGTCGGGACGGAACAGTTTGCGGATGCTGCCAACACCCAGAATCGAGGACTGGCCGGGGTTGATGATCGACCCCATGTAGGTCACGTCGAACATGCCGGCATTGGACACGGTTGTGGCCCCACCGGCCATATCCTGCGAACCCAGTGCCCCGTCGCGCGCCCGCGTGACGATTTCACGCGCACCCGACGCGATGTCGCCAAGCCCCTTGCCCGCGACATCGCGCAGGATCGGCACGAAAAGGCCAACGTCGGTGGTCACGGCGACGCCCACATCGGCGGTATCGAACTGAAAGATTTCACCGTCAACCCAGACCCGGTTGGCATGCGGAATATCCACCAGCGCCCTGGCGACGGCCGCAATGATCAAATGGTTGATGCTGACACGCAGATCGGGGTTGGCCGCGTTCAGGTGCTGGCGTATATCCAGCAGCGCGCCAACATCGGCCTCGGTTGACAGATAGAAATGCGGCGTGTCGCGCTTGGCTTCGGTCAGACGTCTGGCAACGGTCGCCTGATAGGTCGTGGGTGCCACGCGGGTTCCCGGCTCCGCAGGCCCAACCGAGGCAGCAGCGACCCGGGCATCCTGTTTCGCCTTACGCACGTCCTCTGCCTTGATCCGCCCTTTTGGGCCGGTGCCGGAAACCAAGTGCAGATCAACCCCTTCCTGATCGGCAATCCGGCGTGCCAGAGGTGTCGCGACAACCCGCGCGCCGACTGTGGAACCCACAGTCACAGCCGAGGAAGCCACCACTTCTGGTGTCGCATCAATGGCCGCAGGTATCGCCGCCGGGGTCGGCGTTGCCGCCCCGCCCACATCCCAGCGCGCCAGAACCGCGCCCACCGGCGCGGTTTCACCAACCGGTACAATGACCTCGTGCAGGGTTCCGTCGGCGGGGGCTTCGACCTCGTTGGCGATTTTGTCGGTCTCGATGACCAGAACAAGATCACCACTGGAAAAGCTGTCGCCGGGGGAAACCACCCATTCGGAAATGGTGCCTTCAGTCATGGTAAGCCCCAGTTTGGGCATGACGAGATCAGACATTTCTGGCATCAACCTACTTCCCTTCAAAGTGCGCGGGTCGTTTTTCCAGAAACGCCGAACAGCCCTCGTGTGAATCGTCGGTATCCAGAACCAGACTGATCATGCTCTGCTCATACGGCAGGGCCGCCGACAGCGGCATATCTGCACCATGCAGCAAACCCCGCTTGAGAAATTTGAGCACCAGCGGCGATTTGTCGGCGATCTTGCGCGCCATTTCCATCACGTGGGTCATCAGTTCATCCGCCGGGACAACCTTGTTGGCCAGCCCTAGATCGACCGCCTCTTGCGGGTCGATCATGTCGCCGGTGAACATCAGCTCTTTGGCGCGACACAGCGGTATCTGACGGATTATCCGCTGGGTGCCACCCGCGCCGGGAAACAACCCCAAGGTGATTTCCGGCAGGCCCAGTTTCGAACTATCGGCCAGAACGCGGATATCCAGCGCCAGGATCAGCTCGGTTCCGCCGCCCAGTGCCCAGCCGTTGACAGCGGCGATCGTCGGCTTGTCGCAGGTTTCAAAGCGCCGGAATACACGGTGAATAACTTCGGCGAATTCCTCGTAATGGGCCAGCCCGCGCCGTGAATTCAGGTCGGCAATGTCACCGCCGGCAATAAAGGCCCGCTTGCCCGCGCCGGTAACAACGATTACCCGCACGCTGTCGTCGCGCTCCAGTTTGTCCAGCGCCTTTTCCATCTCAAGCAGAGTGGGGGTATCAAGCGCATTCAGCGTCTCGGGTCGGTTGATGGTGATGGTGGCGACGCCGCCGTCTTGGCTGGTCAGGATAGGGTCTGTGGTCATGGGTTTTCTCCGGTTCAGGTCAGGCTAGTACTTTGTGGACAGCGGCGATCAGGTCATCCGCATCCGGCAGGTATTGGGGTTCAAGGGAGGCTGCAAAAGGCACCGGCATGAAGGGCGCACCGACACGAACAATCGGCGCGTCCAGTTCGTCAAAGCCGATATCGGCCATGCGCGCCGCGATCTCTGCACCCACACCAAAGGCGGTCACGGCCTCGTGCAGAACAACCAGCCGGTGGGTGCGCGACAACGAGGCAAGAACCGTGGCTTCATCCCACGGCTGGATCGAACGCAAGTCGATCACCTCCAACTGAATACCATCTTCGGCCAGCGTATCGGCGGCCCGCAGCGCCGTATTGACAGCCGCGCCATAGCTAACAACCGTCACATCAGCGCCGGGGCGCGCGATATGCGCCTTGCCGATCTCAAGCGCGGGGGCGTCGTCGTCCATCTGGCCCTTGGCAGCATAAAGCGCCTTGTTTTCAACGAAAATAACCGGGTCGGGATCGGCAATCGCCGCCTTCAACAGCCCATAGGCATCGCCTGGATTGCTGGGGATCACGACTTTGAGACCGGGAATGTGGGCGCACCATGCCTCAAGACATTGCGAATGCTGCGGCCCGGCGTTCACCCCGCCCCCATGCGGCGTTCGCAGAACCATCGGAACCGAGCATTGCCCGCCGAACATAAACCGCGCCTTGGCAGCCTGATTGACAAGACCGTCCATGGCAATGGCGATGAAATCCATGAACATGATTTCAACCACCGGCTTTAGCCCGCTCATGGCGGCACCGACGGCAGCGCTGACGATGGTCGCCTCGGAAATCGGCGTGTCGCGAACCCGCAAATCCCCATGTTTTTCCAACAGGCTGCGGGTGACACCGAATGGCCCACCAGCCCGCGCGATATCTTCTCCAAATACAACGACGGACGGATCATTTGCCAGACTTTCATCAAGTGCTTTGTTGATCGCTTGACCAAAACGAATTTCATCCATTAATCAGCCCCCCTGTGCTGGCGTATAAACATCCGACAACAACCGCCCGAAAGAAGGCAACGTCCCGGCCCGACCGGCATCAGCAGCGGCAGACACCCGGCTTTCAATGCGCTTGCGGATCGCCGCAAACTCCTTGTCTGCAGTTTTCATTTTTCGAAGCTCCCCTTCACAAGTCGCTATCGGATCGAAATCACCAACCGAGGCCAGTTCGTCGGCATCACGGTATTTCTGCGGATCGCCCTCATAGTGGCCATGCACCCGCTTTGTCATACATTCCAGAACCCGTGGCCCGCCGTTTTTGCGCATGTCCGCAACGATTTTATCACTTGCGTCTGCCACCGCCGTTACATCATTGCCGTCCACCTGCCGAGCCGGTATTTTAAACGCTTTTCCCAGGTCCTGGACCTCGGCAACAAATTGCAGGGATGTGGGGGAAAATTCGGACCAGCCGTTATTCTCGCACACGAACAATATCGGCAATTTCCACAGCGAGGCGAGGTTGAAGGATTCGTGCAGCACGCCTTCGGCCAGCGCGCCATCGCCAAAGAACGCAACCGCGATGCTGTTGTTTTGCTGCACCTGATGCGCCAGCGCACTGCCCACGGCCAGCGGGATGCCGGCCCCAACGATGCCGTTGGCCCCAAGCATGCCCACCGACATGTCGGCCACATGCATTGACCCGCCGCGACCGCCGCAAATGCCTTCTTCCTTGCCCATAACCTCAAGAAAAAAGCTGTCCAGATCCACACCCTTGGCGATGGCATGGCCATGTCCGCGATGGTTGGAGGCGATGGTGTCAGCGTCATTCAGCGCGTCCATCACCCCGATGGCAACCGCCTCTTGTCCGACGCTCAGGTGGATGAAACCGGGCACCTCGCCGTCTGAAAACAGCGCGCTGAGCTTTAGTTCGCATTCGCGCACCAAAAGCATCCGTTCATAAAAGCCAAGAAGTCGTTTTCGAGAATTTGATGTCATCGTGTTCATGGTCCTATACAGACAGATAGCGTTTCTTGATGTGTTCGTTGTCGTGCTGGGCGTTCATGGCATCGCAATAGAGGATGTGCCCTTTGTCGATAATCGTGGCGTGACCGGCAACGGAACGGCAGAAATAATGGTTCTTCTGGGCCAGCAAGATGGTTGCCCCCATCGACTGAAGTTAACGGATCAGGCCGCACCGCACAGTGATCAGGTTGAAGAACGTGGTTTTTCCCGGCTCCGTTGGGACCGATGATAGCGCGTAGCGACCCAGGCACGAAATGCCGCGACACACCGTTTGTGGTCATAACGCCTTCAAAGGACTTGGTCAGGTTCTCGATTTTAAGAATCCGCCTGTTCCGTCATCGGTCGACACCGCCATAGATATTCCAGGAACCGGCCGTCAGCCAACCAAGGTCAACCCGTAATTTGACGCCGCCACTACCCTTTACGTAATCCCTGTAGTGGATGCTTCTTTTGCTAATATCTCTCACCTTCATTTACCTACTTCATGATTACCTGGTTAATTTTTTGCCATTGAAGTTGCCGCCCAATTACCCAAACCAAACAGTGCTGCAAGAATATTCAGACCGGATAAACCGATTCTGACCAAAACTCCAAGTAACACAAACATTCACTGGAATTGGCCCAAAAGTCAATACCAAATGAACCACGACTCACTATTCATTAACTTGCAATGATGCGTAAATCATCCACACCTACCAAAACTGAAGATCAACGGCAGGGGCCTTTACCATTTGCTGCTCTATTCAAGCGCAAAGCATAAAAGCATATTCCGCATACACCTCAGTCGGTGTGGACGAATTGACTCACCGCTGATTACCCGAATTACCCATGAAGCGGCGTGAATTGTTTGACGAACAAAAATCAAGTTGTTGAAATAGCACGTGATTTTGATGTTACAACAAGACCACCCACCTCCAGCAGAAAATCCAGCCTGCCATAAACGACGATACGCTATTCCTCCCTGACTTGTCACCTGTCGGACGGCACGATAAAATCCATGCCCATTTTGATGGCGACGCTCAGTCATCTGACGGAGGCGTACTGTTGCTGCGTGAGATTGAACG
>CAYYOF010000116.1:0-6963 GCA_964473185.1 uncultured Marinosulfonomonas sp. | reverse complement strand
ATTTGGTGATCGCTGCCGTCAATGTCGTTTTACCGTGGTCAACATGGCCGATTGTGCCGATGTTAACGTGCGGTTTATTACGTTCAAACTTTTCCTTAGCCATGGTGGCCTCCTTACTGATTTATGCTTAACGCCACCGCGCTTAAGCGAATTTTGCCTGAATTTCGTCCGAGATAGTCTGCGGAACGGGGTCATAATGATCGAACTGCATCGAGAAGTTCGCACGGCCCGAAGACATGGACCGCAAGTTGTTGATGTAACCAAACATGTTGGCCAGCGGCACGAATGCTTCGATTGCAATCGCGTTGCCACGGCTGTCTTGGCCCTGAACCTGACCACGACGCGAGGTCAGATCGCCAATGATGTTACCGGTGTATTCGTCCGGCGTGATCACTTCGACTTTCATGATCGGCTCGAGCAGTTTCGCACCAGCTTTGCGCAAACCTTCGCGCATACCGGCACGTGCCGCAATTTCAAAGGCCAGAACCGAGGAGTCAACATCATGGTAAGCACCATCAAGCAGTTGCACCTTGAAGTCGATCACGGGAAAACCTGCCAGCGGGCCAGAGTCCATCACCGATTTGATGCCTTTTTCAACACCCGGGATGTATTCTTTTGGCACGTTGCCGCCAACGACCTTGGATTCGAACGAAAACCCTTCGCCAGGCTCGGTCGGCATAATCACCATTTTGATGCGCGCAAACTGACCGGAACCACCAGATTGTTTCTTGTGGGTGTAGTCAATTTCAGCCTCGTGGCCGATGGTTTCACGGTAAGCAACCTGAGGCGCACCAATGTTGGCCTCAACTTTGAATTCACGCTTCAGGCGATCCACCAGAATATCGAGGTGAAGTTCGCCCATGCCCTTCATGATGGTTTGGCCCGATTCAAAATCGGTTTCAACGCGGAAGGATGGATCCTCGGCAGCCAAACGGGCCAGACCAGTCGACATTTTCTCTTGGTCGGCTTTGGTTTTTGGCTCAACGGCAATCTCGATCACAGGATCGGGGAATGTCATTGTTTCCAGAATAACCGGCTCGTTCACCGAACAAAGCGTATCACCAGTGGTGGTTTGCTTCAGACCTGCCAGCGCAATGATGTCGCCAGCCCATGCTTCTTCGATTTCCTCTCGGTTGATCGAGTGCATCATCATCATCCGGCCAACGCGTTCTTTTTTACCTTTGGTCGAGTTGATGATGTTGTCGCCTTTTTTTAGGAAACCCGAATAGATGCGGGTGAAGGTCAGCGAACCAACAAACGGGTCGTTCATGATTTTGAACGCCAGCGCCGAGAACGGCATGTCATCATCCGCACGACGCGGAATGTCACGAATCTCGTCTTCGTCACCGGGTTTGAAGCCCATGTAATCAACAACGTCCAGCGGGCTGGGCAGAAAGTCGATCACAGCGTTCAGCAGCGGTTGAACACCTTTGTTTTTGAAGGCGGAACCAGCCAGAATAGGCACGAACTTCATCGCAATAGTGCCCGCACGGATCAATTTGCGCAGGGTTGCGACATCTGGCTCGTTGCCGTCCAGATAGGCTTCCATAGCATCATCATCCATATCGACAGCAAGTTCGATCATGGTGGCGCGGCGGTCATTGGCTTCGTCTTGCAGTTCTGGGCGAATGTCGCGCAGCTCCCAAGAGGCGCCAAGGTCTTCACCGGCCCAGACCCATTCTTGCATGGTGATCAGATCAACGATGCCTTCCAGCTCGGTTTCAGCGCCAATCGGGAACTGAACCGGACACGGGATCGCACCTGTGCGGTCTTTGATCATATTAACGCAGTTTTGGAAATCCGCGCCGATTTTATCCATTTTGTTCACGAAAACAATCCGCGGAACTTTGTAGCGGTCAGCCTGACGCCAAACAGTTTCTGTTTGTGGCTCGACACCGGCGTTGGCATCCAGCAGCGCAATCGCGCCATCCAGAACCGCCAAGGACCGTTCAACTTCAATGGTGAAGTCAACGTGGCCAGGGGTGTCGATGATGTTCATACGATGCTTTTCAGTATCGTCTTTCACGCCATCCGAAGTATGCGCCCAGAATGTAGTGGTGGCAGCGGAGGTAATGGTAATCCCCCGCTCCTGCTCCTGTTCCATCCAATCCATTGTCGCCGCGCCATCATGCACTTCGCCAATGTTGTGGGATTTACCAGTGTAATACAGAATCCGTTCGGTACAGGTGGTTTTACCTGCATCGATATGAGCCATAATGCCGAAGTTACGGTATCGGTCTAGTGGATATTCGCGTGCCATTGTATCGGGCCTTACCTTAAAGTGTTACCAGCGGTAATGGCTGAAAGCTTTGTTTGCTTCGGCCATTTTGTGGACGTCTTCGCGTTTCTTAACGGCTGTGCCGCGGCTGCTTACTGCATCCATCAGCTCACCAGCAAGGCGCTCTTCCATTGTGTTCTCGTTGCGCTTGCGGGCAGCGGTGATCAACCAACGGATGGCTAATGCTTCGCGACGCTCGGGGCGCACTTCTACGGGAACCTGATAGGTTGCACCACCAACCCGACGCGAGCGAACCTCGACAGACGGTTTGATATTGTCGATGGCTTCGTGGAAGACCTCGACAGGGGCGCGCTTCAGTTTCTCTTCAACGCGATCAAACGCGTTGTAGACGATGCTTTCGGCAATAGATTTTTTGCCATCAATCATCAGGTTATTCATGAACTTCGAAAGAATGCGGTCGCCAAATTTGGCGTCCGGCAAGATTTCGCGTTTTTCTGCGGCGTGGCGGCGTGACATCTCGCGCTCTCCTTACTTCGGCTTCTTGGCGCCGTATTTCGAACGACGTTGTTTACGATCTTTGACGCCTTGGGTATCCAAAACACCACGCAGGATGTGGTAACGGACACCGGGCAAATCCTTTACACGACCACCACGGATCAGAACCACAGAGTGCTCCTGAAGGTTGTGACTTTCGCCTGGAATATAGCTGATCACCTCGAAACCGTTGGTCAGGCGAACCTTCGCAACTTTCCGCATAGCGGAGTTCGGTTTCTTTGGTGTCGTTGTATAAACGCGCGTACAGACGCCGCGCTTTTGCGGGCATCCCTCCAGATGGAGCGACTTCGAGCGTTTAACTTTTGGCCGCCGCGGCTTGCGGATAAGCTGTTGTATCGTTGGCATTCAGGTCTATCCCCGTGTTGCAACACATTAAAATTTCACGCGGATAAGACACCCGCACAGCGCAAAAACCACATCCGCCCAAATTGTAGGACGATATGGAGGGTATACCAGAGGATCGGAGCGCCAGCCCGGATCGTGACCACTACTAGTTTTAAGTCGGACAAACGGGAATTCACCCTGCCCAAGTGGCCGCTTTCTAGGGGGAGTCGCAGCACATGTCAACAGGTGCAAACAATCCTTACCGCATGATTGCCCCATTATTATTGACCGGCGTCAAAACGCCATGATAAATAGGCAAAAACCGGACACAGGACAATCATAACATGCAAGGTAGCCTTGTTCTGACAGCAATGCGCAACGAGGGACCGTTTATCCTGGAATGGCTCGCTTGGCAAAAGATGCTGGGGTTCGAAAATGTTCTGGTGATGTTCAACGATTGCACCGACCATTCACCGCAGTTGTTACGCCTGCTGGAACGGTTAGGTGAACTAAACTGTAAACGCCACGAGCCGCGCGCAGGGCACAACCCACAACCCGAAGCTTACCGCATTGCCCGCCGAAGCCCTGTGGTAAAACAGGCCAAATGGCTGTTCACCTGTGATGTGGACGAATTTCTGGTGATCCATGTTGGCGACGGCACCATTGATGCGTTGCTGAACGATGGCGATGTGCCCTTTGCGGCAATGGCAATCAACTGGCGGCTGTTTGGTGGATCAAACCAGCAGACATGGCAGGATACACTGGTGCATCGACGGTTCACCCTGTCCAGCGAGGTGGGATATTTTCGCAATGCGGTGATCAAAAGCATTGTGCGTGACCCGCGGCTATACAAGCGGCTGAATTCGCATTGCGCCAGCGGCTGGAGCGGGGCGGGCACTTGGGGGCAGGATGGCAATTTCTATGCCCTGTCCGATGGCACGCGCTTTGATGCGTTCCACCCGAACAAAAGCCCGCAGAACGCCTGCCCGTCTGGCCGGATGCTGCATCACATTGCCGAGGTGAACCATTACGCGGTGCGCACGCGCGAGGAATTCAACTTCAAAAAAGGTCGACTTGCGGCCTCGAACCTTGCGGATCGCTATACCGAAACCTTTCACAAAACACTGGATCGTAACGATCAGGAAAACCTGTCGGCCATATCCTATGGCGACAGATTTGATCGTGAATATGCCCGCCTATGCCAGGTCTCCGGCGTGATGCGGCTGCATCATCTGTGCTGCGCTGATTACGTCGCCAGCATGTGTGAAAAACGTGGTGATGATCCGGCGCTGGATCATCGCTACCGGCACCACATGGACATGGCCAAGTCGTTACCGCGCCACTAAAGCCAGCTTGCGTTCCCGATAGAATGTAAACGCGCCCATAGCGACAACAATGGCGATACCCAGCATGGTCAGGTTGTCCGGCCAGTCACCAAACACCACAAAGCCAAGCAACAGCGCCCACAGCAGGCTGGTATAGCGGAACGGGGCGATAAAACTGACCTCACCCACCCGCATGGTCATCACGCTGAACAAATAGCCGCCTATGATAAACAGCGTGGCCCCCGCCAGAAGGCCAGCGGATTTTCCGCTGATCGCCACCCATTCAGTGCCTATTGAGCCGATGGTCGCAAAGCAGACAATCGCCATGGCCCCGATCAATGCAATCGTGACTGACGACACGCCCGGCGACAGGCGCCGCGCACAGAGGTCGCGCACGGTGACAAAGCCGACCGCAATCAGCGCATAAAGCGCGTAGGTGTTCAGGCCCGTCAGCCCGTCGCGCACAATGATCATCACACCGATAAACCCGACCATAATAGCCAGAAGACGACGCCAACCCAGCTTGTCTCCAAACAACATCGCACTGGATAGGGTCACGGTCAGGGGCAACACTTGCAGGATGGCCGTGACGTTGGCGATCGGCATATGAAACAACGCATTGATAAAGAAATAGGTCGCACCGATTTCGGATAGGCTGCGGAGCAGCACCAGCCCCCAATCGCGGCGCGGCATCCTGAAATCAAGCCCACCCAGCCAGCGCGACATCAGCACCATCATCACAACGGTGGCGACCCCGCGCAACAGGATGGCCTGAAACAGCGGCACATCGTCCAGCAGCACCTTCATACAGGCGTCATTGAACACAAAGGCCGCCATGCTGCCCATCATCAGTAACGCACCGCGCATGTTATCCGAGAGCGCTCTCATCCAGCTATCTTTCTATGTCAGAATTCTGTCAGCACCGATAATGATTGGCCAACACATCGCACCGTATGAATGAAACCTGTTTGTGTCTACCGACAAAACAAAATGGCCCCCGCATTTATCATACGGGGGCCATTGTTAGCTTGGTTCAGGTTTTGCTTATTCGTCGCGGCTCTCGGGTGTGTCCACCAATCCGCTGTCGAACACATCGCCACCGACAATATCTTCCACAGGAGCAGCCAAACGAGCGGCTTCTTCTGCTTCTTTGCGGCGGGCCTCAATGACCACGTTATCGCGGTCCTGAGCGATTTTACGCGACTGCATGGTTGCCCCACCGGTGCCGGCAGGGATCAAGCGACCAACGATCACGTTCTCTTTCAGGCCGACCAGTTTGTCGCGTTTGCCCTGAACCGATGCTTCGGTCAGAACCCGCGTGGTTTCCTGGAAAGATGCCGCCGAGATAAACGACCGTGTTTGCAACGATGCCTTGGTGATCCCCAGCAGGATCGGCTCGCCTTTGGCCTCCCGAACGCCTTTGGCTTTCGCCTTCTCGTTCGCCAGATCAAATTCGGCCTTGTCCACATGCTCGCCTTTCAGCAACGTGGTCTCACCACTGTCGGAAATTTCCCATTTCTGCAGCATCTGGCGCACGATCACTTCGATATGCTTATCGTTGATCTTAACACCTTGCAGACGGTAAACATCCTGCACTTCGTCAACCATATAGTTGGCCAATGCCTCGACCCCCATAACCGCAAGAATATCGTGCGGGGCTGGGTTGCCGTCCATGATGTATTCACCCTTCTGGATAAAATCGCCCTCGGCCACAGGAATGTGTTTGCCTTTGGGCACCATGTATTCGACGTTGTCCATCGTTTCATCAGCTGGTTCAATCGCGATACGGCGCTTGTTTTTGTAGTCGCGACCGTAACGCACGTAGCCATCAATTTCGGCGATGATCGCGTGGTCTTTGGGACGGCGGGCTTCAAACAATTCGGCCACACGCGGCAGACCACCGGTGATGTCCTTGGTTTTGGCACCCTCGCGCGGGATCCGCGCAATCACGTCACCGGCTTTGATCTCGTCACCGTCTTCAACCGATAGAATGGCATCCACCGACATGGCATAGGTCATCGGGTGACCAGCTGCGTTCACCACAGCCTCGCCTTTTTTGTCCAAAATCATGATTTCCGGCTTCAGATCATTGCCTTTAGGGGCCGTGCGCCAGTCAACGATGATTTTCTGGGTCATGCCGGTCGCATCATCGGTTTCTTCGCGAACCGCAATACCAGCAATCAGATCAACGTATTTCACTGTGCCGCCTTTTTCGGTGATGATCGGCAGGGTGTATGGATCCCATTCAAACATCTTGTCGCCACGGTTGATTTTCTGGCCGTCTTTGACATGCACCTTGGAGCCATAAGACAGCTTGTGATGCGCACGTTCCTGACCATTGTCATCAATAATCACCAGTTGCATGCTGCGGCCCATGATGATCATATCACCATTGGCGTTTTTCAGCAGGTTGGCATTTTTGAACCCGATGGTGCCCGCTTGGGACGCATCAAGGAACGATTGCTGGCCACCCTGCGCAATACCGCCAATGTGGAACGTCCGCATTGTCAGCTGTGTGCC
>CAYYOF010000115.1:0-7104 GCA_964473185.1 uncultured Marinosulfonomonas sp. | reverse complement strand
GTATATAATTCGATGGTTTATCTGGATCAGGCAGGGGGGATTCTCGCGGTTTATGACAAACACCATCTGGTGCCTTTTGGTGAATACATCCCGCTGGGACACTTGCTGTCACGCTTTGGCATTCGCGGCTTGGCCGATAATGAAGGCAATGGCTTCGCCTCCGGGATCGGTGTGCGGATCATCGACGCCACCGGCCTGCCCGATTTCCTGCCTTTGATCTGCTATGAGGCAATATTTCCAGGACTAGCGCAACTGGGCGAGGCGCGCCCCAACTGGATACTGCACATCACCAACGATGCGTGGTTCGGCAATTATTCAGGCCCGTTCCAGCATCTGGTGCAGGTACGTGCCCGCGCCGTTGAACAAGGCCTGCCAGTTGCACGATCCGCCAACACCGGTGTCAGCGCGATGATTGATCCCTATGGCCGCATTCTGGCGCAGCTGCCCTTGAATGAGGCCGGTTTTATGGACGCCCAGCTGCCCGCGCCACTGCCGCCAACGCTCTATTCCCGATGGGGAGAACTGCCGTGGTTACTAATTGCCCTGATTCTGGCCGTAATTGTGGGTCTCGAATGTCGCAAATCCGCAGGAATTCCCACCGATTCGATTTAGCCGTTGACCCTGTTGAAAAGGGCTTTTAGTGACATCCCCAACCCTGCCACAACGGCTTCCTGACGTGGCAGAATAAATCAAATGGAGCACCATATGTCCCGTCAAAACTATCTTTTTACCTCTGAATCCGTTTCAGAGGGTCACCCTGACAAAATTTGCGACCGCATCTCCGACGCTATTCTCGATGCCTTCCTGACAGAAGAAGAACTGGCCCGTGTGGCCTGCGAAACCTTTGCCACCACCAATCAGGTTGTGATTGGCGGCGAGGTTGGACTTTCAACCCGCGAAAAGCTGGATGATTTTCTGGGCCGTGTTGAGGGCATCGTGCGCGACTGCGTCAAGGATATCGGCTATGAACAGGACGGTTTTCACTGGAAAACCCTGAACGTGCAAAACTTCCTGCACGCGCAATCCGCGCATATCGCACAAGGTGTTGATAACGATGGCGCAGGCGATCAGGGCATCATGTTCGGTTATGCGGTAAATGAAACCGAGGCGCTGATGCCCGCGCCAATCCAGTATTCCCACGCCATTCTGCGCAATCTGACAGAAGCGCGCAAAGATGGCCGTCTGGCCATGCTCGGCCCTGATGCAAAATCACAGCTTTCCGTACGTTACGTTGATGGCAAACCTGTTGGCGTTTCGTCCATTGTGCTGTCCACCCAGCATCTGGACGCCAGCATGACATCGGATGACGTGCGCGCTGTTGTGGAACCTCATATTCGCAAAACCCTGCCCGAAGGCTGGATCAGCGCCGACACCGCATGGCACGTGAACCCCACGGGGAAATTCGTGATCGGCGGGCCGGATGGTGACGCGGGCCTGACCGGACGCAAGATCATTGTTGACACCTACGGCGGTGCCGCGCCCCACGGTGGCGGTGCATTTTCCGGCAAAGATCCAACGAAGGTTGATCGCTCTGCCGCTTATGCCGCACGCTATCTGGCGAAAAACGTGGTTGCCGCCGGCATGGCCGAACGCTGCACAATTCAGTTAAGCTATGCCATTGGCGTGGCCAAGCCGCTGTCGATTTATTGCGACACACATGGTACTGGCCAAGTGCACGAGGCAGAAATTGAAAAAGCTGTGAACGAGGTGATGGACCTGACGCCGCAAGGTATCATTCGCCACCTGAAACTGACACGCCCGATTTATGCCCGCACCGCCGCCTACGGCCACTTTGGCCGCACGCCCACGGATGACGGCGGCTTTAGCTGGGAAAAGACCGATCTGATCGAGGCGCTGAAAAAGGCTGTTTAGCCTTTTTCCAAAACGGACATAGAAATGAGCGACAAAGCCCCCACCGGTGCCCCTTGGCGCAATTTCTATGGCCGCATCAGGGGTAAAGGCCTGCATCAAAGCCATGAACGCTATCTTGCCGAAGACCTCGGCAAGCTGGCCCCTGCGGGTGTGACATGGGAAGAAAACCCCGAGCGCAACCCGCTGAACCTAAACGCCCTGTTCGGCGATCGTCCGGTGTGGCTCGAAATTGGCTTTGGCGCGGGCGAACACATGGTGCATCAAGCCCAGCAAAACCCCGATGTAGGCATCATCGGTTGCGAGCCCTACATCAACGGGGTTGCCACATTGCTGGGGAAAATCCGCAAGGCGGGTGCCGATAATATCGCGGTTCACCCCGGCGATGCACGCGACATGATGGACGTTTTGCCCGCAGGCTCCATTGACCGTGCCTTTCTGCTGTATCCGGATCCATGGCCCAAAAAGCGCCACCATCGGCGTCGTTTTGTGACACCTGAACACCTAGTACCCTTGGCAAACTGCCTGAAATCCGGTGCCATCTTCCGCGTCGCCACCGACATACCCGACTATGTGCGCCAGACATTAGAGCAGGTCACGGCAATGGATGAATTCGAGTGGCTGGCAGAGCGGCCCGACGATTGGCGGCAGCCGTGGTCCGACTGGATTTCCACCCGTTACGAACTCAAGGCCCTGCGTGAAGGTCGCACGCCCCATTATTTGACCTTTAGCAAACGCTAGAAGCATTTCGGATTACTCGCGGATCTCCGAGGCGGCGACTCCCCAAACACTGGTCTTTTCAACCCAGCCTTTAACGCCCTCAACCCGCAGTTCACACCACTTGACCTGACAATCCCCGAGCCGGGCAACCACGCCGCGATCCGCATAGGCGCGCGTTGCTGCCGCATCTGACGGTTTCATCCGCAACTTGACCCGTGGCTCCTGCACCACAACCGTGCGCACGCCCGACAACAGGGTATAATGCATCCAGCCACCCTGCCCGTCGCTATCGCGCACGCGGCGCCAGTGTCCGAACTCGGCTGTGATTTGCAGCGGCATGTCCTCGTGCTTGAACACCCAGTCGATGCGATGTGTCAGACTTGGCCCTCGCCGCACATTGCCCTCATCCGCCTTCATCGACACAAAACGCGGCATCGGCAGATTTGTCACCGGCCCCCGCTCTGCCGCCCAAGCCGCAACCGGCAGCACCAACGCCATCCCAAAAGTCAAAAATCTGCGAAAATTCATCTGCCTGACCCGTCCACATCTGCTCATTGCGTGCATTTTTGCGCGCGCGGGGTCTTTAACCTTGCCCCTGTTGCTGTTTTCTTGCCAGAATAGGAAAAACAAATCCAGAGGTGGTTGCCCCTTATGTCTGCAAGAAAACTAAGTGTTGTCGTTACGCGACGGTTGCCTGAACCAGTTGAAACCCGCTTGAAAGAACTCTTCGACGTCCAGTTGAACGAATCCGATATCCCGTTCACCAGCGAACAACTGGTGAAAGCAGTGCAATCCGCCGATATTCTGGTGCCCACCCTAAACGACAAAATTGATGCACGCCTTTTGGCGCAAGCGGGTGAAAATCTGCGACTGATCGCGAATTACGGCTCCGGTGTTGATCACATCGACGTGCAAACCGCCCGTCAGCGTGGCATTCTGGTTTCCAACACCCCCGGTGTTGCCGCCGATGATACCGCCGATATCACCATGGCCCTGATGATGGCCGCCATGCGCCGCACCCGCGAAGGCTCGATCCACATGCAGCAGGGTGAATGGTCCGGTTGGTCACCCACCGCGTTTCTGGGCACCCGTCTGGGCGGCAAGCGTTTGGGCATTCTGGGCATGGGGCAAGTCGGCACCGCTGTTGCGCGCCGCGCCAATGCCTTTGGGATGCAGGTGCATTATCACAACCGCAAAAAAGTGCACCCCGACACCGAGGCCGAGTTGGGTGCCACCTATTGGGAAAGCTTGGATCAGATGCTGGCGCGCATGGACGTGGTGTCGATCCACTGTCCCGCCACCCCCAACACCTTTCACCTGATGAATGCGCGACGCCTCAAACTGATGAAACCGACGGCCTTTGTGGTTAACACCTCGCGCGGTGAAGTGGTGGATGAGAACGCCCTGACCCGTGCCCTGCGGGGCGGCGAACTGGCCGGTGCCGGATTGGACGTGTTTGAGCATGGCAACGAGGTAAACCCGCGCCTGCGCGCGCTGGATAACGTGATGCTGTTGCCACATATGGCCTCTGCCACCATAGAATCGCGGCTGGAAATGGGCGAGAAAGTGATCATCAACATTAAAACTTTTGATGACGGTCACCGCCCACCGGATCAGGTTGTTCCGGGAATGCTGTAGGGGCCGCGTACGCATGGTTAACGAGAAATTTAGACGGGATGGGCTATAAACCCAGCGACGTCAAATAAATGTGGTTCACGGTTTCAATCCTAACCAGCTTGGAATCGGCCAAACACCAAAGCGCAAAATGGCGTTTTCAGGTATCGCTGAAAACGCCGAGGTGACAGGGTTAAAAACCCTGTTTCGGCAAACAACCGCAACGGCGGGCCCGCCTTTTTGTTTTCTTAGACCAGTATATGTGCGAATAGCCTGCCAACAGATTGTTGGCGGGCCAAAAGAAATTAAACTTTAACCAAACGGTCCCCTCGGCGCACAACCCCGTCCTGTACAATCTTGCACAGCACACCACGCAAACGGTACTTCACGTTTTCGGGTCGATTAATCCAATCAAAGCTCTCGCGCCCATGGCGTACTTTCCATTTGGCGCAGGCGGTATTAAACACATCTGACACTTCCAGCACCGCGCTGCCTGCCTGAATACGCTGGCCCACGGGCAGGTTTTCCTCGGATAGGTCCATATCCGCGATCATAGTATCGCCGGGGTAAACTACATTTACGCGGTCGCGCCAGATCAGATCAAGCACCCTTTTTTGCAGGATGCTCACCTGAATGCGCGGGTCAGGCGAGCCATCCTCCAGCTTCATCCAAGGGTGTTTGGCCCAGCGCTCATTCTCGATCCCGCTGGCAATCGTCAGTTCCAACGTCTCGCGAAAATCGCGTTGGCCAAATCCGGCACGGTGGCACAACACCTCAACCTCTGCTTCGCTCGGTGCTGCCAGTACATGCGCCAGCCCCGCATCCAGTTCCGCCATCGAAATATGTGTCATTTTTCCCCGCAAACCGCGCAATCCGCGCGTCTCTCGACTGTAATCTTCCGGTTCTCGCTATAAAGCGCATCATACATCAACATCTCGCCGCGCAACACCTGCCCCGCACCGGTAATCAGCTTGATCGCCTCCGCCGCCATCATCGCGCCGATCACGCCGGGCAAGGCACCCATTACCCCCGCTTCGGCACAGCTCGGGGCCAGCCCGTCTGCGGGTTCATCCGGAAAAATACACGCATAACAGGGCGCGCCATGCGCTGGATCAAACACCGAAAGCTGCCCCTCCCACTGGCTGATCGCGCCCGAAATCAGCGGCGTTTTAGTGGCCACACAAGCGCGGTTCACCAGTGCACGGGTGGGAAAATTATCGGTGCCATCCAGCACCAGATCAAAACCCCCGATCAATGTTTCGGCCATATCTTCGGTCAGTTTACGATTATAGGGCAATACATCCACATGCGGATTAAGCTGGGCCAACGTCGCCTCGGCGGCAAAAACCTTGGGCTTGTCGATATCATCGTCCTTGAACAAAACCTGCCGTTGCAAGTTGGACAACCCAACCTCATCATCATCAATAACGCCAATAGTTCCAACCCCGGCCGCTGCCAGATACATCAATGCAGGCGATCCCAAACCGCCCGCACCCACGACCAGAACCCGCGCGCGACGCAATTTTTGTTGCCCCGCGCCACCGACCTCGCGCAGTACAATGTGGCGCGCATAACGCTCCAGTTCCACATCTTTCATCTTGTCACTTGTCACAATCGGCTCCTGTGTTGCCAGTGATTTCAGCTTGCGAACCCCCAAGCCATACAGCCCGACAACACCAGCAACGCCGATCAAAATCAACCAGCTTCCCAACGATCCACCCGTGGCAATCCGCAAGCTGTTATCTGCAGGCAAAGTCATTTGTACAGCCAAGACAAATGCCAGCCCGATAACGACAATCGCCCCTTGTGCAAGTTTAGAAGCCCCCGCAATCCGCAGCCCAAAAACCGCAGACCCTATCACCAGCAAAACAAAAACCATCAGCCGCGTCCGGTGGAGCCAAAGCCCCCCTTGCCGCGCGCGGTTTCATCCAAGCTATCACTTACATCCCAAACCGCCTGCACCACCGGCGCAAAAACGATCTGGGCAATCCGGTCGCCGTGGTTCACCTCGAACATAGCATCGCCAAGGTTGATCAGGATCACCCCCAACGGCCCGCGATAATCGCTGTCAATCGTGCCCGGCGCATTGACCAGCGTTACCCCGTGTTTCAGCGCAAGGCCCGAGCGCGGCCTGATTTGCGCCTCAAACCCGTGCGGAATTTCCAGCCGCAGGCCCGTAGGCACCAACGCCCGCGCCCCCGCTTCCAGCCGTAAAACCCCATCAAGGTTTGCCCGTAAATCCATGCCAGCCGCACCCGCTGTTTCATAAGCAGGCAACGGCAGGCTGCGATCCGCATTTTCGGTATAGGAAACCTTCACCACCAGATCAGTCATCATTCAAAGCCTCCGCAATTTTACCCGCCAGTTTGTGCGCGACATCGACCTTGCTCATGCGTGGCCACACATCGGCAGCATCTGTTGAAATTACGGTAACCGCATTTTCCGCCCCGCCCATAATGCCGGTTTCTGGCGAAACATCATTGGCCACAATCCAGTCACACCCCTTGCGCGCCAGCTTGGCCGTGGCATTGGCAATCACCGTATCGGTCTCGGCTGCAAATCCGACAACCAGATCAGGCCGCCCCTTTTCCAGCTGCGAAACAGTCGCCAAAATATCCGCATTCTCGGCAAACTCCAGAACCGGCAATCCGCCCTTGCCGTCCTTCTTGATCTTGCTGTCAGAACGCGAGGCCACCCGCCAATCCGCTACCGCGGCGGCAAACACCGCCCCATCTGCTGGCAAAGCCGCCTGCACCGCCGCCAACATTTCCGCCGCCGTTTCCACCTGCGTAATAGCGCACCCCCCAGGCATCGGCGTGCTCACGGGGCCGGTCACAAAACTGATCTTGGCCCCCAATGCTGCCAGTGCACCCGCAATCGCGCTGCCTTGCGTTCCGCTGG
>CAYYOF010000114.1:0-7148 GCA_964473185.1 uncultured Marinosulfonomonas sp. | reverse complement strand
GGAAGACTTGGGGGTTTGGGCTATGTTTCCTGCATCTACGTAACGTGCAGGGCCACGCCAGCCAATCGGTTTGACTTCGAACTGGCTGTTGCGCCACGCGCTGCCAACAGACTGGACCGCACAGCGACGGCTCATCGCCACGCTCTGAGTCTCCAGACAGAGAGACCCGATCCCATTCATTCCATATGTGTATCGCCGAAATGGCCTGCCGAGACTTTGCCTGGATATCGGCCGTTCACGGTGCCAATGAAGCGTCTCTGCGGCAAACCCGTATAGCCAACCCGCGGATAACACGCAGCTTTTCCGCGCTGAAACGCATGCTCTCGAAATTAGGTAAGTGTTTGGCTGGGACGGTAGGATTCGAACCTACGATCTGCGCTACCAAAAAGCGTTGCCCTACCACTAGGCCACGTCCCAACTGAACGGGTAGATACGATGCTGGCAATGACTCTTCAAGCCCCGAAATGGGAAAAATATTCAACCATTTGTGCTATTCTTCTAATGCGTCCCGGTTTAGCAAGTCGTTTGCACTCGTATCTATCCGTTCGGCCTCGATCATGCGTTCCAGTTCCTGATCGCTTGATGTTCCCACGTTCTCGACCGCGTCATCTGTATCTTGCGGAGTAGTGCGTGATTTTTTGCCTTTGGTCGCAGCTGGAGACGGCTTTGCAGTTTTGCGGGCCGGTTTTTTGGCCTGTTCCAGCAGGGCTGCCCGAATTTTACGGATCGACTCGCCTCGGGCGAGCGACAGGTCGCTTTCCCGTTGATTGAACCATGCCGAAACGCGCAGGGTAACGCTGTCTTTGCTGGCGGATTCGATCCAGACGCTTGGGGCAGGGGCCTCAAGCACGAAAGGCAGCGCTTGTAACGTGTCCAGTACGATGCGGCGCTGTTGTTTCAGGTCTTTGCCAGCATCAATGGTTTGATCAAAATGAAATCGGCGGGATTTATTGCGTGTGTAGTTGATGATGCGGCTTTTGAATACGGTCGCGTTGGGGATACGGATGTGATTGCCATCCAGCGACAACAGGATTGTCGCGCGCGATGTCAGGCGGATTACCTTGCCCATATCGCCATTGATTTCAATCAGATCATTGGGCCGGAACGGCTGACGCATCGACAACAGGATTGATGCGATAAAGTTCTCAACCGTATCGCGCACTGCAAACCCGATGGCCAGACCGATGATCCCGGCGGCCCCCAGAATGGTCGACAACAACGCGGTTGCGCCGATGATATCAAGCGAAACAACAACGGCGGCGATGATTGCAGACACACGGATAACTTGCCGGTAGATATCGGCGATAAAGGCGTTCGGCGCGATCCGGTTCCACGGTTGTTTGCGTCGTGCGATGAAAAATCCGATGAACACGGTCAGCGCAAAAACCACCAGCGCGACCATCGCCAGCGGCAAGAAGGCGACGGCTTGTTGTATCCGCGTCCAGAACCGCTCAATAGCGGGGTTCAGGCGTTCAACCAGATCGGTGGTTTCGGTGACGTTGTTTTCAATGGTGACCACACTGTCGACCCTGCTAACCAGTTCCCCGAGCCGTGCAATCGCATCCCCGTCAAGGGCGGTGCCGTTGAGCGAAACAATGCCCGAAGACACCGTGACGGTGACGTCGTCATAGCCGTCCAGCTCGCCCAGAATGTCGCGGATACGCACCGCGATGGCGGCGTCCTGCTGGGCGCTGTCCTCAACCTCGATAGTGCCTGTAGGCTGAGCTTTGCCGCTGTCTTGGGCGGTGGCAGGAAGGGACAGGAGCAGAAGAATAAGCAGGCTTTTGATCAGGCGCATCGGGGAAATCCGTTTGTTGAAATTTGGCACAGCTTACCCGCGCCAAATTCGCAATGCCAGTCAGATAATCCAGACCTTTGGCAGTTTGTTCTAGATAGTCTGGTCGTATTCGCCCACGCTTGGCTCTGTCCGGATCACGGCGTCTATATCCTTGAAAATGGCCCGCATTTCGGCGTCACTTTCGGGGCTTTCACAGACCACCACCAGATTGGGTGTATTGCTTGACGCCCGCACCAGACCCCATGCGCCATTGTCCAGAATGACACGCGCACCATTCACTGTGACGATCTGGGCAATCTCGCGTCCTGCTATGGTGCCGCCGTCTTTATGTAGTTGCACCAGCTTGGCTACCAGACGTTCCAGCACGTCGTATTTTTCGGTGTCGGCACAATATGGTGACATAGTGGGGGTGGCAAATGTTTCGGGCAGAGCGCGGCGCAGGTCGGACATGGATTTATCCGGGTTACGATCCAGCAGCTTGCAGATTTCCACCGCCACCCGCATGCCACAGTCGTACCCACGACCAATCGGTTCAGCCAGAAAATAGTGGCCGGATTTCTCAAACCCCGCCAGCGCGCCAATTTCCTTGACCCGGCGTTTCATGTGGCTGTGGCCGGTTTTCCAGTAATCGGCCTTGGCACCGTATTTCTGTAGCTCGGGGTCCGAGGCAAACAGGCCGGTTGATTTCACATCGGCCACAAAGGTCGAGTTCGGATATAGTTTCGCATAATCCCGCGCCATGATGACGCCAACCTTGTCGGCAAAGATTTCCTCGCCGGTGTCGTCAACCACACCGCAGCGGTCCCCGTCGCCATCAAACCCAAGCGCAAGGTCCGCGCCGGATGCTATGACAGAGGCTGACATATCATGCAGCATTTCCATCGCTTCCGGGTTCGGGTTGTAATGCGGGAATGTGTAGTCCAACTCGTTGTGGGACGGCACAACTTCAACGCCAATGCGTTTGAATATCTCCGGCGCAAAAGCAGAGGCGGTGCCGTTCCCCGTGGCGCAAACCACCTTCAATTTACGGGTCATTTTGAAGTCGCCAACCAGATCGTCGATGTAGGCGTCCATCACCCCGTCAACAAATTCGTGTTTGCCGCCATCATGCGCCAAGCCGTGCCCGCCTAACACAATATCGCGCAGCTCGTTCATTTCATCGGGCCCATGGGTCAGCGGGCGTTCAAACCCCATTTTGACGCCGGTCCAGCCGTTTGGGTTGTGACTGGCGGTGACCATTGCCACAGCGGGTGCATCCAGATGGAACTGGGCGAAATAGGCCATTGGCGACAGGGCAGGGCCGATGTCTTTGACGTGGATACCCGCCTGCATCAGCCCTAACATCAGCGCGTTTTTGATTGATAGGGAATAATCGCGGTAATCATTACCAACGGCGATCACCGGTTCAATGCCGCGCTGGCGCATTTGCGTGCCCAGGCCCAGACCAAGGGCGGTGATGCCCGCCAGATTGATGTCGTCAGGGTATTTCCACCGCGCATCATATTCGCGGAATCCGGTGGGGGTGATCATCGGATCACGTAGGAATTCCCAAGTATTTTCGCGGACCTGCTGGATTGGTTTCTTCACGGTTATATCTCGCTATTGGCTATGATTTACGGGCCTTACGCTGATACCTGTTCGCGCAAGATTGAGGCGGTCAACGACATCATCAGATAGGCCCCGGCAAAAATCAGGAACGCCAGAATGGTGTTCTCGAATTTGCGCGGATACGTGGCCTCGTCCGGCGGTGTCGGGCTCACCCCGAGCGACAGGTAACGGGTCTGGCGGTTGGCTTCGACCCGGGCTGTGTCCCTTTGTTGCAAGGCCTGCTGCATCATCATGGTCCGTGTCTCGAGGTTGATCTGTGCGATGGCCAGTTTTGCACTTGTGTCGGCAATAGATTCGGACCCTTCGGACCCCACGGTCAATTGCGTCCTTAGCCCCGCAATCGCGTCAGCGCGGGCTGCGATCCTGCGTTCAAGCTGTTTGACTTTGGCTAGGTTGGGGCGGGTATTGGAATTTAATTCGACCATCGTCAGCTTGTCTTGTGTTTGCAACACTTCCAGTTCCTGAATCTGGCCGGTCAGCAGGCCAACTTCTATGTCCACGCTCAGAATGTTGGATGCTTTTTGCAAGTTCAGAACGTTTTGTTGTGCGGCCAGCATCTCGGCTTCGGCCTGGGCAAAAATTTCTTGTGCGCCCTTCATCTGATCGTCACGCAGGCGGCTTGTCATATGGTCAACCTGATCTTCCGCATATGATATCAGGGCGTTGGAATAGGTCGCGCTAACCTGCGGATCGGCGGCAATGACTTCCATTTTGATGATGCCCTCGGTCGGGTCATAACTGATGTTTACACGGCCCTGATACAGCTTGTATGCGGTCTCGTTGCTTGCGTCGTCATTAAGCCGTTGAATTGAATCAATCCAGTCTTGGGAAAAATGTGCCTTGAAGCTGTGATCACTATCAAGGCGCAGCATTGCCTCGCGTGATTGCAGATAGCTTTGCACCGCAATGGAATCTTGCGAGGTAGCAAGACCGGTGCCGCCAAACAGGCCCCCAAGCCCACCACCGCCAGACTGAGAGTCCGCCTTTTGGATGATAAACTGGGATTTGGTCGCATACATCGGGGTGGCGATTACATAGTAGTAATAACCAACCATAAGCGTGGGTAAAACAACGAAAAAGGCCAGCCGCGACAATAGCAGCACCAGTTTTCTGCGCCGCCGTTTGGCAATATCGCGCTGGATGGCAATGATTTCTTTGGCGCGCGCACCTGCCGTGTCGACCTCGGTTGATGGCAGATTGGGCTGGCCGGTCGGAACGGTTTGGGGCAACTGCGGCTGGGTTTTCTGCGGTGAGCCATCGGCAACAACCAGCTCCAGCATATTGGCCCGTTGAAACGGATCAACGCCTTTGGCACGCAACAGGCGGATCGCGTCAAAATCCGATGTCGGCGCAAGCCCGTATTTCTGCGCCACACGCCGTGCCATGCGCAATTGGCGCCCAGTCAAACCTTCTTTGCGGATTTCATCGATGCTTTGCTCGGTTGCAACTTCACGAGCGTCCGACACGTCACTGCTTATAACATCCTGTGCCGCTTGCGCAGTCGCAGCCGCCGCTGGAGCGCCACTGAGGGATCCGCTGCGGCGGATGCGATACTTTTTGGCTCTAGGCTTCGTAGTCATAAAGTTGCTTCGCCTCTTCCAAGGTGTTGAACATATGCAGTTTGCCATCCCGTAGCACCGCTGCCGAGCGACAGAACTGCTCCAGCACTTCGGGTTTATGCGAAACGATCAGCACGGTTGTGGTTTGCAGTCGCTCCCGCAAGATATCACCTGCTTTTTTATTGAATTCCGTGTCGGTTGTCGACGGCATCCCTTCGTCGATCAAATATAGGTCGAAATCCAGCGCCAGCATCAGCGAAAAACTGAACCGCGAGCGCATCCCCTGACTGTAGGTGCCGACCGGCATATCAAAATATTCATCCAGCCCGCACAGCCAGCGGCAGAACGCCTCGATGTAATCCGGGTCCAGCCCGTATAGTCGCGCGATATAACGCGAATTTTCCATCGCCGACAGTTTACTGATCACGCCGCCCATAAAACCCAACGGGAATGAAACGCGGCAGGTTTTGATGATCTGGCCCTCGTCCGGTTTCTCCAGCCCTGCCATCATATTGATAATCGTGGTTTTGCCGGTGCCGTTTTTGGCCAAAATGCCAATGGAATTGCCCAGCTCCACGCGAAAAGAGGCGCGATCAAGGATAACCTTGCGCTGCGTTCCTGTCCAAAAGGACTTACTTACATTTACAAACTCGAGCATATTTTGCCCCGGCTCTGCCTCTAGTTGCCGTTACCCTTAGCGGGTTTTGGTTAACAGCCACTGTATTGTGGCTTTACGGCATTATTATGTCCCAGATGCTGTTGGAACTCCATTGATGAATGGCGAATTATGGTGAATTTGGCGATATTATTTCTATTTGGTGAACAATACCGCCAGAAAATCGGGCTGTGTTTGGTCTTTGTTTCCGATTCGGCAACGATCAGCCAAAGAAGCTAACGATCAGTGTTGCCCCCAACAATACCGAAATCCAGATCACCATTGATCCGGTTGGCCATGCGCGGGCCATGCGTCCTTCGGGACCGTGCGAATGGTGTAGGCCCGCGATGATGCTCTTGATCCGTATGCCCAGAAACGCCAGTGTGCCGTTCCAGATTGCACCAACCACACCCGCGACACGGCGGATTATGCGGGGCAGCAACCACCGGTAAGTCCAGTCTGCATCCAGATTGACCGCACGCAGTTCGGGCGGATGGATGCCGGTGCGCATTAGGATGCCAAAGGCCAGCAGCGCGAACAGCAGCAGTTGCAACTGCCCAACCACGTGGCTGGTGGTGTAGGGGGTGAAATCGACCTCGTAGGGTAGCAGCGCATAGAGCGGTTCGGGGTAGACGCCGATGGCGATACACAGGGCGGCGGTGATACCCATTGCAAGCAACATGTGGAATGGCGGCTCTTTGGGGCGCATGCCGCTGTCATGGGCGAAAAACATAAAGAACGGGATTTTGATGCCCGAATGGGACAAAACGCCAGCCGAGGCGAACACCAGCGCCAGCCAGACGATATACATATGTCCTGCGGCGGCCTGATCCAGAATGATCGATTTGGTCACAAAGCCCGAGAACAGCGGGAAGGCCGAAATCGACGCCGCTCCGACCAGACAGAACATCGCGGTTTTGGGCATGGTGCGGTATAGCCCGCCCAGTTCGGACGCCTTGGAGGTGCCGGTGCGAAACATCACCGCCCCCACCGACATGAACAACAGCGCCTTATATAGGATGTGCGCAAACGCGTGGGATGCGGTGCCGTTCAGCGCCATTTCGGTGCCGATGCCAATGCCGACAATCATGAACCCCAACTGGTTGTTCAGGCTATATGCTAACACGCGGCGCAGATCGTTTTCGATCTCGGCGAAAAAGATCGGGAACAGGGTCATCACCACCCCGATATAGATCAGGATTTCAGTGCCCGCGAACCCGCGCGCCAAGGCGTAGATCGCCAGCTTGGTGGTGAAGGCCGACAGGATCACCGTGCCGGTAATGGTGGCGGCCGGATAGCTGTCTTGGAGCCAGTTGTGCAGCAACGGAAACGCCGCTTTGACGCCGAAGGACAGGAAGATCAGCCATGTGCCGAGTGATCCGAGTGTCATGTTTTCAAAGGCGATTGACCCGGTGTCGCGGTAGTAGAGCGCAACCCCTGCGATCAGGATCACACCCGATCCAATCTGGATAACCAGATAGCGCATACCGGTGTGAAACGCGCCCTCGGTGCGGCGTGCCCAGATCAG
>CAYYOF010000113.1:2237-7148 GCA_964473185.1 uncultured Marinosulfonomonas sp. | reverse complement strand
CCGTATACCTCGGTAATGATATCCTGAATGACCTGAATATCCTGACCACCGGCAACATTGGTTCCGCGTTTCATACCGATGGCTGCTTCGGCACCGATATTGTTGATGTCAACCTCGTTCAGCCAGTTAACCGAAATGTATTTTTCGATCGGGAAACCGTTGCGCTTCATTTCCTTGGCAGCAACAACATGCGTGCCTGCCAGCAGCCAGGCAATCATATGGTCGGGTTTATCACGACGCGCTTTGCTCCAGACACTTGCCTGATCGGTGCCGGGTAGCGGCACAGGGTAAAGCAACAATTCAAAGCCTTCTTTTTCAGCCAGTGTTTTCAGAATTTCGATAGGCTCTTGACCGAACGGGTAATCAAGATAGGTAAAGCCGACTTTGACACCATTCAGATCACCACCATGTTGTTCCTTGATATAGGCGATGTCATTTGCAACCTGACCCCAGTAGGTCGGGCCGACAGGAAAGACTTGTGTAAACACAGACCCGTCAACGGCATCACCACGACCGACGAGCGACTGGATCAGGATGTTTTTGTCTTTCATCACCCGCGGCAACACCGCAATGGAAACCGGTGTGGAGAGCGTGTCAAATACCTCGACACCTTCGCGTTTCAGTTGCTCGTAACATTCGATGCCCCGCTGTGGTTCATTGCCGTGATCACGCACAATCATCTCGATTTCGTGACCGTCAATGCCGCCCCTCATGTTTATCAGGGTCGCAAGATCCTGTGCCGCCTGTGCCACTTGTGGCGAAACAAATGTATAGGATTTGCTCAGGTCGTAGCAAAGGCCGAATTTAATGGTGCCTTCGGCTGCCATTGCGGCAGACAGGCTGGCGATCCCGACCACTGTGGCTGCTGCCAGATTTTTTGTATAGGTTTTTATATTCATTTGGTAGTTCCTCCTCTGTTGAATAATAGACGCGGCCATTATTAACTCAGCCAGCGTTTTCGTCTGCTGTAGTGCTTGATATCGTGGAAATTCTTGCCTTCGCCCCCACCCAGATAGAACTCTTGTATGTCCGAGTTTTCTTTCAAGGCATCTGCCGTTTCATGCATCACCACGCGGCCGTTTTCGATCAAATAGCCGTGGGAAACGATTTCCAGCGCGGCCACCGCATTTTGTTCAACCAGTAAAACCGACAGGCCCTGTTCCTTGTTGATCCGCTGGAGTATTCCGAAAATTTCGGCAACAAGAAACGGCGCAAGTCCCAGACTTGGCTCATCCAGCATCAGCAAGCGCGGTTGCGTCATCAACGCCCGCCCGATGGCCAGCATTTGCTGCTCGCCGCCCGACAGATACCCCGATTGTGACGATTTTCGTTCGGCAAGGCGCGGGAAATATTCATACATCCGTTCCTTTTCTGACGCGATTTTCTTGCGCGACATGGATGGGGGGGCTGCGGCTTCAAGGTTTTCATCAGGGGTCAGATGCTCAAAGACCCGCCGCCCCTCGATCACATGGCAAATCCCCAATCCAACCCGATTTTGCGGCAGTATATCATTGATGTTCTGCCCGTCGAACTTGATCTCGCCGCGGCTTACCTTGCCGCGTTCGGCCCTCAACAGGCCACTGATTGCTTTCAGAGTTGTGCTTTTGCCGGCCCCGTTCGACCCCAGAAGCGCCACCATGCCGCCACGGGGCACCTCGATCGACACCCCCTTGATTGCCAGCAGAACCGAGTCATACAGCACCTCGACACTGTTCATCAACAGGATCGGATCGTTTGGATTACTGTCAGTATGTGCCATGACAATCCTTACTTCTTGAGCTGATCAAAGGGCCAGACCATCAGATAATCCCTGATGTTGGCGTATAATTTTCCCAGCCCCATTGGCTCGACCATCAAAACGATGATGATCAGGGCACCGTAGGCCGCGTTCGGGATATGGGCGAGGGTTTCAAGGCCCAGTTCCCAGCCCATTACCGACGCAATATATGTGAACAGTTGATTGACCACGCCGGGCATCAACAGAATAAGAGCAGCCCCCAGATAACTGCCGATAATACTGCCCAGCCCGCCAATGATGACCATTGCCAGAACCTGAATGGAAACATTGACCGCGAATTGCTCCGGTGCGGCAAGGAAATAGAACGTCACCACCAAAAGCGCGCCCGTTATCCCGGCAATGAACGACGAGGCGGCAAAGGCGACGAGTTTGTAATAGAAACTGTTCACGCCCAGAATGGCGGCAGCGAAATCCTTTTCCCGAACCGCAACCAGAGCGCGCCCCAAACCAGTGCGTTTCAGGTTCAGCATAAAGATCGTCACCAGCACACACCACCCAAAGGCTACATAATACAACCCCGTGTCCGAGGTGATTTTCTGCCCCAGCAAAGCAAATGTCGGGGATTGCAACGACGCGTGCGAGCCGCCGGAAATCGCGGGCGAGTGGGTCAGAACCCAGTCCATGACAAATTGCATCGCCAGCGTGGTCAGGGCCAGATACAGCCCCTTGACCCGCAAGGCGGTAAAGGCAAAAAGGCTGCCTATGACAGAAGATGCCAGCCCGCCGATCAGCAGGGCAACTTCCCAGGGAAGGCCGAATTTTGCGGCATGAACAGAAGCATAAGCCCCGACCGCCATAATCGCGGCATAACCCAGATGCAACTGTCCGGCCCAGCCCGTGACCAGATTCAGACCAAGGGTCGCTGCCGTCCAGATCAGCCACGGCAGCATATAGCTGTTCAGATAAAGGGACGGGACCAGAAATGGCGCAACCAGTCCGAATAGCAGGAAAACCACGACCAGATTTCGATCGGCCGGGACTTTGAACATCTTGCTGTCGGCAATGTAACTGGTGTGACGGACACCGGAAAGACGGTAAAACATAGCTTAGATCCTTTCGATGTCATGGCGGCCAAACAGGCCATGCGGGCGGATCATGACCGTCAGGATCAAAACCATCGCAACGATCAGGTCACGACTGCCGCCCCCGACCAGCGGATCCAGAAAATTGGCTCCGACGCTTTCAAGAATGCCCAAAATGATACCTGCGATGATGGCACCGACAATGCTGTCCAGCCCCCCCAGCACAGCCACCGTTAGCCCCTTGAGCAGCAGGATCGAAAGGGATTGGTCCACGCCCTGCACCTCGCCCCAGATCACGCCGGCAGCCACGGCAACAACCGATGCCAGCCCCCAGGACAGACCTACCCCGCGCTCAACCGAAATGCCGACAGACCACGAGGCCATATAGTCATCCGAAATCGCCCGCAGGCGGATACCAATGCGGGTGCGAAAGAACAGCAGAAAGACCACAAACAGCGCAATCGCCACGCCGGCACCGACAATATAGACACGGTTCAACAAGACATCCCCGACGAATAGCGGATCATAGCTGACCCCCAGATTCATGGAACGCGAGGTCCCGCCCCAGATGGCCAAAGTCGTGCTCCGCAGGAAAATCTCGATGCCCATCGTCATCATCAGGATCATGACAACCGGACGCCCGGCCAAACGGCGCAGGGCCACCCGTTCGATTCCCATGCCTACAAAGAACATAATAATGGCCGCTAGCGGGATCGCCACCCAGAGCGGCCAGCCCAGAATGTCCGAGAACGCCAGAACCACATAGGCCCCCAGCATCGTCAAGGCACCCTGAGCCAGATTGGGCACAGACGAGGATTTATAAATCAGGACAAGCCCGATCGCCACCAGTGAATACAGTAGTCCGGTCATGGCCCCGTTTACTGCCAGTTCTGTCAGATACACCCAATCCATCTAAATCTCCCGCACGATCAGGGTTCGTTCAACGGACCCCGTTTCGCCTGTTTCATATGTGACAATCGCTTTCATATGCACGTCCTTTGACCCGTCATAAAGCGCGTCAATTACAGCCGAATACCGTTCCTCGACCACTTTGCGGCGCAATTTGCGCGTTCGGGTTATTTCACCGTCATCGGGGTCGAATTCCTTGTGTAGCGACACATACCGATGCAGCTGCAGGCCATCGGTCAGGGTTTTGTTGACCCGTTTGAACGCCTCATTCAGCAATTCGGCAACCTCGGGGCGCTGCGACAGATCGGCATAGGAAACATAGGGCACACCGTTGACCTCGGCCCAATGGCCAACGGCCTCGGCATCCACACAAACCATTGCCGTCAGCTGATCCAGCCCTGCGCCAATGACGGCGGCGTCTTTGATGTAGGGGCTGAATTTCAGGCGGTTTTCAAGGTAATTGGGCACGTAGCGTTCGTTGCTTTTTGTGTATACCACCTCGGACACACGGCCCAGCACCACAAGATGCCCGTCCTCCTCTAGATATCCGGCATCACCAGTCAGGAACCAGCCGTCGCGGAAGGCTTCTTGGGTTGCTTTTGCATTGTTGAAATAGCCACTGAAAATACTGTCGGATTTCAGCATGATTTCGCCATCATCGGCGATTTTAACCTCGACCCCGGGCAGGGGCTTGCCAACCGTATGCAACTGGGCCTCGCCTGCGGACTGAATGGCATTGAAAGCGCTGCTTTCGGTCTGGCCGTAAAGCTGGCGCAGCTTGATCCCCAAGGCGCGGTAAAAGATGAACGTGTCTTCCCCAATGGCCTCGCCGCCAGTAAAGGCGTGTTTCAGGCGGGTAAGACCAAACTGGTCCTTTATCGGGCCGAATATGATCTTTTCGCCCAGATATTGCCAGAACCATTCCATGGATGCGGGTGGCTGACCGTTCAGCTTGCGCCGCTGTGCATCAACCGAGCGATCCATGAAGAAATGATACAGCCGCTTCTTAAGTGGGGTCGAGTTTTCAATTCCAACCTGAATATTGGTGAGCATGTTGTCCCATGTGCGCGGGGCCGCAAGATAGAAATTAGGTGCGATTTCACGCATGTCGCGCTGCACGGTTTCCTGCCGCTCTGGGACGTTGACGGTAAAGCGAAAGGTAATCGCCGCCGCCACGGTCAA
>CAYYOF010000113.1:0-2137 GCA_964473185.1 uncultured Marinosulfonomonas sp. | reverse complement strand
CGGGCCATGTATTCTTTTTCTTCCTGATTCATACCCGCCATCGGTTCGTCCAGAATCAGCAGGTGCGGTTCCGCCACCAAGGCTCGGGCCAACTCCACCCGTTTTTTCAACCCGATCGGGATACCGTCAACCAGTTCATGCCGGATGCTTTCCAATTGCAAAAAGTCGATGACCTCTTCCACAACCTCGCGGTTGGAAATTTCCTCGGGACGGGCCAGCCACCAGTAAAGCGCCGTGCGGATCACCCCCGGGTGCATGTGGATGTGGCGACCCAGCAGAATATTGTCCAGCACGCTCATCCCGTTGAACAGGGCAAGGTTCTGGAAGGTTCGCGCAACCCCCATGCCTGCAACCTTGTGCGGGGCGCTGCCGGTGATGTCTTTGCCGTCCAGTTTGATCCCCCCGACAGTCGGGGGGTAAAAACCTGTAATGGCATTGGTCAGGGTGGTTTTCCCGCTGCCGTTCGGGCCGACCAGGCCAAAAATTTCACCCTTCTGGATGCTTAGATCGACACCGGTCACAGCAACCAGTCCGCCAAAGCGACGCTCGACATTTATACATTCCAGAACCGGCGCTGCATTTGTGCCAGACGACATTTTGCCTGTCATTTATATATCCCCACAATCCTGTGCATCTCGCTCACTTCTCCCTTAATCGATCCTGAAGTAATCCGGCCTCCCCGTTGGCCATGGATCGCCCCACATTTGCTGTCCGCCGTCGATATTGAGAACCTCTCCGGTTACAAATTTCCCAGACGGCGCAGCCATATAAACAACACCCTCGGCGACATCCCATTCGTCGCCAGCATGGCGCATCGGATTGGACTCCTTGAACGTCGCGGCACCTTCGGGCGGATAATTGCCAAAACCGGTGCTTTCACAGCACCCAGGTGCTACGCAATTGACGCGGATACCATGCGGCGCCCATTCAACCGCCAGAGATTTGGACAGGAAAATCACACCGGCCCGCGCCGCACATGTGTGGGCGATGCCGGGCATGCCGCGCCAGATGTCGGCGACAATGCTGACGATATTCCCGTGCTGGCCGGTTTCGACCCATTTGCGTGCCGCGGATTGCATCATCCACCAGGTGCCGTTCAGGTTGGTGTCAATCACCGCGTTCCAACCGTTTACCGAATAATCGATCGCGGGTTGCGGAAATTGCCCTCCGGCATTGTTGACCAGAACATCCAGCCTCCCGAAACGTTCCTGAACCTCGGCCACGAATGCCGCTGCTTGTTCGGGGTCCCGGATTGACATCTGCCGCGCCAGAACCGCGCCGCCAAAACCGCGCAGGAATGCGGCGCCGCTTTCGAGTTTTTCCGCGTTCCGGCCACAAATCGCCAGAGTTGCACCCATACGCGCGAACAATGCCGCAATCGCGCGACCAAGCCCGCTGCCACCGCCCGTCACCAGAACCACCTGTCCCTTGAACAGATCTGGCGCAAATACAGTTTTTTCTTCCCGCAATCTGGCTTCACTAAAGCCAAATTCCGGTTCGGTATTTCCCGACATTGTATCTCCCCGAGCCGACACTTTTACCCCAGCCTCTTGAAAACCTAACATGCGTTAGATTTACTGGCAATGTTTTTTATTCCTGCTTCAGATCACAAATCCGCCACCGCAGATAATATGCTGTCCTGAAATGAAGTTGGATTCGGGAATGCAGAACAGATAGATCGCCCCTGCGGCTTCTTCGGGTGTGCCCACCCGACCCAGTGGGATGCTGGTTTCCATCTGGCGAACAAGATCGGAATTAAGGCCAACACGAATTTCCTTGCCTTCAACCTTGATTGTGCTGTCGCCAGTTGCGGGCGCTTCGGTCAGCCGTGTGCGAATCGGGCCAAAGGCAACGGCATTTACGTTCACTTTGTAGCGCCCCCATTCCTTGGCCATGGTTTTGGTTAGCCCGATGATACCGGCCTTGGCGGCGGCATAATTGATCTGGCCGGCATTGCCGCCGGTGCCTGCGATGGACGAAATATTCACCACCTTGCGAAACACTTCGCGCCCCTCTGCGGCTTCGACCTTGGCGGCGGTGCTGATCACCGGCTGGGCGGCGCGCAATATCTGGAACGGGGCTGTCAGATGCACATCAAGGATCGCGTGCCATTGCTCATCGGTCATCTTCTGAATGA
>CAYYOF010000112.1:0-7192 GCA_964473185.1 uncultured Marinosulfonomonas sp. | reverse complement strand
TGCGCCTTGGTGAAGGCGACGACTGGATGGAGGTGCTGGGTTCCGGCATGATGCACCCCAAGGTGTTGCAGGCGGGCGGGGTTGACCCCGACAAATGGCAAGGCTTTGCCTTTGGCATGGGCATCGACCGGATCGCCATGCTGAAATACGGCATCCCCGATTTGCGGGCGTTCTTTGATAGCGATCTGCGCTGGCTGCGGCATTACGGATTCGGCGCGCTGGATATGCCGACGTTGCATGGTGGGCTGAGCAGGTGATTGAGCTAGCAACAGAGACTTGGGACGCGCTGGAACCCGCGCACGAAATTGTTATTGCTATTGCCGTATCTTTAATTACGGCAGGTTTGATTGCCTTATTTAGACCAAAAGTTAAATTAACATGGGGGTCAACAAGTATCAACTTCCACAAATTCAAGTTACGTGAAGATAATGACCCAATAATTATCTCTACCGAAAAACTATTTGTGGAAAATGTCGGAAAGAAAGTTGCAAAAGATATTGAGCTAATTCTTAGCGACATTCCTAGCAGTTACACTCTTTGGTCTCCGCGAGAACATGAAAGTGGACCACTCGATGGTGGTGGGTTTTCAATTAAGATTCCTACACTTGCACCGCGCGAGTTGCTCATCGTCGATACCATTGATGTCGATGTTCGAAATCCAAAACTTATATCAGTTAACTGCCCAGATGCTTTAGCGCAGCAGGTTAGTTTTTTGGCGCAAAGGCAATTTGGGAAAGTATTTAACGCAATCGTAATTTACTTGATGGCAGCAGGTTTCTTTGGAACTGTTTATCTTGCAATTCTATTGTTGTTAGGGGGCAATGAATGAAACTTATTCTCCCTAGTCTTGAGAGCTACCTTGTTGCTTTTGAAAAACCCGCAAACCGGAGCACCCACCCATGATCGAAGACCTACAAGACACATACCCCGGTGCGGGGACATTTAAACTGGGCGAGGATGCCGAAACATCCGCCGCCTTGATCGCTTTGGTGCGGGCCAAAACCAAGCACGCGGAATGCGCGGCGCTGGCGGAGTTTGGCGGCGATGAGGCATCCATGCCCAAGGTCGGGCGTTGCGATATCATTGCCAACTGGGACGGCACGCCTGCGGTGGTGATCAAAACCACCTCGGTCAAAACCCTGCCCTTTGACAAGGTCACCGAGCGGATGGCCTTGGCCGAAGGCGAGCATGAAACACTGGCCCAGTGGCGCAAAGCCCGCGAGGCGCATTTTAAGCGCAGCGGCGGGTTCAAACCAGACATGCCGCTGGTGTTTGAATTCTTTGAAGTGGTCGAAAATATGATCGGCAGCGAAATTGATCCGGATGAGGACGTAAAATGAAATTCACCCTTTCTTGGCTCAAAGACCACTTGGAAACCGATGCCTCGCTTGACGATATTCTCTATGCCCTGACGGATATTGGGCTGGAGGTTGAAGAGGTGATCAACCCCGCTGACACCTTGGGTGAATTCACCTTGGGATATGTGAAGTCGGCTGAAAAACATCCCGATGCGGACCGCCTAAAGGTCTGTCAGGTGCAGACCAATGAGGGTGATTTACAGATCATTTGCGGCGCACCGAATGCCCGTGAAGGCATCACCGTGGTGGTGTGCAAACCCGGCATGTATATTCCCGGGCTGGATATCACCATCAAGGTTGGTAAAATCCGTGGCGTCGAAAGCCATGGCATGATGGCCTCGGAAAAAGAGCTGGAATTGTCGGACGAACATGACGGTATTGTCGAGCTGCCATCGGGCGAGGTTGGTCAAAAATTCGTTGATTGGCTGGCTGAAAATGACCCGTCCAAAGTGGACCCCGTGATCGACATCGCCATTACGCCAAACCGCCCCGATGCGCTGGGCATTCGCGGCATTGCCCGTGATCTGGCCGCCCGTGGTTTGGGCACGTTAAAGCCTGCCAAGACTGCGCATGTGACGGGCACATTCGACAGCCCGATCAAGGTGAGCATTGATGATGACACCCGCACCGATGGTTGCGAGGTCTTCATGGGGCGCCTGATCAAAGGCGTGAAAAATGGCCCCAGCCCCGCGTGGTTGCAGCAACGCCTAAAGGCAATCGGGTTGCGGCCAATTTCGACGCTGGTGGATGTGACGAACTTTTTCACCTACGACCAAAACCGCCCGTTGCATGTGTTTGACGCGGATAAAGTCAACGGTGATCTGCGGATTCATCGCGCCAAGGGCGGCGAGACCATGATGGCGCTGGATGACAAAGAATACAGCTTTGAGGCGGGCATGGTTCTGATCTCGGACGACAACGGCGTCGAGAGCGTGGCTGGCGTGATGGGCGGTCTTGCTACCGGCTGCACCGAGACTACGGTGAATGTGTTTTTGGAAGCCGCGATCTGGGATACGATCCGCACTGCCAAAACCGGACGCGCGCTAAAGATCAATTCGGATGCGCGGTATCGTAACGAGCGCGGCATTGATCCGGCGTTTAACGCGCCCGCGATCGAGCTGGCGACCCAGATGATCCTGGATCTCTGCGGTGGTGAAGCGTCGAACGTGGTGACGGCTGGCGAAGTGCCGGATGTGGCCCGCGCCTACCAGTTGGATACGGATCGGGTGCAGTCACTGGTCGGCATGGAGATTGCGCCAGAGGTTCAGCGAGAAACGCTGGGCGCACTCGGGTTTGTGCTGGATAAAACCGATATGGCCAGCGTGCCGAGCTGGCGTCCGGACGTGCAGGGCTCGGCCGATCTGGTTGAAGAAGTGGCGCGGATGGCGTCCTTGACCAAGCTGGAAGGCAAGCCGATGGCGCGCGCCCATGTCGGCGTGCCACGCGCGATCCTTACGCCAATGCAGCAACGCGAAACCATGGCGCGACGCACCATTGCGGCGCTGGGGTATAATGAATGCGTGACCTATTCGTTCATTGATCAGGCCAGTGCCGAACTGTTTGGCGGCGGCAGTGATGCGACTATGCTGGACAACCCGATTTCATCGGAAATGAGTCACATGCGCCCTGATCTGTTACCTGGATTGTTGCAGGCTGCGGCCCGCAATCAGGCGCGTGGGTTCATGGACATGGCCCTGTTCGAGGTTGGCCCCACCTTTCATGGTGGCGAGCCGAACGAGCAACATTTGCTGTCCAGCGGTATATTGATCGGCCACACGGGCCCAAAGGATGTGCATGGAACACGGCGCGCCGTTGATGTCTATGACGCCAAGGCCGATGCCGAGGCTGTTTTGTCCGCGATCAAGGCCCCCGCCAAGGTGCAGATCCTGCGTGGGGCGGCTGATTGGTGGCACCCCGGGCGCTCGGGCAAGATTTGTCTGGGGCCAAAGAAAGTGATGGCGGTGTTTGGCGAAATTCATCCAAAGATTTTGGCAGCTATGGACGTCAAAGGGCCAGCGGTTGGGTTTACCATCTATGTCGAGGAGCCGCCATTTGCGCGCAACAAATCCGCCACGCGCCCTGCGTTGGTGTTACGCGATTTGCAAGCGGTGGAGCGTGACTTTGCCTTTGTGGTGGATGCGGACGTCGAGGCGTTGGCGCTGGTCAATGCAGCCGCAGGTGCCGACAAGGTGTTGATTGAATCCGTGCGGGTGTTTGATGAATTCGTCGGTGGATCCTTGGGTGAAGGCAAAAAATCTCTGGCGATTTCGGTGCGGTTGCAGCCTATGGACAAGACGCTGACGGACGAGGACATCGCGGCGGTTTCCGAGAAAATTATTGCCAAGGTGGTTGGTGCCACCGGTGGCGAATTGAGAGGATAATACAATGACTTTGAAAGTATATCTGTCGGGTGAAATTCACACCGACTGGCGCGAGGTGATTATCAACGGGGCCAAAGGACTGGATGTTGAGTTTTCATCGCCTGTGACCGATCACGCGGCGTCGGATGATTGCGGGATCTCCATCATGGGGGCCGAAGCGGACAAGTTCTGGCACGATAACAAGGGCGCCAAACTGAACGCCATTCGCACCCGCAAGGGCATTTCCGATGCCGATGTTGTGGTGGTTCGGTTCGGTGAAAAATACAAGCAATGGAACGCGGCGTTTGATGCGGGTTATGCGGCGGCTTTAGGTAAATCTCTGATTGTGCTGCACGGGGTCGATCATCAACATGCGCTGAAAGAGGTGGATGCGGCGGCTTTGGCTGTGGCAGACGACCCCGCGCAAGTAGTGCAGATTTTGCGCTATGTTTTGTCGGGTGAATTACCCTAAACTGGGTTTATGACCTATGATTATGTAATCGTTGGCGGCGGATCGGCGGGCTGTGTTTTAGCGGCGCGTTTGAGTGAGGATGCCAATGTGTCGGTTTGCCTGCTGGAAGCGGGCGGCGGCGGCAAAAGCGTGCTGGTGCGTGCGCCTGCCTTGGTGGCAGCGATGGTTTCGGGGCGCCCGAAAATCAACAACTGGGCGTTCAGGACCACACCTCAAGCGGGCCTGAACGGACGGCGTGGATTTCAGCCGCGTGGGTGCGCCTTGGGTGGATCAAGCGCGATTAATGCGATGTTGTATCTGCGCGGCCACAGGCGGGATTACGACGAGTGGGCCAATCTGGGCTGTGACGGCTGGTCGTGGGACGAGGTGCTGCCGTATTTCAAACGCGCCGAGGGCAATGCAGGTGGTGCTGACGATCTGCACGGGGGCGATGGGCCGTTGCAGGTGATGGACCAGAATGCGCCGCGCGGGATTTCGGCAGCGTTTGTCGAGGCTGCAGAGGCGCTGCAAATCCGGCGCAACGATGATTTCAACGGGGTCCGGCAAGAAGGTGCAGGCCTGTATCAGGTCACGCAGTTTTTCGAAGGTGCGCAGAAGGGCGAGCGCTGTTCAGCGGCGGCGGCCTATTTGTTTCCGGTGCGGGGGCGCAAAAACCTGACGGTGATCACCCATGCCCAAGTGGCGCGGGTGGTGATGGAGGGCACGCGTGCCGTTGGCGTGGCTTACAGGCACAAAGGCGTGGATCATGTTGCGAAGGCGGGGCGTGAGGTGATCCTGTCTGCGGGTGCATTTGGCACGCCGCAACTATTGCTGCTGTCGGGCATCGGCGCGATGGGTGAACTGGCAGAGCACGGCATCCCTGTGGTGCAGGATTTGCCCGGAGTTGGCAAAAACCTGCAGGACCATCTGGATTACATCATTTCCTATAAATCAAAGCGCCGCGATGTGGTTGGGCTTAATCCATACGGTTTGGCGCAACTGGCGCGGGCGGGGTTGAAATGGCGCAAAACCGGCGAGGGAGCTTTCACCACGCCGTTTGCCGAGGGTGGTGCGTTCCTGCGCAGTGATTCGATGCTGGACCGGCCGGATTTGCAGCTGCATTTTGTAATAGGGATTGTCGATGATCACATGCGTAAAATCCGCTTGGCCCACGGGTTTAGCTGCCATGTCTGTGTGCTGCGGCCCAAGTCGCGGGGGCGGGTCGGCTTAACGGATGCGCGGGCCACATCGCCCCCGCTGATTGATCCGGCGTTCCTGTCGGATGCTGCGGACCTGCGCAGCCTGATGCAGGGAGCAAGGACAATGGATGCGCTGTTGAAGGCCGATCCGTTAACACCGTGGCGCGGCAAGCGACTGTATCCACATGACGGCAGCGATACGGCGCTTGAGGCCGACATTCGCGCCCGTGCCGATACAATTTATCACCCTGTCGGCACCTGCCGGATGGGGCGTGATGACATGGCGGTGGTGGACCCTGAATTGCGGGTGCATGGCGTTCAGGGTTTGCGGGTAGTGGACGCGTCGGTGATGCCACGATTGGTGGGCGGCAACACAAATGCGCCCACCATTATGATTGCGGAAAAAGCCGCCGATATGATCCGCGGCCTTTAAACGTTAACCGCGCGGCGGCTGTATCAGGCCGGCCTGAACGGCGGGGCGCTCAAGGAAACGGTCAAGGTAAGCTGGCACATTGTTCAGATCATCCCAGTCGACCAGATCACCCGCCTTGTAGAAATCACGCAGAACACGCACCCACGGGGCGATAGCGATATCGGCGATCGAGTATTCACCACAAACCCAGTCGCGCCCTTCCAGTTGGCCATCCAGCACTTCGAGCAAACGCGCGCTTTCGTCGATGTAGCGTTTGGCAGGGCGGGGGTCCTCGATATCTTTGCCATCAAAATGGGTGAAGTACCCCAGCTGGCCAAACATCGGGCCGATGCCGCCCATCTGGAACATCAGCCATTGCAGCACCTCGTAACGGCCTTTGGGGTCTTTGGGCATCAGTTTTCCGGTTTTTTCAGCCAGATAGATCAGGATCGCACCTGATTCAAACAATGGCATAGGTTTGCCATCCGGCCCATCGGGATCAATGATTGCCGGAATTTTGTTATTCGGATTCAGCGACAGAAATTCAGGGGTGAACTGATCGCCATCGGCAAATGAAACCGTGTGGGCGTCATATGGCAGGCCCAATTCCTCGAGCATAATGGAAACTTTGACTCCGTTTGGGGTGGGGAAGCCATAATACTGAATAGCTTGCGGATTTTTTGGTGGCCAGCGGTTTGTGATTTCAAAAGATGTAAGGTCAGTCATGCGGTGTCCTTTGTTGCGTTTCCTATATGAGATAGGGTTTTTCCGTTCGATAATAAGGTTAACAAACTGTTTGAAAACATGGTAATAGCTGTGCGCACACGCGCAATGGAAAAATACAGGCGTGCAACTGGAACGTAAATGGGGACGACACTATGCTTAAAGAGTTCAAAGATTTCATCGCCAAGGGCAATGTCATGGACATGGCCGTTGGTATTATCATCGGCGCGGCGTTTACCGCGATCGTCGGGTCGCTGGTATCAGACCTGATCAATCCAATCATCAGCCTGTTTATGGGCGGAGTTGATTTCTCAAGTATGTACGCGCTGTTGGGTGAGGGTGAATATGCCTCGATGGCAGATGCCGAAGAAGCCGGTGCAGCGGTATTCGCATATGGCCGTTTCATCATGGCAATCATCAACTTTGTCGTGATCGCATTTGTGGTGTTCATGCTGGTTAGAGCGGTGAACAAAACCAAGAAAGCCGAAGAAGAAGCGCCAGCCGCTGATCCGGGTCCAAGCGAGATTGACCTGCTGAAAGAGATTGCGGCGTCGCTGAAGAAATAAGCGATATATGCTAGAATTAGAGAAGGCCCGCCAGAGATGATGGCGGGCCTTTTTTAAGCAATTTGCATCTAGGGCTTGTTGAGATTCAGGATTCACATTTGGTGTAAGTTCTGATTCACTCCT
>CAYYOF010000111.1:0-7194 GCA_964473185.1 uncultured Marinosulfonomonas sp. | reverse complement strand
ATTTGGTGATCGCTGCCGTCAATGTCGTTTTACCGTGGTCAACATGGCCGATTGTACCGATGTTAACGTGCGGTTTATTGCGTTCAAACTTTTCCTTAGCCATGGTGGCCTCCTCATCATTAGGGGGCCAACTGGCCCAGTTCATATGTGCGGGGATTTATTGAGTTTAGGGCGCAAAATCAAGTGCCTGATTGAAGAGGCAGGATAACCCTGCCCCGCAATGTTCCACACAACAAAAATCAGTGCGGCACAATCAAATCAGGTTTGGTAAATCAGGTCTGGTCTTTTAGTTGTTTCCACTGGTTGCCGGCGTGGCTTTGGGCTCTAGTGGAGGCATGCCAAACCATTCAGGGTTTGCCAGCAAGTATTTGTGAATGACCCTTGCGGCATTCCGCGACAGGTTTTGCATCTGCACCGCCTTGGAATTAACCAGCCCCGATCCGATAATAAACGTGCTTTTCTCTGATCGTTCAAACACTGTCAGTTGCTTTGGCTCCTCAGTCAGCTTTTGCCCCGTCGCATCATCCCAAACATTTACGCTGATGATCAGCACGGATTTGGGGGTGGCGACCAGCGGCACGCCGGGAATGGCCAGCACATAGGCATCAACATGGGTGCCGATATGGAAATATTTGTCGCCTTCATACCGGCCAAGGCGCGCATCGATTGCCGTTTTCAGGGCCGCCTCCCAATCATCCGGATCAGCCCTGCGCGATAGTGGACCTGCATTCGCTGCGTCTGCAACGATGATATTATGCCCCAACAGGAAGTTCCCCATCGGCACAGGTGGTTGCGACAGATCCTCAACGCCGCCACAGGCAGCAAGCACCCCCAGAACACAGGTCAAAACAGTCACACGGATGACAGAAACAAACGGCATAAACAGATTCCCCTAATGGCAGTTCATCCGAGATACAGCAGCAGCACCCATTGCGCAATCCTTCCGGAATTGCCAATCCGGCGCACCTATCTATACTGTGGCATAACAGGAAGCAGAATGATGCCCAGCCAGACCCGAACCATTCCCGTTAAAGTTCTGCTGGTGACCGAGCCGTGGGGGATTTTGCGCTCGCTTGCCACCGCGCGGCGCAATGTGCTGGAAATTTTACCCGATATTTCGACCCGCCAGCCGATTGTATCGGGCAAAACCGGCAAACGCTGGCATATGGTGATGGACCCTGACGCGCTGCGCCATATTCTAAAGGACGGGCTGCGCAATTACCCCAAATCCGACGTCACCAAAAACATCTTGCGCCCCGCAATAGGTGACAGCCTGTTCATTGCCGATGGGGCGCATTGGCACTGGCAACGCCGCGCCGCCGCCCCTGCCTTTTCATGGCGTAATATCAGTAACCTTGGGCCAGTGATGAGCCTTGCTGCCGATCATGCCACAGATCGACTGGAAGCCGCACAGGGGCAAGCTGTCGATCTATTTGACGAGATGACCGCCACCACTTTCGAGGTGATTTCCGACGTAACCTTTTCCGGCGACGAAGGGTTTGACCGCGCCGCGATCCACAAGGCCATCGACAGCTACATTGACCAGACCGCGAAAATTTCCCTGCTCGATATTCTGGGCGTTCCGTCATGGGTGCCGCGCCCGTCACGCCTGATGTCATCGGGGGCATTAAAGCAAATGAAACGCGTGGCGGATCAGGCAATCGAGAACCGCGCAGGCGCTGATGCAAATGACGTGCCCGATCTGCTGGACCTGTTGCTATCGGGCGAAGACCCCGAAACCAAACGCCGGATGAACACGGCTGAATTGCGTGACAACCTGCTGACGTTTATCGTTGCAGGGCACGAAACCACCGCATTAACGCTGGCGTGGGCGCTGTACCTTTGCGCCTTTGATCAAGGCTCTCAGACCCGCGCACGGGATGAGGCGCAATCGGTTCTGAACGGGCGCACCGCCACCGCAGATGACCTCGACGCGCTGCCCTACATTCGCCAGATCGTTGATGAAACCCTGCGCCTATACCCACCCGCCGCAATGTTGTCGCGCACAGCACAAGCACCGGATACCCTGTGTGATCGAGAAATTCGTGCGCACGATACCGTGATACTGCCAATCTATGCGCTGCACCGTAATCATCTGTTGTGGGAAAACGCGGATGCGTTTGACCCTGACCGGTTTGCCAAACCGAACAAGATTGACCCATTTGCCTACCTGCCCTTTGGCGCGGGGCCGCGGGTGTGCATCGGGTCCGGTTTTGCCATTCAAGAGGCAGTGATTATCCTTGCGACCCTGCTGTCGCGGTTCCGGTTTACGCCAATCTCTGGGCGCAATCCCAAGCCTGTGATGATCCTGACCCTGCGCCCCGAAGGCGGGGTTTGGCTGAAGGCCGAGCGGCTTTAGGTAAACCTGTTATCCCTTGGAAACCCGCGCGGGGCCATCCGGCCAGCACTGGCACGTTTGCCGGTCCATTCCGCCAGCTCGGTTTCGGTGCGGGTGCGCCCTGCCGGATCAAGCCAGCTCAGACCATCGGCCATGACAAAGGTTGTCGCGTCACTCAGGCCACCGTCTTTATATTTCTGCAAACGCACGCCCTTGCCGCGACCCATTTCAGGCAATTCCGCAATCGGGAACACTAGAACCTTGCGGTTTTGACCAACGCAAGCGATGTGATCCCCTGTCACGGCACGGCACACATGCGCCCGCGTATCACCCCGCACATTCAGCACCTGTTTACCGGTGCGAGTCTGGGCCAACACGTCATCTTCAGCCACCACAAACCCGTCGCCTGCGGTTGAGGCGACCAGCAGCTTGCGGCCTGCTTTGTGGATGAACAGGTCAATGATTTCTGCCTCATTCGGCAGGTCAACCATCAGGCGCAATGGCTCGCCCATGCCGCGCCCACCAGGCAGATTAGCGGCGGACAGGGTGTAAAACCGACCGTTGCTGCCAAACACCAGCAACCGATCCGTGGTTTCGGCGTGGAACATAAACCGCGCCTCGTCGCCATCCTTGAATTTCAATTCACGGGCCAAATCTACATGACCCGACATCGCCCTGATCCAGCCCATTTTGGAGCACACCACGGTGATCGGTTCACGATCAATCATCGCCTCGATCGGCACCTCTTCCACCTCGCCCGCCTCGGCAAACAGGGTGCGCCGCGCGCCACCTTCATAGTCACGGCCAAATTTCTTGCGGGTTTCGCGCAATTGCTCGGAAATCCGCGCCCATTGCAGATCATCACTTTCCAGCAGGTCCTCAAGCTCGGCCCGCTCGATCATCAACGCGTCCCGCTCACGGACCAGCTCGATTTCCTCAAGCCGGCGTAAACTGCGCAGACGCATATTCAGGATCGCATCGACCTGCACTTCGCTTAAGGACGGCTCTTCATCCTCGCCAACCGGCCCACGCGTATCGAACGGCGAAACGTAATCTGCCTCGTCCGTGGCCCGCGCCCGGGGCGACGCCCAATCCTCATACATCAAGGCGCGTTTGGGATCGTCGTCATAGCGGATTATATCGATCACCCGATCCAGATTGAGGAAGGCAATGATGAAGCCTTCCAGCACTTCCAACCGGTGGTCAATCTTGTCCATGCGGTGCTGGCTACGACGCTGCAATACATCGCGGCGGTGATCCAGAAAAGCCCGCAGCACTTCTTTCAGGCTACAAACCTTGGGCGTCCGCCCATCAATCAGCACGTTCATGTTCATGCTGAACCGCACCTCTAGGTCGGAGGCGCGAAACAGCATGCCCATCAACACATCAGGGTCCACATTCTTGCTGCGTGGCTCCAGCACCAGCCGGATATCCTCGGCACTCTCGTCGCGCACATCGGCCAGAATGGGGAGTTTTTTCAGCTGGATCAGCTCGGCCAGCTTTTCAATCAGCTTGGATTTCTGCACCTGATACGGAATTTCAGTGACAACAATCTGCCACTGGCCACGGCCCATATCCTCGACAAAGTAATTGCTGCGAAGACGGAACGCACCACGGCCCGTGCGATAGGCCTCAAGGATATTCTCGCGCGGCTCCACTATGGTGCCGCCGGTGGGGAAATCGGGACCAGGGATGTAGTCGAGCAATGTCTCGTCCCGCACATTCGGCGTCTTGATCATATGCAAACAGGCGTTGCACAATTCTTCGATATTGTGCGGCGGGATGTTGGTGGCCATGCCAACCGCAATGCCGGTGGAGCCATTGGCCAACAGGTTCGGGAAGGACGCGGGCAACACTACAGGTTCCGTCAGGGTGCCGTCATAATTTTCACGATAATCAACGGCGTTCTCTGCCAGACCCTCCAGCAAGGCTTCGGCGGCGGCGGTCATCCGCGCCTCGGTATAACGGGCGGCAGCAGGGTTATCACCGTCGATATTGCCGAAATTTCCCTGCCCGTCGACCAGCGGATAGCGCACGTTGAAATCCTGCGCCAGACGCGCCATCGCGTCATAAATCGCGGCATCGCCATGCGGGTGGTAGTTGCCCATCACATCGCCGGAAATCTTGGCCGATTTACGGAAACCACCAGCTGATGCCAGTTTCAATTCACGCATCGCATATAAAATTCGCCGATGCACAGGTTTCAGCCCGTCACGCGCATCCGGCAGGGCACGGTGCATAATAGTGGACAGCGCATAGGTCAGATACCGGTCCCCAAGTGCTGTGCGCAAAGGTTCGGTTATCTCGCCTGGAATTTTTTTATCTTCTGAACTCATATCGCCCGTGATACCCGCGCCACACGTGTAGGACAAGAAACAAAGGTAACTTTACGTGGGGACATTTTATCATGTAAAAGGTGATTCAATATAACGAGTTCGGGGCGCTGCCAGCCCTGTGGGGTGGAAAATGTTTAAGCTAACTTTATTCCTTGGCGGGGCGATCTGGGTTGCAATGGTGTTTGCGCCGGAATTGGACGCGCCTGTGTTCACCGAGATGGTGGCCGAAGTTGCGCCCGTGGTTGAGCCCGCGCCCGAAGTAACGCAAAGCGCATTGATCAGCCCTGTAGAAGGCGCAGCCCCGATTGTAGTCAACACGCCTGAGCCTGTTGCGGTTGCCGCCGTTGTTATTCCTGAACCGGTGCCTGAGCCCGAACGCATCATCTGGTTCGTCACCGGATCACGCGTAAATGTGCGCGGGGGGCCGTCGACCAATTATGAGGTTTTGGGCAAAGTCGTTTATGGCGAAGCTGCCGAAATCATCTCGGATCCTGATGCGGACTGGGTGAAAATCCGCATTGAGGGTGACGGCGTTGAGGGTTTCATTATGAAACGCTTTATGACGGATGTTGACCCACTGGGATAAACCCCGGAAACCAACTTCAAAAAATTTGCTGGTGCCGCTTCAACAGGCTTGTTTTCCTGATTGATTTACGATTCTTAATAGAACTACTATTCCGGAATAGTAGTTCTATTAAAAGGCGCTGTAATGACACCAAAATCCATCCTGATCACAGGCTGCTCATCGGGCATCGGTTATGACGCGGCGCATACGTTGCAAAACCGTGGTTGGCGGGTTTTTGCAACCTGCCGTCAGGAAAAAGATTGTGAGCGGTTGCGCGGTGAAGGGCTGGAGAGCTTCACCCTTGATTATACCGATGAGGCCTCGATCAAATCCGCCGTGGCCGAGGTGCTGGAACGCACCGGCGGCACGCTCGATGCCCTCTATAACAACGGCGCCTACGCTATTCCCGGCGCCGTTGAGGACCTGCCGCGCGACGCCATGCGCGCAATCTACGAGGTCAATCTGTTTGGCTACCATGACCTGATCAACCAGATTATCCCCGTGATGCGCAAGCAAGGGCACGGGCGGATCATCAACTGCTCGTCCGTACTGGGCATCGCCGCCTTGCGGTTTCGTGGCGCATATGTTTCGACCAAATTCGCGCTTGAGGGTTTGACTGACGTGCTGCGCCTTGAAATGCACAACCAGCCGATTGAAGTGATCCTGATTGAACCCGGCCCGATCACCACCAAAATCCGCGTCAATGCCCAGCCACATTTCGAGAAATGGATCGACTGGGAAAACTCGCCCCTGCGCAAGCTCTATGAAACCGGCCTACGTCCACGTCTGTATGACGAAAGCAATGAGCCCGGTAAATTCGAGCTGCCTCCCTCCGCTGTCACCAAAAAACTGATCCATGCGCTGGAATCAAAACGCCCGAAACCGCGTTACTATGTCACCGTGCCGACCTACCTGTCGGGCATTATGCGTCGCATACTGTCGACACGCGCCTTTGACTGGATCTTGCTCAAAGGCTAAACTGGCCCAAAGGAAACGCCCATGTTTAACGACCCCCTCTTTCTGATTGTTGGTGCTGCCTGTCTGGTTGTGGTATTCATTCTGGCGCTTGGCATCGGCGGATTTGCCAAAGGCGGCGATTTCAATCGCAAACACGCCAACCGTTTGATGCGCTATCGCATTTACGCCCAAGCCATCGCAGTCGCGCTACTTTTGCTGTTCCTGTTCATCCGCGGCACGGGGAGCTAACAGATGGTCGTTTTAAGCAAGATTTACACCAAAACCGGTGACGGCGGTGAAACCGCACTGGGCAACGGCACCCGCGTTTCCAAAACCTCGCCGCGCGTTTCCGCCTATGGCACCGTGGACGAAACGAATGCCACCGTCGGCCTTGCCCGCCTTCACGCCAGCGGCGATATGGACGCCCAACTGGCCGCAATCCAGAACGACCTGTTTGATCTGGGGGCCGACCTGTGCCGTCCCGAAATGGACAAAGACGCCGACGCCGAATACCCACCCTTACGTCTTGCCGATACCCAAGTCACACGGCTTGAAGATGAAATCGACGCGATGAACGCGAACCTGACCACCCTGCGCTCGTTCATCCTGCCCGGTGGTAGTGCGCTTGCCGCCCATTTGCATCTGTGCCGCACGGTTTCGCGCCGCGCCGAGCGGCTGGCAGTGGAGCTGGCAGGGGTTGAAACGGTCAATCCGGATGCAGTGAAATACCTGAACCGGCTATCGGACTGGTTCTTTGTGGCCAGCCGTGTTGCCAACGCAAACGGGGCCAAAGATGTGCTCTGGGTGCCCGGTGCAAACCGCTAAAATGTGAAACGCGGCGTCGCCGTGCCACTTCATGTCGATTTTACTCTGTTTTCCCACGCCTCTGTCGGCTAACACACCTATGAGAACTTGAGAGAATCCCCGATCATCGGGGCCATTTAGGAGATAAATGCTGATGAAGGTGCTTGTACCCGTCAAACGCGTGATCGACTACA
>CAYYOF010000110.1:0-7398 GCA_964473185.1 uncultured Marinosulfonomonas sp. | reverse complement strand
GGTTAATGGCGCGGCTTATGGCGGCGGGCTGGAAACGGTCGTGACCTGCGATTTTGCCTATGCCGCGCGGCGTGCCCGTTTCGCGCTGACCGAGATCAAGATTGGCATCATGCCGGGCGGTATGGGCACACAGAACTTGCCCCGCGCTGTGGGTATCCGCCGCGCCAAGGAAATCATCCTGACGGGCAAGCCGTTTTCTGCGGATGAGGCCTTAGAATGGGGTGTGGTCAACAAGGTATGCGATGATGACAAGTTGATGGAAGAGACGCTGGAAACCGCCCGCACCATCTGTAACAACGCACCGCTGGCGATTTATCAGGCGAAAAAGTCAATGAATGTATCGACGCAGGTTGATCTGAAAAACGGCTATGCCTTCGAGATCGAGGCCTATAACCGGCTGGTTCCGACCGAAGACAGGCTTGAGGGCGTGCGCGCTTTTAATGAAAAGCGCAAACCGAAATTCCAAGGGAAGTAGGGGCATTATGGCCAACCGCAAGATTGATGTCGAATGCCGTGAAGTAGGCTTGCGCGACGGGATCCAGATCGTAAAAACCTTTGTGCCTACGGGTGAAAAAATCCGCTGGATCCGCGAAACGGTGGCGGCGGGAATGCCCAATATGCAGGTCTGTTCCTTCGTGCCGCCAAAATTGTTGCCACAGTTTTCCGATGCCGCCGAGGTGGCATCGGCGGCCTTGGAGCAGGACGGATTATGGGTGTCGGCGCTAACGCCAAACCTGCGCGGCGCAAAAACGGCACTGGCGATCGGGGTGCATGAAATTGATTTCATGAATTCGGTGTCCGAGACCCACAGCCAGTCAAATGGCCGCCGCTCCACAGCAGAGGCGTTGGCCGAATTTAAACGCGTGGTGGAATTGCGTGACAGCCTGCCCGAAGGTCAGCGGTTCAAGCTGGCGGGCGGGTTTGCAACGTCATTTGGCTGTTCACTTGAAGGGTATGTGCCGCATAAGGCGGTGCTGAAATCGGTTGAGAATTTTGTCAAGGCAGGCGTTGACGAGGTAGTGATCGCCGACACGGTTGGCTATGGCAATCCACGCGATGTGAAGTCCCTGTTCAAGAAAATTATCGACAATTTCGGTGATGACGTGATGGTTGGCGCACATTTCCATGACACCCGCGGGCTCGGCCTTGCTAATGTTTACGCCGCGCTAGAGGCCGGTTGCCGCCGTTTTGATGCCTCGCTCGCCGGGCTTGGGGGCTGTCCGTTTGCGCCCAATGCGACTGGCAATATCGTTATGGAAGACTTGGTCTTTCTGTTGGAGGGCGCGGGCCTCAACACCGGTATTGATGTCGAAAAGCTATTGCCGATCCGCGATATCATTACAAAGAACCTGCCCGACGAACCGCTTCATGGCACCTACGCCAAGGCCGGTGCCCCCAAAGGGTTTCCTTGGGCTACTTCAACCAATTCAACGCGGGAATAACAGATGAGTGAGCAATCAGTCGAATTTGCCCTGGGCGAAGACTATCCCGAATATCGTCGTGAGGTTGCAAAGGTCTGCGATGATTATCCGCCCTCCTATTGGGAGTATCTTGAGAACCAGCCACCTTCGGGCAGCTATCCGACCAAATTTGTCGAGGCGCTAACCAAAACCGGCTTTTTGTCAGCACTTATCCCTGCTGAATATGGTGGCCTTGGCCTGCCAGTGCGGGGCGGTGCCGCAATTTTGGAAACCATTCACGCGGCGGGCTGCACCGCTGGTCCATGCCATGCGCAAATGTATACGATGGGTACGATTTTGCGCCACGGCAGTGATGCGCAAAAAGACAAATACCTGCCGAAAATTGCCAAAGGCGAATTGCGCCTGCAAGCGTTTGGCGTGACCGAGCCAACCACCGGCTCTGACACCACCCAGCTGAAAACGCGGGCGGACAAGGTTGATGGTGGCTATATGATCAGCGGCCAAAAGGTCTGGATCAGCCGCGCAGGCCATTCCGATCTGATGCTGCTTTTGGCGCGCACCACCCCTGCCGATCAGGTTGAAAAGCGCGCGCATGGCGTGTCGACTTTTTTGGTGGATATGCGTCTGGCCAAGGAAAACGGCATGGTCATCACACCGATTGACGCGATGATCAACCACAACACCACCGAGATTTTCTTTGACGATGTATTTATTCCCGAGGACAGCCTTGTGGGGCAAGAGGGGCACGGTTTTCGTTATATCCTTGACGGGATGAACGCCGAACGTTGCCTTGTGTCCAGTGAAACCATCGGCAACGGGCGCTATTTTCTGCGTGAAGCGATCAAATTCGCCAATGAACACAAACGGTTCGGGCAGCCCATGTCGGCTACCCAATCGGTACAATTCTCGATTACGCAGGCCTATGCCCAGCTTGAAACCGCCGATTTGATGGTGCGCAAGACCGCCGCGATGTTTGACGCGGGGATGAAATGTGGCGCCGAGGCGAATATGAGCAAAATCCTGTCGGGCGAGGCATCCTGGGCCTGCGCGCAGGTCGCGCTGAGTATTTTTGGCGAAGCGGGTATGGGCAAATCTTCTTCCATTCAGCGCAAATGGCGCGAGGCCCGTACCGCGCGCAATTCACCAATTTCGCCGAATATGGTGCTCAATTTTGTCGGCCAGCATGTTCTTGGCATGCCGCGCTCTTACTGATGAACGGGGTTATTTACGATGACTGATCAACTGTTGATGATGCGGATTAACGACGATGACTACGACGAATTCCGCGACCCGCTAAAGGCGCTTTGTGTGGGTTTTCCGGGGGCTTACTGGCGTGCGCTTGAGGATAAGCCAGCCGATCAGAGATACCCCTCCGAGTTTGTAGATGCCCTGATGGTGTCCGGTTTCCTAGGCGCGCTAATCCCTGAGGAATTTGACGGCGCGGGCCTGTCGCTGCGCATTGCGGCGGTTATTCTCGAGACCATCCATTCGACGTCCTGCAACGCCGGTGCGGCAATCGGTCAGATGTATCTGTCCGACATTCTGGTGCGCCACGGCTCGGATACGCAGAAACAGAAATATCTGGGCGCGATTGCCGCCGGCGAGGTGCGGTTTCTGGCCTCGGCGATCACTGAAACCGAAACCGGCAATGATCTGGCTGAAATGGCCACCACCGCTACAAAAAAAGGTGATGTCTATGTGGTGAACGGGGCCAAGCAATGGGTCAACAACGCATTGCATAGCGAGTTGAGGCTGCTTTTGGCGCGCACATCGCCCGGCACACCGGATAATCCCACCGCTGGTCTGACGGCCTTTCTGGTTGATATGAAAACGGCACTGAAAGGTGGAATGTCAGGTCAAGATATTGATTCCATGAACAATGACGGGGCCAGCGATTTAGTATTCGACGGGCTGGAATTGCCGCTGGATGCAGTGATCGGCGAGGTCGGCAAAGGCTATGACTACTACCGCGAACTGGCCCAGCTTGAGTGCATTCTCTATGCCGCCTGCGCCACGGGCGATTCTGCGTTTTTCTCCGAACGCGCGATCACTTACGCCAATGAGCGCGTCGTGTTCGGCCGTCCGATCTCCTATAATCAGGGCATCCAGTTCCCCATTTCCAAGGCCTATATTGAGGTGCAGGGGGCCAAGTTGATCGGCAGCAAGGCGGCAGCCGTGTATGATTCAGGCCAGCAACCCGGGCCACTTGCCAGCATGGCTAAACACATGGCCTGCGAGGCCGCGTGGCAGATGGCGGATGCCTGCTTCACCACCCACGGCGGGTTCGCCTTTGCCCGTGAATACGACATTGAACGCAAATGGCGCGATGCGCGGGTCATGCAGATGACGCCTCAGGGCAGCACTGCGTTGCTCACTGACATTGCGGTGAACGATCTGGGCATGCCCCAATCAATTTAACCCGAAAAACTGACAACTGACCACGAAGGATGCACACAGTGGACTATAAACTGATCAAAATCGAAAAAGCCGACCACGCCTTTATCATCACCTTCAACCGTCCCAAGGTGCGCAATGCAATCAGCACCGAAGTGATGGACGAGTTGATGGCCGCCGCCGCCGAGGCACAGGCCGATCCCAAAATGCGAGGCATCATCGTCACCGGCGGGCAGGAGTTCTTTTCCGCGGGTGCCGATCTGAACGATGCGCAGGCGCTTAGCTCACCTTCAGAGACACTGACATACCTGCGCAAATGGCACAAAACCTGCGCCGCGTTTGAGGAAAACAACCTGCCCACCATCGCCGCGATCGAAGGGTTCTGCATGACGGGCGGTTGCGAATTCATACTGGCGCTGGACGTGCGGATCGGGGCCGCCGGGTCGAGTTATGCCATCACCAGCGCGCGCATCGGCACGGTTGCCGGTGCAGGGGGCACAATGCGGTTGCCGCGGGTTGTCGGCCCGGCAAATGCGTTGGAAATGATGTTTGACGCCGATCCGGTTGATGCCGATAACGCCTATCGCATCGGGCTGATCAACAAGTTGGTGCCAAAGGGATCTGCCCTTGAGGTGGCTAAACAGCGGGTCGAACATTGGGCCACCCGCGCGCCGCTGAGCCTTCAGTTTATCAAGCACACGGTGCACAAGGGCATGCAGATGGACCTGACATCGGCGCTGGATTACGAGAGTTTCATCGTCTCGACGATCTATGAAACCAAAGACCGGCGCGAAGGTATCGGCGCGTTTCTTGAAAAGCGCAAGGCGAAATTCAAGGGCGAATAGGTCGCACTTTTAGAGTGTAGTGGTTCAGACTTGATCTGGCAGTTGCCATTTTTCCGTCGGCAGTTGTCAGGTCAAATAAAGTTCACCGATTGTTCCGTCCAAATCCCTTTAACGTCGGCACAGGTCCGGCGTCTTCTCGCCAGCCTCCTGCCCTTTCAGATTCAAGATGATCTGTTCGTCGGTGAATCGCTTCTTCATTTTGTCCGCCCTTTTGTTGGCCGGACTCTACATCAAAATGGAGGAGTTCTAGGGGCGCAGGTCACCAGCTACCCCGTTCTGATCAAGCGCCCGCCACAGAAACAAGGCCATTTTCAGTATTGTGGAAAATGTCCTGTATCGAAATGCAATAATCCCATATATTGGACATATACTCTGGCATTTCAGGTGCAGTCAGCAATAGGGAAATTCATGTCAAAACCAATGGTCACTGGAGTAGAGCGCGTTCTGGATATTTTCGAATCTTTTCAGGAGCATAAGGGGCCAATGTCCATGACGGATCTGGCCGATGCGACGGGAATCCCCAAAAGCACATGCCACGCTATTCTCACCACCCTTCAGAGCAGAGGTTACGTCTATTCCCTGAATCGACCTCGGGCCCATTATCCTACCAACCGGCTCTATGATGTTGCGTCGGAAATCAGGAATAATGACGTTTTTGTGCGCCGCGCAACGCCGCTGATGGAGAAATTGCGGGATATAACCGGCGAAACCTTGATCCTTGGGAAAAGGCAGGGTGACGAAGCCATCTATCTGCAAGTTGTGGAAGGCTCGCATTCAATACGGTATTCCGCGAAAAACGGTGACTTGAAACCGCTCCATTCCAGCGCAATAGGCAAAGCTGTGTTGGGGAGTGCAAGACTGGCAGAGCTTGAAGCGTTTATTCAGGACAAGAGTTTTGCAAAAATAACAAACGCGACAATAACGGATCCTACTGCGCTGGTTGAAGAAATCCAAAAATCCAAAAAGCTTGGGTATTTCACGACCTGTGGGGAAAATGTGAGCGACGTTTGGGCAATTTCAGCCCCTATAATAGTAGGTTCGGATGTGTTTGCCATGGCGGTTGCCGGCCCTAAAAACCGTATGGAGAGCTTTGCAGATGAGCACTTGCAGTTGTTGATCGGCTCCTGTTCGGCCTTTTCCAATATGGCCAACTCCGCCTGACAGATCATTTTTGATGCTTTTGCTATTACGCCGCCGCTGGCAATGCGCGGTGCACATTTTGTGCAGGATATAGAATTATTACCTGTAATACGGAAAATACATAGCCATGATACTTGTGTTTCCGTAATATAGGATATACATCCTTAATATTGAATTATTTAGGGTGCTATTGTGGGCAACGCAGATCAAATACTCGTTTCGGACCGCTTTTCTGGTACAAGCTGGGTCACCATCAACCGTCAGGAAAAGCACAACGCGTTAAGCAAAGCTGTTTTGAACGAGCTGGCAGCAACGATCAAAGCGCAGGGCGAAAGGCCCGAAATCAAGTGTATTGTCCTAACGGGCGCTTCCGACAGATACTTCGCCGCAGGCGGAGATCTGGCGGCGCTGGCCGATGTGCGCGATACGGCTGACGTTCTTGAAATGACAGATAATTCCCGCGCGGCGCTGGACACAATCCGCAACTGCGAGGTGCCGGTCATTGCTTTGCTGAACGGCAGTGCAATCGGGGGCGGCGCTGAACTTGCCCTATCCTGTGACATGCGGATGCAGCGGCAGGGCGTAAAGATTGGGTATATTCAAGCAAAACTGGGGATCACCTCGGCCTGGGGCGGCGGGGTTGATTTGGTCCAGTTGGTCGGCCCCTCGCGCGCAGTAAGAATGATGAGCCGATGCGAAATGATCGACGCCGACACCGCACTGGCATGGGGTCTGGCTGACAAGATTATTGGGCCGCAAGACCCGGAAAAAGACATCAAGGATTTTCTTGACCCAATTTTAGCAACACCACGACAGGTGTTGCGGGGCATCAAGGCGCAGGCCCGTGCGTTCCGGCGGGGTGACACCTATTCCGAGCGGCGCTTGGTCGAGCAACAGCATCTTGTCGAAACGTGGCTGCATCAGGATCATTGGGGCCGTGCAGAGAACCTATTATCGAGGGGAAAGAAATGACTGCCAATACCGAAAACGGAAAAGGCGCCGCGCCCGAAATGCACGGCACAAACCGAAGCGGGGTCGATATTCCGATCAGCGTTCCGGCCTATGCGGTTGATCCGGAAAACATCGGCGAGCCGGGGGAATACCCGTTTACCCGCGGCATTTTCCCGAACGGATATCGTGGGCGGTTGTGGACGATCCGTCAGTATTCCGGTTTTGGCACCGCCGAGGAATCAAACGCACGTTACAAGTTTTTGCTTGAAAAGGGGCAAACTGGGCTTTCGGTTGCACTTGATCTACCGACGCAAGTTGGTCTGGATCCGACACATCCAATGGCCAAGCCCGAAATCGGCAAGGTTGGCGTTTCGCTGTCCAATTTGAGCGAAGCAGAGATTTTGTTTGACGGTATTGATCTGTCAAAGATCTCGACATCCTTTACTATCAACGGCAGCGCTGCGATCATTTATGCAATGTATCTGGCCGTTGCAGACAAACAGGGTGTGCCGCGCGAAAAGCTGACCGGCACAATTCAGAACGACATTTTGAAAGAATATGTGGCCCGCGGCACATGGATTTTTCCGGTGCGCCCGTCAATGCGACTGATCGCGGATTCGATCCTTTATTCCAATGCGACCACGCCC
>CAYYOF010000109.1:1484-7414 GCA_964473185.1 uncultured Marinosulfonomonas sp. | reverse complement strand
TAAAGCCGGTGATCGACAATGTGATCAGCTTTGGCATGGGGCATTTTTATATCAGTCAGTCTGACAAGGGCGGATTGGTGTTTGGCGGTGATCTGGATTTCTATGCTTCCTATGCGCAACGCGGCGGGTTGCACCGCAAGGAGCAAGTGATGCAGGCGGCGATGACATTGATGCCGATGATCGGCAAATCCCGCGTGTTGCGATCATGGGGCGGGATCATGGATATGTCGCCGGATGGATCACCCATCATCGACAAAACCCACATTGACGGTCTGTATCTGAATGCGGGCTGGTGTTACGGCGGGTTTAAGGCTGTGCCGGGATCGGGCTATTCATTCGCGCATTTGCTGGCGACGGGCAACCACCATGCGCCCGCAGCGCGGTATCAACTGGGGCGGTTTGCAACCGGCCACTTACTGGACGAGGAGGGAACAGGTGCGCAACATAACCTACATTAAAACCTTGGCGCTGTGCGCCGTAATGGCATTGCCCGCCCATGCGCAATCTGCCCCGCCGGCGGGCTGTTGCGTGCGTGACTATTCGGCAGGGCATCTGGCAAAAAACCCAAATCAGGTGGTGGACCGGATCAGCGTCAGTTTTCGGCAGAACGCGGGCGACAGGGTTGCGCAAATGTCGGTGCTGACAGCAGATCAGGGGCACGCGCGTGAGGACGGCCATGGCAGTCAGTTGTTTGCACAATACCTTTATTGTTTTGCCCCGAGTGGTGGGTTCAAAAACTGGACCTGTAGCGTGGAATGTGACGGCGGAAGCATGGAGATCACCCGTGATGATGACAAAATGCTGGAATTCAGGACCAACTATCTGCTGGTCGGTGAAACCGATGAATGCGGTGGTGCCGTTGATCTGGCCGAAATAGTGGGCCAGAGGGTGACCTATAGATTAACCCGTGTGGCCGACAGCCAATGCGTGATTAAATAACAGACCAAAGGGCGCGAGAATATGCGGATCAAATGCCCCCTGTGCGGGGAACGCGACAGACGAGAATTTTATTATCAGGGCGATGCGATTGCTTTGAAACGCCCCGATGCGGATGCGGGGCCGGAGGTGTGGGATGATTACCTGCACAACCGCGATAATCCGGCGGGCGCGACCCGTGATTTGTGGCATCACGAGGCCGGCTGCGGCGCGTGGCTGGTGGTGACGCGCAACACGGTGACGCACGCGGTTCTGGCGGTGAAACTGGCAAGCGATGAGGCAAGCGCATGAGGGTTGAGGACAAAGGTCTGGTTGACCGCAGCACAACGGTGCCGTTTTCATTTGATGGCAAGCGCTATTGCGGCCATGCAGGCGACACGCTGTCGTCTGCCTTGTTGGCCAACGGGGTGCGGATGGTGGCGCGCTCGTTCAAATATCACCGCCCGCGCGGAGTTCTGACGGCTGGGTCAGAGGAGCCGAATGCGCTGGTCACCACAGGGCAGGGGGCGGCGACCACGCCGAATGTGCGGGCCACAACGCAGGAAATATTCACGGGGCTTGAAGCGGTGAGCCAGAACAGATGGCCGTCGCTTAATCTGGATTTGATGGGGGTGAATGACGCCTTCTCGCAGTTCTTGTCAGCCGGATTTTATTACAAAACCTTCATGTGGCCCAAATCGTTTTGGGAAAAGGTGTACGAGCCGATTATCCGCCGGTCTGCCGGTCTGGGCGCGTTAAGCGGTATGGCTGATACGGCGCAATATGATCAGGCGTTTGCCCATTGCGATCTGCTGGTGATTGGGGCCGGACCTGCGGGTCTGATGGCGGCATTGACGGCGGCGCGCGCCGGTGCCGATGTGATATTGGCCGACGAGGACATGCGCATGGGCGGGCGGTTGCTGGCCGAAAACGAGCCATTGGATGGCGAGTCGGCGCACATATGGGTTGACCGCATCGTGGCGGAACTGGCGGCGATGGATAACGTGCGTCTGATGTCCCGCACCACGGTGACGGGCGTTTATGACGGCGGCACATATGGTGCGCTGGAACGGGTTTCTTCGCATTTGGTGGCACCGGAAACGGGGGCACCGCTGGAAACATTCTGGCAGATTGTAGCGAAACAAGCGGTGCTGGCCACTGGCGCTATCGAGCGCCCCGTCGCGTTCCCGATGAATGATCGCCCCGGGGTGATGATGGCCAGCGGAGTGCGGGCCTATCTGAACCGATGGGGTGTGGCTGCAGGCCAAAAGGTAGCAGTGTTTGGTAACAATAATGACGCGCATCGCACGGCGCATGATCTGGTCGAGGCGGGTGTCGAGGTGGTGGCGCTGATCGACAGCCGTGCCGATGCGACTGTGTCGGGCGATTTTCCGGTCTTTACCGGCGCACAGGTGATTGACACCAAAGGGCGTAAATCCTTGGGTGAAATCCATGTGCAAACTGATGGCGGAATCGAGAAGATCGAGGCGGATTGTCTGGCGATGTCAGGCGGTTGGAACCCGTCATTGCACCTAAGCTGCCATCTGGGTGGGCGACCGATCTGGAATGCTAAAATCCATGCCTTTGTGCCGGATCCTGCGAATTGTGCCAGTCTGCATGTGGCGGGGGCGGCTGCGGGGGTGTTCAGCACTAAAGGCGCACTAAAATCCGGCGTGTTTCGGGCCAAAGAAGCGCTAAAGGTGCTCGGGATCAAGGCGCGGGCGGTGACGCTGCCGATTGCGGCGGATGATGATTATGCGCTGTCGCCTCTGTGGGCGGTGAAGGGCAATGGCGGTCGGGCTTGGCTGGATTTTTCCAATGATGTGACGGTCAAGGATGTGGAACTGGCGGCGCGTGAAAACATGGCGTCGGTCGAGCATATGAAGCGCTACACCACCCAAGGCATGGCACCGGATCAGGGTAAAAACTCCAATATCGGCGCACTTGTGGCGCTGGCTGATGCAACGGGGCGCGGCATAGCCGAAACCGGCACCACCACGTTCCGTCCGCCCTATGTCCCGGTGTCGATTGCGGCGATGGGGTCAAACGGGGCAGGCAAGGGCTTTGCGCCGGAGCGGTTCACCACATCGCACGACGGGACTGTGGCCCGCAATGCGCCGTTGATCGAGGCGGGGCTGTGGTATCGGCCCTCGTTCTTCCCGCGCGACGGGGAAAAGACATGGCGGCAATCTTGCGATCGCGAGGTGATGATGGTGCGAGATGCGGTCGGGGTTTGCGATGTCTCGACGCTGGGCAAAATTGACGTTCAGGGCAAGGACGCCGCGGCGTTTCTGGATTTCATCTACAGCAATATGATGTCGACGCTAAAGGTCGGGCGCGTGCGCTATGGGCTGATGCTGCGCGAAGACGGGTTCGTGATGGATGACGGCACTTGCGCGCGTTTAGGTGCCAAGCATTACGTGGTGACGACGACCACGGCGGCGGCAGGACTGGTGATGCGGCACATGGAATTTGTGTTGCAAGCCTTGCACCCTGAATGGGATGTGCGGATCACATCGGTCACCGAACAATGGGCGCAGTTTGCAGTGGCCGGACCGAAAGCGCGTGATCTGGTGAATGTGATTGTGAAAACGTCGGTTAACAACGATAATTTCCCGTTCATGGGCTGTGGTGCGGTGCGGATCGGCGCGGTTTTGGCACGGTTGTTCCGGATATCGTTTTCTGGCGAACATGCCTATGAAATTGCGGTGCCTGCGCGGTTCGGTGCCTCGATGTTCGAGACATTGGTGGCGCTTGCCGAGCAGATGGGCGGCGGTGCTTACGGGATGGAAGCCTTGAATGTGTTGCGCATTGAAAAGGGGTTCATTACGCACGCGGAAATCAATGGGCGGGCTACTGCGTTTGATATTGGCATGGGCCGGATGGTGTCGGCCAAGAAAGAGTGCATTGGCAAGGCGGCGTCAACGCGGGCGGGTTTGAACGGGCCGGTGCGTGAACAGCTGATCGGGCTGAAACCTGTGGGGGCGGCCAAGCAACTGACGGCGGGGGCGCATTTGTTTGCGCGGGATGCCGAGGCTGTGCGGATCAATGATCAGGGTTATGTTTCCAGCGTTTGTTTTTCGCCGACACTGGGCACATCATTGGCGTTGGCGCGGTTGCAAAACGGGCGGGCGCGACATGGCGAGGTGATCCGGATGGTCGATCATTTACGCGGGGTCATAACCTATTGCGAAGTGTGTGACCCGGTGTTTTTTGATCCAGAAGGAGGGCGGGTTCGTGGTTGAATTAAGTGCTAATACCCCCTGTGCGGGGCTGCTGCCGATTGCGGTGGGGACTTGCAAATTAAGCGAAGTTACGCCTGCGTCTATGGCATTGCTATCGCCTTATAAAGGCAAGGAAAAACAACTGGGCGAGGCGCTGAAATCTACGCATGGTATGGCGCTTGCCGCGCCAAACCGCAGCACCGGAAAAGTAGGGGCGCGGTGCGTCTGGTTCGGGTATGGGCAAGGCATGTTAATTGGACCGGCACCTGACAAGTCACTGGCCAGATATGCGGCCGTGGTGGACCAGTCTGATGGCTGGACCGTTGTGCGGCTTGAGGGGGCGGGCGCGGTGGATGTTTTGGCGCGGCTGACCTCGCTGGATTTACGCGCAAGCCGTTTTAAGCGCGGGCAGACGGCGCGCAGCGAATTGCATCATATGATGGTGTCGATCACGCGGGTTGGCAATCAAGCGTTTGATATCATGGCGTTCCGGTCGATGGCGAAAACGCTGGTGCATGATTTGCACGGCGCGATGGTGTCACTGGCGGCGCAGTAGAGGTTTTATGCCTGCGGCGCGGATATTTGGGCAAAAAAGAAACAGGCGCTAGACTCTTGGCGGGGACGCTTGGTATTTGAGGCTATGAGTCTGCCACCCGGTTTCCTTGATGAATTGCGCACCCGCGTCAGTCTGACTGATGTTGTCGGGCGCAAGGTGATGTGGGACACGCGCAAATCCAATCAGGCCAAGGGTGATATGTGGGCACCTTGCCCGTTCCATCAGGAAAAGACTGCCAGCTTCCATGTCAATGATCGCAAAGGGTTTTATTACTGCTTTGGCTGTCACGCCAAGGGGGACGCGATTTCGTTTGTGCGCGAAACCGAGAATGTCGGGTTTATGGAGGCGGTCGAGATTATTGCGCGTGAGGCCGGCATGCCGGTACCCAAGCGTGATCCGGCGGCGCAAGCCAAAGCGGACCGGCGCACGCAACTGGCCGAGGTGATGGAGCAGGCGGTGCAGTTTTTCCGGCTGCAACTGAAAACGGCCAATGCGGCGGTGGCACGAGAGTATCTAGCGGGGCGCGGGGTGTCCGAGGCGGCGCAGGATCGCTGGGAAATCGGGTTTGCACCGAATGGCCGGCAAGGGGTGTTTGCGCATTTGACCGGCAAGGGCATCGCGCCCGATCTGGTGATTGATGCCGGATTGGCGGCGCGCCCTGATGATGGCCGCGACCCTTATGACCGGTTTAGAGACCGGATCATTTTCCCGATCAGGGATGCGCGGGGACGGCCGATTGCGCTGGGGGGCCGTGCGATGGACCCGAACGCGCGGGCCAAATACCTGAATTCGCCCGAGACCGAGTTGTTTGATAAGGGCCGCAGCCTGTATAATCACGGCCCTGCACGCGAGGCGGCGGGCAAGGGTGCGCCGTTGATCGTGGCCGAGGGGTATATGGACGTGATCGCGCTGGTCGAGGCTGGATTTACAGCCTGCGTCGCGCCGCTTGGCACGGCGATCACCGAGAGCCAGTTGCAGATGATGTGGCGGGTGTCGCCAGAGCCGGTGATCGCGCTGGATGGGGATCGCGCCGGTTTTCAGGCGGCGTTGCGACTGATTGATCTGTCGTTGCCGCTGCTGGAGGCGGGACAATCGTTACGGTTTGCCTTGATGCCGGAAGGGCTGGACCCGGATGACGTGCTAAAGGTGCAAGGCAAGGGGGCGATGCAGCGTTTGGTTGATGGGGCTGTGCCGATGGTGCAATTGCTGTGGCGGCGCGAGACCGAGGGCGGTGT
>CAYYOF010000109.1:0-1384 GCA_964473185.1 uncultured Marinosulfonomonas sp. | reverse complement strand
GTGAAAACGAATCACCTAGTCCCCGAAAGGACCTTGTAGATGGCCGCCAAAGACACCGACGACAAAGACGACATTGCCGACACAGGCCAAGCCGCCGTCAAGAAGATGATCGCTGAGGGGCGCGAACGGGGCTATGTTACCTATGATCAGCTGAACAAGGTTTTGCCACCAGATCAGGTGAGCAGCGAACAAATCGAGGACGTGATGTCGATGCTGTCGGAAATGGGCATCAACATCATCGAGAACGACGAAGAAGAGGACAAAGGCTCGACCGATGTGACCACGACTTCGGGGACCAAAGATATTGCCCTGACGGTGACTGGCGGCGAGAAACTGGACCGCACCGATGATCCTGTGCGGATGTACCTGCGCGAAATGGGGTCGGTTGAGTTGCTGAGCCGCGAGGGCGAGATCGCCATTGCCAAGCGGATCGAGGCTGGCCGCAATACGATGATTTTGGGGCTGTGCGAAAGCCCGCTGACGTTTAACGCGATCACCATCTGGCGTGACGAACTGTTGAGCGAGGACATTCTGCTGCGCGATGTGATCGATCTGGAGACCACATTCGGCAACACGATGGGCGAAGAGGAAGAAGAGGAGCCTGTGGTTGCGCCAACGGCAGGCGGGGAGTCGGACGAGAAGAAAGAAGAAGCGCAAGAACTGGATGCGGACGGCAATCCGATTGCGACAGATGACGATGATGATGATGACGAGGAAGAACAGGCCAACCTGTCGCTGGCGGCGATGGAAGCGGTTCTTAAACCGCGGGTTCTGGAAACGCTGGACCTGATTGCGCGTGATTACGCCAAGCTGTCGGAAATGCAGGATGCACGGGTTTCGGCAACGTTGAATGAGGATGCGAGTTTCAGCAAGAAAGCAGAAACCAAGTATCAGAAACTGCGCACGGAAATTGTGACGCTGGTGAACGAATTGCACCTGCATAACAACAGGATCGATGCGCTGATTGACCAGATGTACGGGGTGAACCGCCGTATCATGTCGATCGACAGCAATATGGTAAAACTGGCCGATCAGGCGCGGATCAACCGGCGCGAATTTATCGAGGCGTATCGTGATCACGAGCTGGACCCGATGTGGCTGGAGCAAATGGGCGAAAAGTCTGGCCGTGGCTGGCAGGCGTTGCTGGAACGCTCGACCCCGAAAATTGAAGAACTGCGGGCCGAGATGGCGCAGGTGGGGCAGTATATCGGGCTGGATATCCCTGAATTCCGCCGCATTGTGCAGCAGGTTCAAAAGGGCGAGAAAGAAGCGCGTCAGGCCAAGAAAGAAATGGTCGAGGCGAACCTGCGTCTGGTGATTTCGATTGCGAAGAAATACACCAACCGCGGCTTGCAATTCCTTGATCTCATTCAAGAAGGTAACA
>CAYYOF010000108.1:0-7448 GCA_964473185.1 uncultured Marinosulfonomonas sp. | reverse complement strand
ATTTCAACCAATCTTATTCTAAGCTATATCGGCGAGCATGTTCTTGGCATGCCGCGTTCATATTAGGGATTATCATGTTACCTTTAGACGGCCTTTTGGTCATTGCACTGGAGCAGGCCGTTGCCGGCCCAATGTGCACCTTGCGACTGGCGGATGCTGGCGCTCGGGTTATCAAAATCGAACGCATCGGCGGCGAAACCGCACGCCATTATGACAGCGCGGTCAAGGGCACCAGTGCCTATTTTGCGTGGCTAAACCGGGGCAAGGAAAGCATTGAGCTGAACATCAAAGAAGACGGTGATCGTCAGATCATGGAACGCATGGTCGCCAAGGCCGACGTCTTTGTGCGCAACATCGCGCCGGGGGCCGCAGAACGTCTTGGCATGGGGGCCGAAGAACTGGTTGCCAAATACCCGCGTCTGATTTGCGTTGATATTTATGGCTATGACCGGAACAGCTCCTATTCGCAACGTCTGGCCTATGACATGCTGATTCAGGCTGAAAGCGGCATTTGCGCGGTTACTGGCACGCCGGACGAACCTGTCAAAGTCGGTGCCTCGGTAGCGGATATTACCTCAGGTGCCTCAGCCTATACCGCCGTTCTCGAGGCGCTGATAGAACGCGGCATCACCGGCAAGGGCAAAGCCATCGGCATTTCCATGTTCGATGTGATGGCCGACATGATGTGTGTGCCGCTTTTGCACTACGATTACATGGGTCGCGAAACTCCGCGCATGGGATTGGCCCATTCAATCATCGCGCCCTATGGCAAAGTTTCGTGCAAGGATGGCGATGTGGTCATCGTCTGCCAGCAGCACGCCGAATGGGAACGCTTTGCAACTGGGGTGCTGGGGCGGGCCGATCTGCTGACCGATCCGCGTTTCATCACCAACTCGGACCGTGTGGCAAACACGCCCGCACTGAATAAAATCATCACCGGATTCTGCAAAGGTATTACGCGCGAGGGGCTTATCGCCCTGCTCGACGCCAACAAACTGCCCTGGGCCAATGTGTCCACCATGCCGGACCTCTCGAACCATCCGGCGCTGAACCGGATCGACATCGAAACCCCGGGCGGCATCGCACAGGTGACTAAATCACCCCTGCGCGACCACATCAAATCCGGCGTGGTTCCCGATATTGGTGCCCAGAACGAGGCCCTGCGAAAAGAATTTGGCGCATGACGACACTGGACATGGATCACCTGCGCGGCTGGATAGGCCACACCGAAGAGGCCGCCGACACCCTGACCCCGCGCCTGATTGCCGAACACAGGGCCACCTTTGCCCCACACGGCTTTGCCCCTGACGGGGTGCCGCTAAGTATCCACTGGTGTCTGGCCCCGCCTACGGTTCCGGCGGATCAGCTGGGCCATGACGGGCATCCGGCCAAGGGCGGTTTTCTGCCCCCCGTGCCGCTGGACCGGCGCATGTGGGCGGGCGGGCAGATCGATTTTGTCGCGCCGCTGGCGGTCGGGGATCAGGTTACGCGCCGTTCCGAAATTGCCGATGTGGTGCAAAAACAGGGCAAAAACGGCCCGATGGTTTTTGTGACTGTTCGGCATGAATACCACAGCAAACGCGGGCTTGCCCTGCGCGACCGGCAGGATATTGTCTATCTGCAACCGGCAACCAAACCCGCACCGGTTCCGGATAAACCCGCGCCACATGCCGACCACAGCGTAACCGTGCCGGTCAGTTCCACCCTGCTGTTTCGCTATTCCGCCCTGACCTTCAACGGCCACCGCATCCATTACGATCTGGATTTTTGCCGCACGGTCGAAGGCTATCCCGATCTGGTGGTGCATGGCCCGATGCAGGCGTCATTCCTGTTGCAATACGGTGCAAAACTGGCAAGCGGGCGCACACTGAAATCATTCAGGTATCGAAGCCAACGACCGTTATTCGGCAATGAACCATTGGTATTGAACGCCGGAACCCCAGGCGATTCGCTTGATCTGTGGACATCCGGCAATCTGGGCACACCGGCAATGAAGGCTGAACTCGGTTTTTGTTAAGGAATTGCTGCCAGTCCAGCAAAGGCGCAATGTTTGCCTTGCAAATGGAGATTACCTGTTTATTATTTAGAACTCCGTTCCGCATAGTGGAATTTTATCAGGGAGAGAAACACACTGACCAAACACGTATCATCCTTTTTCAAGGCCGCACTGATGTCGGTGGCCCTTGTCGGGCTGGGCGCAACTGCGCAGGCCGAAGTCACCTTGACCCACGGAGAGGCCGGCCCAAACAGGGGGGCCCGTGCAAAAGCCTTGCAATGGTTCGCCGATCAGGTCACCGAGCGTTCCGCCGGTAATATCAAGATCGACATTCAATGGGGCGGCACCCTGTACAAGGCCAATGCGGCGGCGACCTCGATTGCTGATGGTGTTTCCGATCTGGGAACCGTGATTGCGGTATATTTCCCCAAGGAAATGATCACCTATACCATTGCCGATTTGCCGCTGGGCAATGCCGATGCATGGGTCGGGATGCGCGCCACCGATGATCTGATGCGCAACAATGCGTCGATCAAGGCCAATCTGGCCGACAAGGGGCTGGTCTATATCGGTTCCTTCACCACATCCGCCGTTAACATCGGCTGCACCGAGGGCAACGTCATCCGCACTGCCGAGGATATCGCCGGCAAGAAAGTGCGCGGGGTTGGCGCATACGGCAAGACCTTTGGCGGTCTTGGCGCAACGATGGTGCCGATGAGCATCTACAAGGCCTATCAGGGAATCGATTCCGGCCTGCTGGATTGTTCGCAGGGCTATTCCTATGCGGTTGCAGCGCTGAAACAACATGAAGTGATCAAAAACTACACCCTCCTGGACTGGGGTCAGGTTGGCGGTCTGGGTATCCTGATGAACAAGGATATATTTGACAGCCTGACGGCTGAACAACAGGCCACCCTGCTGGAAACAGGCAAGGACATGTCCGATTATTTCGGTGAAATCATCGGTGCGGCCAACGCCAAGACGATCGAAACGATGAAAGCCGCCGGTGTCGAAATCATCGAACTGCCCGCCGACGAGCGCGCCAAACTGGTTGCCGCCGGTGACAAATACATCGCCGATTGGGTTGGCAAAGCCGATGCCTCAGGACTTGATGGCGCGGCAATTCTGGCTGAATACCAAGCGTTGTTGGCAAAGTATACAGCAGAGCGTGATACCCAAGGGTATCCTTGGACACGGTAGTGACCACATAGCTCTGCTGATAACGGGGGCGGTGCATCTTCCCGCCGCCTCCGAATTTTACTCGCACAAGGATACCGCCCATGCTTGGTAGGGTTGAAACGCTTTTCCTGTATATTTCCATTCTGGCGATTGTCATGCTGGCCGTTATGATTACCGGCAATGTCATCACCCGTGCGCTGTTTGGCGTTTCCATTCCCGATGCGATAGTCATCGTCAAGGAACTGATGGTTGCGGCCATTGTGCTGCCCCTGGCCATGGCCACCGCCACCCGAAGCCATGTGGTGGTTGAATTTCTGGCGACACGCTTTCCTTTGCGGGTACAGGGCCGGCTGATTGTTTTTGGCTCGATCATGGGGCTGTTGGCCCTGACACCGCTGATTTATGCAGGCGTGCGCGAGTTGCTGCATGCCGTGGAATCAGGCGAATATTTCTTTGGCGACATGGAATTGCCCAAATGGCCGGGCCGGTTGATCTTTCTGCTGGGGCTGGCGGTGTGCTGGCTAAGGTTTCTGGTGCTGACAGTGCAGGATATCCGCGCCTTGCGGGCCGGTGATTTGCGTTTTGTAACAGGTGAAGGCCAGATTGAGGAGGGCATCTGACATGGACCCGTCAATCGTCGGCCTGATCGCCTTTGCCGCTGTTATCGTGCTGCTCGCCTTGCGCGCCCCGATTGCCTTTACATTGGCCGCGGTAGCAACCGTCGGAGCCTTTGTGCTGTTTGCGTTTCGCACCGGAACCTTCATGCCCGAACGTGCCATTCGGGCCACCACCTCGATGGTGTATTCCAATTCTTTCGACTTGATCCATTCCTATGATCTCAGCATGATCCCGCTGTTCATTGCACTGGGTCATATCGCCTATAAGGCGGGCATAACCACCCGCATTTATTACGCCGCACGGGTCTGGCTGTCGCGCCTGCCCGGTGGTGTGGCTATGGCGTCTGTCATGGGCTGCGGCGGGTTTTCCGCGATTACCGGTTCCAGTTTCGCCTGCGCCTCGACCATGGGGCGGATCTGCACTCCTGAAATGCTGCGTATGGGATATGATCCGCGCCTTGCCACCGCCAGCGTAGCGGCAGGTGGCACGCTGGGATCGCTGATCCCGCCGAGCGTGTTGTTCATCATCTACGGCATCTTCACCGAAACCTCGGTCAGCCGTCTGTTCATGGCCGGCGTCCTGCCGGGTTTGCTAAGCCTTGCCGGATTCCTGCTGGTTATCTTTATCTGGGTTAAACGTGATCCCGCCGCCGCGCCGATGATGACCGAGACTGTTTCCCTCTCCGATCGTTTCAAGGCGCTGGCAAATTCATGGCCTGCGATCCTACTGTTCGGCATTATCATCGGTGGCATCTATGGCGGCATCTTCACCGCAACCGAGGCCGCCGCCGTCTGCCTGTCCAGCGCCGTACTGATCGGATTTGCACAGCGCACGCTGAATCTGCGGGACATTCTGGATGCGCTCAAGGAAACGGCTGTGCAAACCTCGGCCATTTTCTTTATCGCGGCAGGCGCCAAGATATTCGTGGCCTTTGTCGCCCTGACCCGCGTTGCCCCGATGGTGACGGAACTTGTGACAGATGCGCATTTGTCCGTGGTCATGCTGATGGCAGTGATCGCGCTGGTTTATCTGGTGTTGGGGATGTTCCTTGATCCCATCGGCATCATGGTGCTGACATTGCCGCTGATGATTCCGCGGGTGGAATCCTACAACCTCGATCTGATCTGGTTTGGCGTGGTGATCGTGAAACTGTTGGAAATCGGGCTAATTACACCGCCCGTGGGGCTAAATGTATTTGTCATTGCCAATGTGGTGGGCAAAGATGCCCCCATCGGCACCATATTTGCCGGTATCATGCGGTTCCTGTCGGTCGATTTCATCGTGTTGCTGCTGATCATGATATTTCCGGTGATTTCCCTACTGCTGCCCAACGCCATGTAATGGAGAATACCATGCCTGAGACCCCCGCCAAAGATCGCCGTTTCGCCAGCACGCTGGCGCGTGGCCTAAGCGTGCTTCGCGCCTTTCGGGCCAGCGATGACGGGCTGGGAAATGCCGAAATCGCCGCGCGCACCGGCCTGCCGAAATCATCGGTGTCACGCCTGACTTTCACGCTGGAAAGCCTTGGCTATCTGGTCCATAATCGCCGCCATGGCTCTTACCGGCTGGGGCCTGCTGTGCTGGCGCTCGGCAATATCGCCACGGCTTCGCTGCCCTTCCTGCAAATCGCCAACCCGCTGATGCAGCGGCTGGCAGATGACACCGGCACGCTTGTGCTGCTGGGAGTGCGCGATTGCGACAAATTCCTGTTGGTCAAGACATGGCGACCGCGTGATACCGCTTCGATTTGGCTGGATGTGGGGTATCGTTTGCCGATGGAGGGGTCTTCTTCCGGTCAGGCGCTGATGGCGGCAATGACCGAGGATCAATTTACCGCAATGCGCGCTGAATGCAGCAAACAGCCCGAAGAAATTACCCGACTGCGCAAGGACGCCTATGGCCAGCTTATGGCGCGCGGCTTTGTGATTGCACCCCCGCAATCACGCTTTGCCAGCACCATCAATGCGGTTTCCGTTCCTTACCGCAGCCACGAGTTCAGCGAACCCGTGGCGTTTTCCTGCGGTGCCCTGCCGGAAATCCTGACCGATAAGCGGATGCAGGACGAGGTTGGCCCAAAACTTCTGTCGACGGTTCAGGATCTGGAACACGCCACCGGACAAACTGCGACCATGCGACAGCAACGCTGAATAACTTTCACTCCAAGGATGCCCAATGACCCAAGATATCGCCTCTCCCGTTTCCTATGAATGTAGTGATGAAATCGCCCTGATCCGCATCAACAACCCGCCGGTAAATGCCCTGTCCCACGCGGTGCGTTTGGGGCTGGATGACGCTTTTGCGCACTTCGCAAGCGACGACACTGCAAAAATCGCGGTGATCCTGTGCGAGGGGCGCACTTTCATCGCCGGTGCCGACATCAAGGAATTCGGCAAGCCGATACAAAAACCGAACTTTCCGGATTTGGTCAACCGGATCGAGGCGCAGAACAAGCCGGTTGTGTCCGTGCTGCACGGTACTGCCCTCGGGGGTGGGTTGGAAGTGGCGCTGGCCACTCATTACCGCATTGCCATGCCGGGCGCCAAAATGGGGCTGCCCGAGGTGCATCTGGGCATCTTGCCCGGAGCCGGCGGCACCCAGCGCCTGCCGCGTATTGTAGGGGCTGAAAAAGCACTGGATATGATCACATCGGGGCGTCATGTCGGTGCAGCGGAAGCGCTGGAAACGGGTCTGGTCGATGAAATAGGCACTGACGACGATATCGCGGCCACGGGCATAAATTTTGCCAGCAAACTGCTGGCCGAAGGCAAGGGGGTACGCCGCACGTCGGACATGCCGTTGCCCGAAGTCTCTGATGCATTGTTTGATGACTGGCGCAAAAAACTGGCCCGCAAATCCCGCGGCCAGCTTTCGCCATTGCACTGCATCGAGGCGGTGCGCGCCGGTTGCACCCTTCCCATCACCCAGGGGCTGGCCCGTGAACGCGAACTGTTCACCGAATTGATGGAGTCCCCCCAACGACTCGGACTGATCCACGCGTTTTTCATCGAGCGTCAGGTTTCCAAACTGCCGGAACTAAAAGGCGTCACCCCGCGTGCCACCGACAACATCGGCATCATCGGCGGCGGCACTATGGGCGCAGGGATCGCCACGGTCTGCCTGCTGAGCGACATCAAAATCACCCTGATCGAACGCGACGATGCTGCTGCGGCCAAGGCGCGAGAAACCATCACAGGGTACCTGAACGTGGCGGTGAAACGGGGCAAGCTGGCCGCTGACAAACAGGCCGGAATTCTGGACACGGCCCTGGCCTGCACCACCGATTACGCCACCCTTTCCGAAACGGATGTGGTGATCGAGGCGGTATTCGAGGATATCGAGGTGAAAAAGGACGTGTTCCGCAAGCTTGACGCGGTGTGCCGCCAAGGCGCGGTGCTGGCGACCAACACATCCTATCTGGACATCAACGAAATTGCCGCCGCCACCAGCCGCCCCGAGGACGTGATCGGACTGCATTTTTTCTCGCCCGCGCATATCATGAAACTGCTTGAAGTCGTGGTTGCCGACAAGACCGCGCCCGATGTGCTGGCCACAGGTTTCGCACTGGCCAAACGTCTGCGCAAAGTTGCCGTGCGCGCGGGTGTCTGTGACGGCTTTATCGGCAACCGCATCCTTGCCACCTATCGCAAGGCCACCG
>CAYYOF010000107.1:0-8299 GCA_964473185.1 uncultured Marinosulfonomonas sp. | reverse complement strand
TTTGGCGAGTTGCGGATGGGCGGGTTTAATACGGGGGTGATAAGCTCGAAGTTGTGAAGAGCCAACACCAAATCTAATCACCGGACGACGAAGACTGCCCGCGCCAGCCCCACCTCCATTGGCGGGCGTTTCGCAACAACTCTCGGATCGTGTTCCAATGGGTGTTTGGGTGGTCGCGGGTGGATGGGAGCGGGGAGATACGCTCAAAGTGGTAGGGCTGGCAAGGCCAAAGCCCATATGACCAGAAGGCATTGGTTATTAGGGGGAAGTTTGGTTTACCAATAATTTTTCATCCAAACGCGAACAGGTTAGGAGAAAGCTGACACCGCTTCCGTCATTTGTGTTGAAACGGACAATCCTTAGATCGTTTGTTTCAACAATATTCGTTGGCGCAGTGTTTAGTTTAACCGCAGTTCCCCGTATGAATTGCAGGCAGCTCTCAAAGCTCATTGTCTTATTCATTATTACTTTTGTATCAGCGATTGCTGCACTCGCCCACAACGTAATAACATAGGATAAAACTAAGGATTTCATGTATTCTCCAATCTATTGCGTGATGTGGAGGTTTTGTATGCAATTTTAACGGGTGAGGCAAGTCTAGTGTGGAAAATGCTAGGGCGCTTCACCGCCCCGCCTTCTCCTCGATCCCTGACACCCCTTCGCGCAGCGCAAGTTCCGCCAGCACATCCGCCAGCGCCACGTCACGGGACGTGAGCATCACCAGCAGGTGATACAGCACATCGGCGGCCTCGCTGGTCAATGCCGCACGATCACCTTTGACCGCTTCGATGATCGCTTCAACGGCTTCTTCGCCGAACTTCTCGGCGCATTTTTCCGGCCCTTTGGCCAGCAATTTCGCCGTCCAAGACGTGTCAGGGTCAGCCCCTTTTCGGCTCTCAATGGTTGCCGCCAGTTGCTCTAATACGTTCATGTCAGCCTCATCGGGATGCCTGCATTCGCCATGTGTTGTTTGGCCTCGGCAATCGTGTAGGTGCCAAAGTGGAAAATGCTGGCGGCCAGCACGGCCGAGGCATGCCCCTCGGTCACCCCCTCGACCAGATGGTCCAGCGTGCCGACCCCGCCGGATGCGATCACCGGCACTGGCACCGCGTCTGAAATGGCGCGGGTCAGGGGCAGGTTAAAGCCCTGCTTGGTGCCGTCACGGTCCATGCTGGTCAGCAGGATTTCGCCGGCGCCTTTGGAGACCACCAATTTGGCGAATTCCACCGCATCAATCCCCGTCGCCTCGCGCCCGCCGTGGGTGAAGATTTCCCATTTGCCGGGCGATACGGTCTTGGCGTCAATTGCCACCACGATGCACTGGCTGCCAAAATGATTGGCCGCATCCGCAATTACATCCGGATTGGCCACAGCGGCCGAGTTGAACGACACTTTGTCGGCCCCCGCCAGCAATAGCGCCCGCACATCATCCGAATTGCGCACGCCGCCGCCGATGGTCAGCGGCATAAAGCAATGTTCAGCGGTGCGGGTGGCCAGATCAAACATGGTGCCGCGGTTTTCCACCGTGGCTTTGATATCCAGAAAGCACAGCTCGTCCGCACCGGCGGCATCATAGGCCTTGGCGGCATCCACCGGATCACCGGCATCGATCAGGTCAACGAAATTCACGCCCTTGACCACACGGCCATCGGCGACATCAAGGCAGGGGATGATACGGGTTTTCAACATAACCCAGTCATAAAAGGCCTGCGCGACAGACACAATGGTCGAACAAGCCGCACCGCTTTATTTCCGGCGTCGGAACATGAAGAAAGCTACAAGAGCAACCGCTGCAATAATCGCGACAACAACGACGCTGTCGTCGCCATAGCTGTAGCCTCCGGTTGCTTCGGCTACGGCTAGGGAGGGCAAGATAATGAAAGGCAGGGAAAGAAGAAATTTCACGAACAATACTCCAATTATTATGGATGGAATTGTAGCGTATTGCTAATTTCTGTCAACGGCTGCCGGTTCCTGTTGAGTGATGCAATGAATGCCGCCACCCCCGATAGCGATTGCGGGGATAGGCACCTGAACGATACGCCGGCTAGGGAATAAATCCTGATAAATTTCAAGCACTTCGCCATCGGTCTTAATCCCGTATTTCGGCATGATGACCGCACCATTACATATGTAGGAATTGATGTAGGACAGACAGAACATATCGTCATACCCGCAAGTGTCCGCCCCCGTTGCATCGGGAATTGTAACCAGCCTGATCGGGCGGCCCATCGCATCGGTTTGCCCGTCCATAGCGGCGATATTGGCGACGTTAATGTGGTGCCAGTCGTGGTCCTTGGGGCCTGCCGCCTCGATCAGAACCACGCCAGCGGCAACAAAAGTGGCGACCCCGTCGACATGGCCGTCGGTTTCGGTTTCCAGCACGTTGCCGGGCAGCCAGATCACCTTGCTTGCGCCCAACATGTCCTTCAACTCCTGTTCAATCCGCGCGCGGCTCCAGTCCGGATTGCGGTTCGGATTGGGAAAGCAGCTGTCCGTGGTCAGGATGGTGCCTTGCCCATCGACACTGACACCGCCGCCCTCGGCAATCAGGTCGGAATGGAACACCGGCACATCTGCTGTGCCCAAAATTGCCTCGGCTGCGCTGTTGTCGCCGTCAAACGGGGTGTATTTCCCGCCCCACGCGTTAAATTCAAACGACACCCCCGCACGTGCGCCTTTATCATTGGTCACAAAACACGGCCCCGCATCCCGCGCCCAGCTGTCATTGACCGGATGCTCAAGCATATCGACATCACTCCCCAGCATGGCCTGCGCTTCGGCACGGTTTTCGGGCTTCACCAGCATCGTCAGGGGTTCAAAATCACGAATAGCATGGGCGACGGCCGCATAGTTTTTTCGGGTCTCTTTCATGTCATCCCAGACCTCGTCTCGCGTCGGCCACATCATCCATGTGCGCGCATGTTGTGCCCATTCGGCGGGCATTCTGTATCCGGCTTGTTTTGGTGTTTTGGGCTGGCCCATCGGTGGCTCCTGCGAAAGGGATATCTATGTATTGCGTGTCGAAATGTTTTTCGCAATGGATTTGATATATGCGCCGCTTGACCCACATCAGGGGCCGGAACCAGCAGAGTTCCGCGCAGATCACCGGACTGTGATCCGTTCTGTTTTGACAAGGAGAACGGGGTAGGTGAGGGTCGTGCATTCGCGCGAAACCAACCACATCGGAGCACCTTATGAAAACGCTTATCCTCGCCGCTGGACTGTCAGCGATTGCCACATTTTCCACATCTGTCCAAGCCGAAATGATAAAAGTCGCCAGCCCCTATTCGGTAGACGAAAGCCTGAACCGGCTAACCACAGTTGTGGAAGGTGCGGGGGCCAAGGTGTTCGCCCGCGTCGAGCACGCCAAAGGGGCGGCGATGATCAACGAGGAACTGGCCCCGATGGCGTTGCTGATTTTTGGCAAACCCGAGGTCGGCACACCCGCGATGCAGATGAACCCGCTGGCAGGTGTGGCGCTGCCCGCGCGTGTGCTGGCTTATCAGGATGGCGATGGCAAAGTGTGGCTCGCTTACGAGAACCCCGCCGATATGCTGGCGGATTTTGACATTCCGGCAGACGCGCCAATTGTGATGAAACTGACCAAGGTATTGGGAGCGCTGACGGGGCAGGCAGTGAGCCAATAGGCGCATCATTTTGCCAAATAAATAGAACTACTATTCCGGAATAGTAGTTCTATTTAGGCGAGATAAAAGCATTGTATTACAGATGGTTAAAGCAGGTTAAGTACACTAAGAATCACCAGATACCGCAGTGTTTTCGAGACGCTGACCAGCAGTAAAAACAGCCCGAACCGCATCCGCATTACCCCCGCCGCCACGGTGATCGGATCGCCAATAATCGGCACCCACGCCAGCAACACCGCCCATTGGCCCCAATGGCTGAACCAGCCTTGGGCTTTGGTTAATGCGGGGCCTGACACGGGGAACCATTTGCGATCCTGATAATGCAGCGCCATGCGGCCCAGCCAGTAGTTCAGCACCGAGCCCAGGATGTTGCCAACGCTGGCCACCGCCAGCAGGGTCAGGGTGGCGTGTTCCGACAATGAGACCATCGCCACCAGCGCAACTTCGGACCCGCCAGGCAGTAGGGTCGCGGCTGAGAAGGCCAGCAGGAACAGGGCTGTAAGGGCGTTCACCTTGCATATCCTGAGCAAGGGCTATTCATTAATCTATCCGCCCAACCGCATTGCGCATGATCAATATATGGAACGGCATAATCACCATCAGATAGAAGCGCCCCAGCCAGTTGTGCCGTCGCACCCAAGTGGCCCCGTATGCGTGGCTGCCATCGGTCAGGATCGAGATGCGAAAATCCAGATGCTTGTCATCAAATCCCAAGATGATCTCGGCGTCATTGCGCATCACGACAGGAAAAAACCCGATTGTTTCGCCTTTGCCCAGATCGGTCCTCAGGCCAAGAGGCGTAACGACAATATTGCGAATTTTCATCAGCCAGTTAACCCAGAATGGAAAAGCCATCGCTCGCTTTGCCGCCTGTTCCACATCAATGGATGTTTCGCACCTGTAGCAATCCAGAAAGTCATCAGGCTGTATAACCGTCTGTAGCATGCTTTGCGGCGGTAAGCTGGTCTTGATAACTTTAGACACGCGCTACCCCTTCAACAACGCCAGCGCCGCGCCCAGATCAATCGCCCCGTCATACAGCGCCCGCCCCGAAATCGCCCCGTTCAACGGTGCCCCGCAATCGCGCAATGCCTCAAGGTCCGCCATCGAGCTGACCCCGCCCGAGGCAATCACCGGAATGTCCACCGCATTGGCCAACGCCGCAGTCGCCCCAACGTTCGGTCCCTGCATCGCGCCGTCGCGGTTGATGTCGGTGTAGATGATCGCGGCCACGCCTGCGTCCTCGAACGAACGCGCCAGATCGGTGACCATCACGTCGGTTTCCTCGGCCCAGCCTTTGGTTGCAACGCGGCCACCCCGCGCATCAATCCCCACAGCAACCTTGCCCGGAAATGCCCGCGCCGCTTCACGCACCAGATCAGGGTTTTCCACAGCAACCGTGCCCAGAATAACCCGCGCAATGCCGCGCTCGATCCAGCGCTCGATCGTGGCCATATCGCGGATACCGCCGCCCAGTTGCGCAGGCACGTCCGTGGCCGCCAGAATGGCTTCAATAGCGGCCCCGTTCACCGGTTCGCCGGCAAAGGCCCCGTTTAGATCAACCAGATGCAGCCATTCACAGCCTGCATCGACAAAGGCACGGGCTTGCTGCGCGGGGCTGTCATTAAACACGGTGGATTTTGTCATATCGCCTTTGATCAGGCGCACGGCTTGGCCGTCTTTCAGGTCAATTGCGGGGTATAGGATCATAATTTGTGGCCTTGTCTGGATCATTCATGCGCTGTTTTGCACGAAGCGGGGGCAAATGCAAAGCGATCAAACGACCCAACGTTAGGCTTGCCAGATCGGGCCAGTCTGGGCAGAATGGCTGCTATAATTTATGGGAGGAAACCAAAATGAAGAAACTAGGACTTATTTTCGCGTTTATATTCGCACTGGCGGCTCCGGCATTTGCCGATCCGGTCGAAGGTTTGTGGAAAACAGCAAAAGACGACAACGGTAACTTTGGCCATATCAAGGTATCCGCGTGCGGCGCAAAAATCTGTGGTGTATTGGTGAAGTCTTTTGACAGCAGCGGTGCACCGCTTGCGTCAGATAATATTGGCCGCAAGATTATCTGGGGTATGGTTCCCCAAGGTGGTGGATATTATAATGGCGGCAAAGTCTGGGCGCCTGATCGCGATAAAACTTACAGTTCGAAAATGACTATGACTGGAAACAATCTGGCAATCAAAGGCTGTGTCTTTGGAATTTGCCGCAATGGCGGCATTTGGAAACGGATAGAGTGATCCGTTAGCTCTACGGCGTCCACGTCAAAAAGTTCAAAATCAGCCAGTGCCTGCGGGTGCTGGCTTTTTTCGTGGCGTTTTGAATGACTACGTGTATTTTATTCACATTATTACAACCCAAGATTTTTTAGGCCTGTTTATGGCCGCGCTATTTGAAAGAAGATGAAATGATACGCTTTATTTCTGTCAAGCCCCTGATATATGGGGTCTTTATCGCATTGGGGGTGGCGGCTACACCTGTCTCGGCGCAAGCCATATTGGGCACGTGGTTGTCCCCGCCTGATGGCAAGAAACAAACAGGCCATGTGGTGGTGAGCAGATGCGGGGCCGCGTTTTGTGGCAAGCTGGTGCGCACGTATGATCGATACGGGCAGTCGATCATTACAAAAAACACCGGCAAAACCCTGTTCTGGAATTTGGTCGAGGTCAGCCCCGAGACCTATCGGAACGGTCGTGTTTTCGTGCCAATCATGAGCCTGACCGCCAAAGCCGCGATTGATGTGGTCGGGGACAGGTTGCTGATCAGTGGTTGTGCTGGGCCGATTTGTAAGAAACAGACTTGGAGCCGTGTGGATTAACCTAAGGCGCCCACGTCAGGAAATTGGAAATCAGTCGCAGCCCTGCGCTCTGGCTTTTTTCGGGGTGGAACTGCATGCCCAGCATGTTGTCACGCCCGATGATGGCGGTGATATCACTGCCATAATCCACATGCGCAATGCGGTCCGCAGGGTTGGCCACATCAAACTTGTAACTGTGCACGAAATAGGCGTGATCGCCGGTTTTCACGCCTTCCAGAACCGCGTGGCGGCGGTCCAAAACCAGATTGTTCCACCCCATATGCGGCACCTTCAGCGCCTTGTCGGTTGGCGCGATCTTCACAATCTCGCCGCCGATCCAGTCAAACCCGCGCGTATCCTCGTATTCGCGTCCCCACGTGGCCATCATCTGCATACCGACACAAATGCCCAGAAACGGGCGGCCCTTGTCGATCACCATCTCGCGGGTGGCTTCAAACAGGCCGGAATGGTCAAACAACGCTGCTTTGCAGGCCGGAAATGCGCCATCCCCGGGCAGCACAATTCGGTCGGCCCGCAGCACGTCATCGGGGGATGAGGTGACAATCACCTCGCCCGCATCCGCCTCAACCGCCATGCGCTGAAAGGCTTTTTCAGCCGAATGCAGATTGCCGGACTCGTAATCAATCAGAACGGTGAGCATTTACAGCTTACCCTTAGTGGACGGGATCGCGTCCGATTTGCGCGGGTCTGTCTCTAGCGCAATCCGCAACGCCCGCGCGACCGCCTTGAACGCCGCCTCGGCGATGTGGTGGCTGTTAAACCCGTGGATCTGGTCAATGTGCAGGGTGATGCCGCCATGCGTGGCCAGCGCCTGAAAGAATTCGCGCACCAGTTCAGTGTCAAACGTGCCGATTTTGGCCGTTGGCATTTCAACATTCCACACCAGATAGGGCCGTGCAGACAGGTCCAGCGCGCACCGTATTTGGGCGTCATCCATCGGCAAATGGCATTCGCCATAGCGCCGGATACCCTTTTTTTCGTCCAAAGCCGCCACCAATGCCTGCCCCAACGCAATGCCGACATCTTCAACCGTGTGGTGGTCATCAATGTGCAGATCACCCTTGGCCCGCACGGTGATATCCACCAGTGAGTGACGCGACAGCTGGTCCAGCATATGGTCAAAGAAGCCAACGCCGGTTTCATTGTCATAGAGACCGGTGCCATCAAGGTTCACTTCAACCGTAATGTCGGTCTCTGCCGTTTTCCGCGTGATTTTAGCTGTGCGCATAACCGCCTCCGCATGGTTGTTCGCGCCTTCTATAGGCGGGGTGGGGGGGGAATCCAAGCCATGCGCAATGCTTCTTGTGGCGGGTGCGGTTTTCGTGCCAAGTTTGGCCAAACCAGATAATCGGAGATCCCCATGTCCACCTGTGTATTCGTCCAGCTGCGCTGTCGCCCCGGCAAAACCTATAAAGTCGCGCAAGAGATTATTGCCCGTGAAATTCATTCCGAGCTGTATTCGACATCGGGTGATTATGATTTGATGATGAAGATGTATATTCCGACGGATCAGGACGTGGGCAAATATATCAGCGACAACCTGCTGGATATCAAAGGCATCAAACGTTCGCTAACCACGCTGACATTCAAGGCATTTTAACGGGCTAGAGCAAATCCATTCTAATTGAACTCACCCAGCAACCCGAACGCATTAACTTATATCAACGCTGCCTCGGATTGCCGGTTGAATATATAAACTTGAATAGACTGGATGCGCTCTGAACGACAAACGGCGCAGCCATAAGGCTACGCCGTTTTGTGATCCATTTGGAGCGGGCGAAGAGATTCGAACTCTCGACCCTAACCTTGGCAAGGTTATGCT
>CAYYOF010000106.1:0-8804 GCA_964473185.1 uncultured Marinosulfonomonas sp. | reverse complement strand
GGCCGTATCGTGCTGGATTTCCACATCAAACACCTGATCCTTCAGCGTCACTGCATAGGCATCCCCCCCCTTTGCCGTAACGCGTGGGTCAAAGGTAACCTGCCCATCACACAGCCGGAAATACGATGTCGCCTGCCCATCGCTGTGCCAGTCGTGCAATTCAGGCGCGATGGCGCTTTGCCCCGCCACACAGCGGCGTTGCATCAACACCGCGCAAAGTGCGGCCAGCCTAGGCCCGGCAGTCGGAGCACTCAGCCCCAGCGTGCCCATCTCGCGATCCAGAAATCCGGTATCGGCGGCGCAGTCGATGAATGTTTGATGATCCAGCAGCCCGGCCAAAAAATCGGCGTTGGTCTCGACCCCCAGCAACACAGTGCCCTTCAACGCCGCCTTCAACCTTCGCCGCGCCACCTCGCGGTCAGGGCCATAGGCGATGATCTTGGCCACCATCGGATCATAGAACGACGTGACTTCCTGCCCCGCTGCCAACCCGTGATCGACCCGGATACCGTCGCCCGTGGGGCCCTCCCAAACCAGCACATCCCCGGTCGAGGGCATGAACCCCTGATGGGGCATCTCGGTATAAAGTCGCGCCTCGATGGCGTGGCCCTCGAACCTGATCTCATCTTGGGTCAGCGGTAAGGGGTCCCCCTGCGCAACCGCCAGTTGCCAGGCGACAAGGTCTTGCCCGGTAATCAACTCGGTTACCGGATGTTCCACCTGAAGCCGTGTATTCATCTCAAGAAAATAGAAACTGCCATCATTGCTCAGTAGAAATTCCACAGTGCCCGCACCACAGTAATTGATTGCTTGGGTGGCCTGAACAGCGGCGCTGCCCATCTTGTCGCGTAATTCGGGGGAAACACCGGGGGCCGGGGCCTCTTCTATTACCTTCTGGTGGCGGCGCTGGATCGAACAATCGCGTTCACCCAGATGCACCACGTTGCCGTGACTGTCGGCAAAAACCTGAATTTCGATGTGGCGTGCATTGCGGATGGCGCGTTCAAGGATCAGCGTGTCACTGCCGAACGCTGCCAGCGCCTCGCGCTGCGCCGCCTCTATCGCTGCGGGTATGTCGGCGGGATCGTTAACAAAGCGCATGCCCTTGCCGCCACCGCCTGCCGAGGCCTTGACCAACAGCGGCACGCCAATCTCAAGCGCGGCCGCCAAAAGCACCTCGTCCGACTGATCCACATCGTTATAACCGGGCACACAAGGCACACCCGCGTCGATCATCCGGCGCTTGGCCTCGGCTTTGTCGCCCATGACGCGGATCGCCTGCGGCGAGGGACCGATGAACACCAGACCTGCGTCGGCGCAAGCCTGTGCAAAATCCGCGTTTTCGGCCAGAAAGCCATACCCGGGATGCACCGCGCCCGCGCCGGATTTCTGCGCGGCGTCAATGATCTTTGTAGCGCTCAGATAGGACTCTGTCGCCGGCGCGGGGCCGATGGCCACGGCCATGTCGGCGGCCTGCATATGCGCGCCATCTTTGTCGGCGTCGGAATAAACTGCGACCGTGCCATAGCCCAGCGATTTGGCGCTGCGGATGATCCGGCAAGCAATTTCGCCGCGATTGGCAATCAGAACTGAATCAAACTGGGCCATTACGCATCTTTCCGGGCAGGCACCCAGGCGGGTGCGCGTTTGTCATGAAAGGCGGTGATACCTTCGCGCGCCTCGTCGCCCTTCAGGGCCTCGGCAAAACGGGTCGCGGCCATATCAAGCGTGTCCTCAAGCGGGGCCGCAAGACAGCTTTGCAGAATTTCCTTGGTGGCGGCATTGGCGCGCGGCCCGCAACGCAGAACCTGCGCGATCACGGCATCCGCTGCCGTTTCCAGCGCCGCCGCGTCGTTGACGACCTGATGCACCAGTCCCAGCCGCAGTGCCTCGGTCCCGTTAAAGCGCGCGGCGCTCAACATCAGACGGCGGGTATGGGTCAGGCCGATGCGCTGCACCACGAAGGGCGCGATCTGGGCCGGAGGAATGCCCATACCGGTTTCAGTCATGGAAAATAGCGCATCGGCGGTGCAGATCGAGATATCGCCAAGGCAGGTCAGGCCAACGCCCCCGCCCATGGCCGCGCCCTCGATCAGCATGATCACCACCTGCGGCAGTGAATTAATCGCGCTCAGCAGACGGCCAAAGCGGCGGTTTTCGCCCGCCACCCGTTCAACATTGTCAGCGCCTTGATAGTTACGCTGAAAATCCTTGAGATCGCCGCCGGCGCAGAAACTGCCGCCCGCGCCGCGGATCATCACGATGCGCGTGCTCAGATCATCTGCCAGCGCCGCCACCACTTGTTCCAGCTCGCCAATCATCGCTTCGTTGATGGCATTGCGTTGCTTGGGCCGGTTCAGCGTCAGGCGCAACACCCCGTCATCACGGGATAAACCCAAGGTTTTGTAAGGAATGTCAAGGGGGGCGGGTGACATCATCCGCGCCCCTTGGGCGAGGGGGTCATGCCAAGGTTCTTGGCCAGAATCTTTAGCATGATCTCATCCGCGCCACCGCCAATGGAACACAATCGCCCGTCGCGATAGAACCGCGAAATCGGGGTTTCGTTCATGAACCCCATGCCGCCGTAGAACTGCAAACAGGCATCCGCCACTTCGCGTTGCAGCCGCCCGACCTTCAGCTTGGCCATCGAGGCCAGCGTGGTCACCTCTTCGCCGGCGATATACAAATCACAGGCACGGTAGACAATCGAGCGCAGTAATTCGACCTCGGTCTGCAACTCGGCCAGGCGGAACTGCACATATTGGTTGTCCAGAATGCTGGCACCAAAGGCCTGACGCTGGCCGGTGTATTCTACCGCGTCCGAAATTGACCGTTCCATCAGTTTCAGGCTGGCTGCACCAGCCCACATGCGTTCCTCCTGAAACTGCTGCATCTGATAAATAAAGCCCTGATTTTCGTCGCCAATCCGGTTGCTTTTGGGGACGCGCACATCCTCAAAAAACAACGGCGCCGTATCCGATGCCCGCATCCCCAACTTGTCGAGCTTTGCACCCCGCGTCACGCCGGGCGTATCCAGCGGCACAATGATCAGCGTTTTGTCACGGTAAGACGGCCCGTCGGCGGTGTTGCACAGCAAGCAGACCCAATCGGCCTGCGTGGCATTGGTGATCCACATTTTCTGGCCGTTGATGACGTAATCATCGCCGTCCGAGCGGGCCGAAGTTTTGATTGCATTCACATCCGATCCGGCGCCGGGTTCGGAAACTCCGATGGCCCCGACCAGATCTCCGGCAATCGAGGGGGTCAGAAATTCACGCCGCAATGCGTCCGAGCCATAGCGCGCCAGCGCCGGTGTCGCCATGTCGGTCTGACAGCCGATCGACAAAGGCACCCCCATGCAATCGGCCGTGCCCAATGCTTCAGCCATGACGATACCATAGCTATAGTCCAGCCCCATCCCGCCATATTCAACCGGTTTATGGATGCCAAGAAATCCCATATCGCCCATCTTCTTGAACAGTTCATGCGCCGGAAACAGTCCGGCCTTTTCCCAGTCTTCCACATACGGGTTAATCTCGGAGGCGATAAAGCGCTCGATCGAGCGGCCCAGTTCGACGTGTTCGGTGGTGAATTCCATTTTTATCCTCTTGATCAGGCTGGTGTTGATGGGCCGCTCAAAAGCGGGCAGTTCCGAAAGTGACGGGATGCAGTTTGCGGGCGCTGGCCTCGGCAATGGTAGTCAGACAAAAGCCCAGCACCTTACGGCTGTCGCGCGGATCAATCACGCCGTCGTCAAGTTGCAGCCCCGAGGTGGTGAAGGCATCGGCCTGTTCCCCGAACAGCGTGATGATACGATCTTCCTGCGCCACTATTTCATCGAGGTCGACAGTTTGGCCGCGCCGCTCCGCGCCCTCGGTGGCGACGATGCTCATGGTTTTGGCCGCTTGTTCACCACCCATCACCCCAGTCTGGCCGTTGGGCCATGAAAACAGAAACCGAGGGCCAAAGGCGCGCCCGCACATGCCGTAATTTCCGGCCCCGAAACTGGATCCGGTCATCAAGGTGATCTGTGGCACGGTTGCGTTTGCTACGGCCTGTATCATCACCGCGCCGTTTTTGATCATACCGGCCTGTTCATAGGTGACGCCGACCATGTATCCGGTGGTGTTTTGTAAATAGATGATCGGCTGATTCAACTGGCAACACAGTTGAATGAATTGCGCCGCCTTCATTGCGCCTGCATTATCAATCGGACCGTTATTGCCGATGATCGCGCAGCTATGCCCGTGAATCGCGCCCTGCAAACAGACCGTCTGCGGCCCGAACAGCGGCTTGAATTCAGTAAAATCCGACCCGTCTACCAACCGCGCGGCAATCTCGCGCATGTCATAGGGTTTGCGCGCATCAGCAGGAACAATCGCACAGAGTTCATCGCTGGAATAGCGCGGCGCGGAAAAATCGCGCGGCGCCGCGCCGCGATCCCACTTGAACCCACCAATCAGCTTGCGCGCCATGCCAAGCGCGGCAACGTCGTCCTCGGCCAGATACTCCACCAGCCCGGTCTTGGTTGCATGCATTTCTGCGCCGCCCAATTCGTCCGCATCGGCCGTTTCCCCGGTGGCGGCCTTGACCAGTGGTGGCCCGCCCAGAAATGCCCGCCCACGCCCGCGAACCGACACTACATAGTCGCTCAACCCCGGCATATAGGCCCCGCCGGCGGTGGCCGACCCGTGCAGCACCGTGATAACCGGACATCCAGCCGCAGAAAGCCGCGCCAGATTTCGGAAAATCGCACCGCCATGCACGAACCGCTCAACCCGGTAGCGCATCAGGTTGGCCCCCGCGCTTTCCACCAGAAACACAAATGGCAGCCGGTTTTCCAGCGCAATTTCCTGACAGCGGATGATCTTTTCACCACCCGGATCGGTGATCGCGCCTGCGTCAATGCCGCTGTCATTGGCAACGATCATACATTTGATACCGCTGACAAATCCAATACCGGCGATCTGGCTTGCTCCGGGCACAGAGACCTCGGGGTCAGCCCCGTCACGCAGGTATCCGGCCATATTGCCAACCTCAAGAAACGGTGCACCCGGATCAAGCAGACGCGCCAACCGTTCACGCGGCAGACACTGTCCGCGTTTGGCAAAACGTGCCTCTGAGCGCGCTGATTTCCCTGCCGCCCGCGCCTCAAGCCCTCGCATCCGCTCAATCATCGCCATCATCGCCGCACGGTTCTGTGTCGCCTCGGGGCTGTCTAGCAGAAGATCGGATTGAAACATTTATATGGGCCAGTTCTGGATCAGGGCTGGGGTTGCGTCACTAGTAATTGAGTAACACTCAATTACTAGTGACGCAACCCCAAGCCTTACTAAAAATGGGCTATCTAGTTGATTTTTAGAGATTTATAGGATTTGCACACGACAATCACACCAGCCCCGCGAGGGCTGGGGCTGGTGGAGGAAGTCACGCGCGCTGTTCTCGTTCAACGGCGTATTCTGCCGAGGCTGCGCCTAAAGCATATAGTGGAAATCGGTCACTTCGCCCTTGGGGTCGTCGATGAATTCCACCTTGATACGGGTGCCCGGTTTCAGTTTTTCCATCGCCGCGTCCAGATCCGACATATCTAGATTGCGCACGAAATTGATCATCGCCGTATCGACCCCGTCAAGGCGTACATAAGCGATGGCATAGGGCGGGGGGGGCAGGTGCTCGAACGCAGCCGATACGATTGTCGCAGCCTCGATCACACCTTCGTGGCCGGCCTCAACCCATTCATCACAAGGTTCGAACGAGCGTTCGCAATAGGCGCGGGGTGGCAGGTAGGACATACCGCTTTTGCTGCTTTTGCTGGCCAATATCTTACGCTCTTTCAGGGCGTCAAAGAATGTCCCGGCGACCTTGCCGACCGAATAATTGTACCGGACATTCCATTCCCCGGAAATCACGTCGCTGGCTTTAGTTTTGTCATTTGCCATTGTTCTGGCTCCCTTTTTTGTCAAAGATGGTCGGCCCCAAAAACCGAACATGTGTAAAATTGTGCAGACCCGCCGATGGCTGTCGCCACGGCATTGCGTACGCCCGAAACCTGCATGTCGCCGGCCCGCTGCATGACCTGATTGGCGGCCTCAATGGTGCGTACCAATCCGGTCACACCAATCGGATTGGTGCAAAGCGTGCCACCCGAGGGCGAAACCGTCAGATCGGCACCCATATCAAACGCCCCTTCGTCACTAAGGGCCGGAGATTCGCCGCGTGCGCAAAACCCAAGCGATTCGAGCTGTGGGAACTGCATCGAGCTGAACGGATCGTACAGTTCGGCCACCTGAATTTCCTTCATTGGATTGGTGATTCCCGCTTGCGCATAGGCCTCTTTTCCGGCGATTTCCAATTCGGCCAGATCGGCGTATTCGACATCTGCCTTGGGGCCGACTTTGTCACCCTGAAACACCGTACTTGTGGTGGCGCCGACACCGTTAATAAAGGCCGGGTTGGCGCATTTATCTCGTGCGCCGTCCAGTGTTGTTAGCACCATTGCCGCCCCTCCCGATGATCGGGGGCAACAATCAAATAGTCTGTAAGGCCATGAAATTGGCTCAGAATTCAGCACGTCATCAATGGTGATTTCCCCCTTTAGATGCGCGTTCGGATTTTTCAGCGCATTGGCGCGGGCCCGTACGACCACCTGGGCGAATTGTTCCCGCGTGGTGCCATACTTGGCCATCTGGCGCTGGGTTGACAGGGCCGTCATGGTCACCGTGTTCAGGGCGAAATCGAACTCGTAAAACCGGTCCCAGATCAGATTGAGGACATGCTGCGCATCCGGCGTTTCCGCCACCCGGTCAGCCCCGACCACCAACACATTGCGAAACATCCCCGAAGCCACATGCGTATACCCCGCATGCAGCGCCGAACCACCCGTGGCCCCGCCCGTATGGATACGCATCAGCGGCTTGCCGACCCCGAATATCGAATCGACCGACCATTTTTCGATGTCATGGATTCCGGCGAACTCGGTCGGCGCCATGGAGAAAACCACCGCGTCAATTTCATCGGGCGTCATTTTGGCATCAGCCAAAGCAGCCAGCGTCGCGTCCTGCACCAGTTCGGCATAGGTTTTGTCGTCGTGGTGCTTTTTGAAAACGGTCTGACCCGTGCCGATAACGGCTACCTGTTGCGGGTTCATGCTGGGATCTCCTCGAAAATGGCGGTGACATTGCCCTGATGGGCAAAGCCGTGAAACCCGATGGCCGCAGCTGTTTTTACCTGACCGGCCTGAACCGGCCCGGCCTGTCCGGCGACCTGCAACACCGCTTCGGCGGCGCTGATCAGACCGGCGCAGAAATAGGGGTTCTGGGCGAACGGCCCACCGGACGGCGATATGGTCTGACCACTTGGAAGGGCCAGCGCCTGACGGGTGGCGATGTCATGATAGGCAGTCTGGGCCTCGATTTCGATCACATCAAGATCACCGGCTTTGGCCAGACCCGCATCGCTTAGCGCATCGGAGAAGGCTGTCTTAAGCCCTTGCATCGAGGCCATCCTTTCTTGCCCCAACTGATAGCTTTCAAGGGTCCAACCGATACCGGACAGGCGCGCCAACGGCGTCGCTTCGGGGTGATCATTCAGCCATTTCCCCGACACCACAACCATCGCAACCGCGCCATCGGTAACCGGCGGGCGGTGCCCTTCGCGCAGCGGTGTTGCCACATAGGGCGAAACGGCAATAGCGTCGGCGTCGGCCGGATCACGGGCAATGCCACGGGGGTTTTTCGCGGCGGCCTGACCGTAGTTGGCGGCGACCGTGCTGGCCTGTGCCTCACTCACATTGCCCATGGCCCCGGCGAACAGCCCGTCGGTGATGGACATGTTCAGCCCGATAGGCCGAGTATAAAACGGTTCGCAGCGCATCCGCATCACATCTTCAAACGGCGCGATCGAACTTTTGTTCCAACTGACCAGAAGCCCCAGATGAAACCGCCCGGACCGGATGCGCGTCGCCTCAAGGCACAGGCCCGTCAGGCCCGAATCGGTCGCCTTGATTTCGTCCTTGAGATAGGCACCTGACGGCGCGGCCAGCAGCATACTTGAAATGCTGCGCCCGTCCAGTTCGTCGCAGGCGGCAATGGTTACGTGATCCAGATCGGCACGGTTGATTCCTACGTCGTCCAACGCGGCTTTGGCGGTGTCATAGACCATTTCCTCAAGCCGCTTGTCGTCTACCTTGGTGCGCGCTTCATGCAGCGTAACACCCAGTATAAAAGCGTCATTTTTCTTGAAAGCTGGGGCCATTGCATTCTCCTGCGGCATAAATTCTCGCGCCGCAGGACAAATGCCATGCAGTGCTGATTCGTCTAACGGTAGCTTAGGACAATTGAATTGTCATTCACTTATTTTAGTTGCGGTTCAAGTGATTTTATTCTAGGTTTATGAGGTTACCGACCGTTCAATTGAGTCGATCGGCTGGTTTGCCTGACAATCCAAAGGAGTATTTTGTGGCAAGGGTTTCGAACAAACAAGCGTGGGGCAATGCGATCCCAGATGCGGCGCAGGTGCGGGCACTTAAGCGGGCGGCGGTGTTGCGCGGCGCTGCGCGGGCGTTCAATAAGTATGGGTTTCACGGCACCTCTCTTGGCGATATCGCCGAAAGCCTTGGGGTGACCAAGCCGGCATTATACCACTATGTGAAGAGCAAGCAGGAGATGTTGTTCCTGCTGCGCGAGGCGACATTGAAAGCCGCATTCAGTAGCCTTGAGGCTTCCGAGGCGCGGGGCGGAAGCGCGCGTGTGCGCCTGATTTCGACTTTGCGCAGCTACATCGAGAGTATCAATAGCGCGGATTCG
>CAYYOF010000105.1:0-8907 GCA_964473185.1 uncultured Marinosulfonomonas sp. | reverse complement strand
GAATACAAGGACGAATACCCCCGCGAGATCGTCGAAAAGATGAAAGAGATGGGGCTGTTTGGCTGCATTATTAAAGAGGAATACGGCGGGTTGGGGCTGTCGACGACAACCTATGCCCGGATCGTTGCGCGTATCACCCGCAGTTGGATGTCCCTGTCGGGGATCATCAATTCCCATCTTATCATGGCGTCAGCGGTTCAACGCCACGGCACCGACGCGCAAAAGAAAAAATATTTACCGCGTTTTGCCACTGGCGAATTGCGCGGTGGCGTCGGGTTGACCGAACCGGATTGCGGCACCGATCTTCAGGCAATCCGCACGACCGCCAAACGAGAGGGCGATCATTATGTGGTAAATGGCACCAAGACGTGGATCACCAATTCGCTGCACGGAAATTGTCTGGCTCTTTTGGTCAAAACCGATCCAAAGGCCGACCCCCGCCACCGTGGGATGAGCCTGTTCATCGCCGAAAAGGACGAAGGTTTTATCGTTGTGCGCAAGCTTGAAAAGCTTGGTTATCGCGGGATCGACACCTGCGAACTGCTGTTCGAGAACTACAAGGTGCCTGCCGATTGCCTGATTGGCGGTGTCGAGGGCCGTGGGTTGCAGCAGATACTTTCCGGTCTGGAACTGGGCCGTATCAACGTGGCGGCACGCGGTGTCGGCGTGGCAAAGGCGGCGCTGGATATGGCGGTCAATTATGCGCAAATCCGCAAAACTTTTGGCAAGCCGATCTGCGAGCATCAGGCGATCCAGTTGATGCTGGCGGAAATGGCAACGCGATATGAATCCGGTCGCCTCCTGACCGAGGCAGCCGCAGCGGCCTATGACCGGGGCGAACGCTGTGACATGGAAGCCGGCATGGCAAAATTTGCCGCGACCGAGGCGGCGCAGGCCAATGCAACCGATTGTATGCGCATTCACGGGGCCTACGGGTATTCCAGGGAATACGATGTTGAACGCCTGTATCGGGATGCCCCCCTGTTGATGATCGGCGAGGGCACCAATGAATTACAACGTATCATCATTGCCAAACAGCTGGTCGAAAGGAACCCAGCGTGAGCCTACCACTAGATGGATTAACGGTTTTGGCGGTGGAACAATACGGTGCCGGCCCCTTTGCCACCCAGCATCTGGCCGACCTCGGGGCAAATGTCATCAAGGTTGAAAATGCCGCCGTTGGCGGTGATGTCGGGCGCCTTGTCGGCCCCCATTTCACCAAGGACGGCGAGAGCCTGTTCCATGAAGCATTCAACCGCAACAAAAAGAGTATCACACTTGATTTGAAATCGGATGAAGGCATGGCGCAACTGCGCAAGTTGGTCAAAACCGCAGATGTTCTGTTCAATAATCTGCGCGGAGATATACCGGCCAGATTAGGCCTGACATATGACGCCATGAAAGAGCTGAACCCCGCAATCGTTTGCGCCCATTTGTCTGCCTACGGGCGTGAAGGATCCCGCGCGTCGTGGCCGGGGTATGATTATCTGATGCAGGCCGAAGCCGGCTATCTTTCTGTAACCGGCGAGCCGGACGGCCCTCCGGCGCGGTTTGGTCTGTCGATTGTCGATCTTATGACCGGAACAACGGCGGCATTGGCGATGGTGTCGGCGGTTCTCGGGGCCAGAACCACGGGCAAGGGACGCGATATTGATGTCAGCCTGTTCGATGTGGCCCTGCATAATCTGGCCTATGTCGGCGCATGGTATCTGAACGAGGGCGATGTGGTTGGCCGCGCGCCACGTTCGGCGCATCCATCGCTCACCCCCAGCCAGTTGTATCGCACTGCGGATGGTTGGGTGTTCATTATGTGCAACAAGGAAAAATTCTGGGGCGTTCTGGCCGCCCGAATCGGCAAGCCCGAATGGAAAACCGACCCGCGTTATTGTGACTACGGCGCGCGCCTGAAAAATCGCGACACCCTGACCCAGGAACTGGATGCGGTTTTGTCTACGGCCACGACTACCGAATGGCTGAAGCGTCTGAATGGCCATGTGCCGATTGCACCGGTAAACGATGTGGCACAGGCGCTCGAAAACCCGTTTGTTGCCGAACAGGGACTGATTGTGGAAACCGACCAGAACGACGGCGAGTCGACTCGTCTGCTGGTCAGTCCGATACGCTGCCCCAGAGAAGACATGCCGCAAAAACGGGCACCAAAAATCGGGGCGGACAACGCGCGGCTTTTATCGTAATACTCCATCAGTTTTATAGAGATCAATCAGCAAGTCAGGTATAACGGCACAATGCAGGGGAAAAAATTGCACTCATCCACCACCTCGGCTAGCCCGCGCTATGCGGTGGTTGCCCAGGCGCTGACGGAAGACATCCTTTCGGGGCGTTATCCGGTCGGGTCCAATTTGCCGACCGAAAACGAGCTGTGCAAACAATTCGATATCAGCCGGCATACAACCCGCGAAGCAATCCGGCGTTTGCAAATGAAGGGGCTGGTGTCGCGCCGTGCCGGTGTGGGCACCACAGTCAGGTCCAACAGCATCTCCCAGAGATACATTCAGACGGGCGATACGGTTTCAGATTTGCATAAGTATGCACAGGATATCGTGCTGGAGGTGCTGGAAACCTCTGATATCGAAGCTGACGCGGAAACGGCGGCTTTGCTGCACTGCGCACAGGGGCAAAGCTGGCTGCAGTTGCACGGGCTGCGCATGATGGAGGCGGATCCGCATCCCGTATCGCTAACGGATGTTTATGTCGCGCGCGCCTATCGGGGGGTGCTGGACGACATTGAAGGGGCCGGTGTTGCGATATTCACATTGATCGAGCAACGTTACGGCGTTGCCGCTTTCGAGATCCGCCAGAAGATAACCGCAACCAGCCTGAATGCCGCCGAGGCCGCGATACTGCACGCCACCGCCGGCGATCCTGCGTTGAAAATCACCCGCCACTATCTATCGGATGCATCCGAAATCTACGAAGTGGCAATCAACCTGTATCCATCCGAACGCTTCAGCTATTCCAATACTTTGCGGATCGAACAACACGAAACTGCATCCTGAAGGAACCACTTATGATCCGCTCCTGCCTGTTTGTTCCCGGGGATCGCCCCGAGAGATTTGACCGCGCCGCTGCCAGCGGTGCCCATGCCATTGTCATTGACCTTGAAGATGCGGTTCAACCAGAAGCCAAGGAGATGGCACGCTGTAATATTGCCGACTGGCTGCAAAACGGCGGAACGGATGGTGCAGAGGTTATCGTGCGAATAAATGGCATTGGCACACCTTGGCACGCGGATGACATAGCCCTGCTGGGCAGGTCCGGCATCAGGCATATCATGTTGCCCAAAGCCGAAGACGTTACGGAACTGAACGCCTTTGTTGGCGCTTTGCCTCTGCCTTTGCCGGTTATCGCGTTGATCGAAACCGCGCGTGGGCTGTGGACTGTTGGCGATCTGGCCGCAACAAAGGGCATTGCCAGACTGGGGTTCGGGTCGGTTGATTTTCAACTGGATACGGGCATCCGGGACGAGGCCGAAGGCCTGCTGTACGCGCGCTCGCGAATTGTTGTGGCTTCGGCAATGGCGGGTCTGGTTGCACCGCTTGACGGGGTTTGCGTCAATCTGGATGACATGACAGTGCTGGAGCAGGATACTGCCCATGCCAAAGGGTTGGGTTTTGGTGGCAAAATGTGCATCCACCCGAAACAGGTAGAGGTGGTGAACCGTGGTTTTGCACCGTCTTCCGATGAACTGGTTTGGGCCGGAAGAGTAGTTGCCGCGGCCGATACCGAAGGGGCAAAAGGCGCGATACGGCTGGATGGAAAACTGATTGATTTGCCCGTTGTCGAACGGGCGCGTCAACTTCTGGGAGGTGAAAAATGAATGCGAAATCCAAACCACCAAGCGAATTCGACCTGCTGACGCAGGCGGTTGATCTGTCCGGGGCGGATGTGCTGGATCTGGGCTGTGGTGACGGCTGGTTCGCCCGCCGGATCGCGGACAGATCAGGTGCCGCCAGCGTAACGGCAATGGATGCCGATGCGCAGCAGATCAGGCGCAACAATGAAGCCGACACCCAAGGCGTGCGATTTGTTGAAGGCGTAGCCGAAGCGCTACCTTTGCCCGATGCCACTATTGATGTGATCGTCATGATGAAATCGCTGCATCATGTGCCGGTTGACCGGATGGATGCCGCATTTGGCGAATTCGCGCGGGTGCTGCGACCCAGTGGACATATCTACATTTCCGAACCCGAATATGCAGGGTCGTTCAACGATATTCTGAAGCTGTTCCATGACGAGGGACCGGAGCGGGCTGCGGCTTTGGCTGCCATCAAACGGGCACAAGCATACGGTGCGTTTTCGCTGGTCAAAAAGATGAAAATCCCCAGCATCGTCAAACACGCCTCGCTTGCGGAATTCCGTGAGCGCTGGATGAACCTGCCATGGCTGAAGGGGCGGATCACCCCGGCCATTGAACAGCAGGTCGCCAAAACATGGCAGACCCATGCGCCGGTAGAACAGCCCGTGACCTTTGAATCCAACATGTTGAGTTTTGTTTTGAAAAAGGCATCCCGATGACACGCCCGAACCCCACGAAAACTGTTTTCGAAGCAATCCTGACACGCCGTTCCATACGCGCCTTCAAGCCCGATCCGGTGTCCTATGAAACCATCCGCAACCTGCTGGAACTGGCCAGCCGTGCGCCAAGCGGCACCAACACCCAGCCGTGGAAAGTGCATGTGGTACGCGGCGCGGTACGGGACCAACTCTGCGATGAAATAACCTCTGCCTTTCTGGCTGGAGACCAATATAGCGAGGAATACAGCTATGCTCCTGCCCGCTGGAACGAGCCATATCAGAGCCGCCGCCGCGCCAATGGCTGGGGGCTTTACGGTACGCTCGGGATTGAAAAGGGTGATAAAGACAAGATGCAGGCGCAGCACGCCCGCAATTTCAACTTTTTTAATGCACCGGTGGGGCTGTTTATAACCCTTGACCGTGACCTAGAGCTTGGTTCCTGGCTGGACCTCGGCCTGTTTATGCAAACCCTGATGCTGGCGGCGCGCGGCAAGGGGCTGGATACCTGCCCGCAGCAGGCCTTTGCCGGCTTCCACAGCATTATCCAGCAGCGGTTGGCAATTCCGGCAGTGGAAATGGTCGTGTGCGGTCTTGCGCTTGGCTATGCTGACATGAGCCGACCTGAAAACCATTATTCGCCCGAGCGCGCACCGGTTGAAGCCTTCGCCCGCTTTGTGGACCATCTTACCCCTGCGAAGGAAGACTGATATGAGCCTGTTTACCGAGACCGCCTCCTGGGTGGAAAACGAACACCGGATGTTTGCCGATACTGCCACGCGGCTTTTTGCTGCCGAACTGGCCCCGAATATCGAAAAATGGGCCGATGAGGGCATTGTGCCGCGCGATTTCTGGCGCAAGGTTGGTGCCGAGGGCGTTATGGGCGGGGCAGTGCCCGAAGCATATGGCGGCTTTGGCGACGGTATGGGGTTCGATGCGATCACCACTTATGCGCAAGGCCGTGTGGGGGGGATACCGGCTGGGGCTATGGCATCCAGTCGATCGTGATGCATTACCTGATGGCCTATGGTAGCGACGAACAAAAGAAACGCTGGATTCCCGGTATGATCAGCGGCGATATCGTGTCGGCGATTGCCATGACCGAACCGGGGACGGGATCAGATTTGCAAGCGGTGCAAACCTTTGCCGTGCGTGATGGCAACCATTATAAAATCAACGGCTCCAAGACATTTATCACCAACGGCCACACCGCCGATATCGTGGTGATTGTCTGCAAAACCGATCGCGAGGCCGGCGCCAAGGGGGTTTCTCTGATTGTGCTGGAAACCAAAGATGCAAAAGGGTTTCGGCGGGGGCGCAACCTCAAGAAACTGGGCATGAAAGGCAGCGATACCGCCGAGCTGTTCTTTGAAGATGTGCGGGTGCCAACATCCAACCTGTTGGGGCCGGAAGAAGGGCAGGGGTTCTTTCAATTGATGAAACAACTGCCATGGGAGCGCCTGATGATTGCGATTACCGCACTGGGATTCATTGATTTCGCACTGGAACAGACAATCGCCTATACACAGGAACGCCGCGCATTCGGCAAGCGGATCATGGATTTCCAGAACACCCGCTTCAAACTGGCCGAAATGAAAACCAAGGCCGAATTGCTGCGCTCGTTTGTCAATGACGGCATCGCGCGGCTGGAAGCGGGCACGCTGGATGCGGCGACAGCCAGCATGGCGAAATACTGGGGTAGCCAGACCCAGAACGAAGTCATGCATGAATGCCTGCAACTGTTTGGTGGCTACGGGTTCATGATGGAATACCCGATTGCGCGTTTGTATGCCGACAGCCGTGTGCAGATGATTTACGGCGGCACCAACGAGATCATGAAAGAATTGATCGCCCGTTCCATCGACGTTTGAAAAAGGTAACAATATGACCGATGCCGCAACCGAATTGCTGGATTTACTGGATGTCGATCCGGTGAAAGACAACCTGTTTCGCGGCATCGGCGTGGGGGGCGAAACCAGCACCCGTATTTTTGGGGGCCATGTGATTGCGCAGGCTTTGGCATCGGCCTATCTGACGGTGCCGGACGATCGCCCGTGCCATTCGCTTCACGCCTATTTTTTGCGCCCCGGCAATCCGGAGTATTCTGTCGATTATCAGGTCGAACGGGATCGCGACGGGGCCACCTTTACCACCCGCCGCGTTGTGGCCTTGCAGCAGGGCAAGCAGATTTTCAACATGATTGCCTCGTTTCATTTGCCAAGGGAGGGCTGGGAACACCAACACCCGATGCCGGATGTCAAAGGCCCCGACGGTCTGTTGAACCGCGCCGAGTTACGCGCGGCGGCGATGGACAGTATCCCCGAAGCTTTGCGCAAGGATTTCGTGCGCAAACGCCCGATTGAAATCCGCGAGGTCGCACCGCGTGATTTCATCGCGCCTGCGCCTGTGGATGACCACCACGACCTGTGGTTTCGTATGCAGGCCGCACGTGGATGTACCCCCGCAATTCAGCATTGTGTGTTGGCCTATGCATCAGATCTGGAACTGCTTGGTTCGTCCTTACGCCCGCACGGGCTGACGTGGTTCCAGAACAAAGTCATGACCGCCAGTCTGGATCACAGCCTGTATTTTCATGCACCGGTGCAGTTTGAAAACTGGCACCTCTATTCCATGGACAGCCCCTTTGCCGGAACCGAACGCAGCTTCAACCGTGGTTCGATCTATAGCCAGGACGGCCGTCTGATCGCTTCAGTTGCACAAGAAGGGCTACTTCGCGCCATCGGCGATTAGATTTTTCGGGCGGGCCGCGGCATAATTCTCGCTGCTGCGCCTGGTTTCCAGCGCCATGGCTTGCCCGAACGGCAGGGCGGCACCGTCATTCACCAGCGCCTTGATTTGTGTCACGGCATCGGGGTCGTGGGCGGCGATGCTCCGGGCAAGGTCCAGCGCGGTTTCCAGCAGGTCGGATTGCGCTACAACGCTGTTCACCAACCCCCATCTTTCCGCCGTTGTCGCATCAATCGCACGGGCGGAAAAATGCATCTGCCTGGCGCGCGCGATCCCGATCAGCCGCGACAGGCGTTGTGATAATCCCCAGCCCGGAATGATACCAACCGCCGCGTGGGTGTCGGCGAATTTGGCGTTCCGGGCGGCTATGGCCATATCGCAAGCCAGCATCAGTTCCAGCCCCCCTGTGATGGCATGGCCGTTGACAGCCGCGATTACCGGACAAGTCATGCGCCCGATTGCCTCCACCGCGTTTGTCGGTGAACCTGCTGTTACCGCCTGTTGCAACACAGCCGGATCGGTGGATATTTCCTGAAGGTCCAGCCCGGCAGTAAAGGCGCGCTCTCCGGCACCTGTCAGAACTACGGCCCGCACTGCGGGTCGGCTTCGGCGCGGGTCAATGCCGCCACCAGCTGCGCCAGCAGATCATGCGACAGGGCATTCATCGCCTGCGGGCGGCTCAGGGTTATCAAGGCAACGGCACCGTGCATTTCGGTCAGGACAAGGTTTCTGGTCATCTGGTTCTCCTTGTGTTTTCTTTTACAGCTGACCAGACTGGAATCCAGTAGAATAAATCGGACAGGAACCGCCATGGATCATTTACCTTCTCCCTTTGACCTTTCTGGACGTGTTGCCATTATTACCGGCGGCAATGGCGGGCTGGGGCTGGGCATGGCGCGAACGCTGTCCGACCTTGGATGTACGGTGGCAATCTGGGGCCGCAATGGTGAAAAAAAACGACCAGGCGATCGAATTGCTTGGAGGCAAGGCAAAAGCCTATCAGGTGGATATACTGGACAAGGCGTCGATCAATGCGGGATTTGCCGCAACGCTGAATGATTTCGGACGGGTGGACGGGATGTTCGCCAATGGCGGTGTGATCGGCGAGATGAAATCCTTTGTCGAACGCAGCGAACAGGAATGGGACGCCATGCTCGGGGCCAATTTGCACGGGGTGCGCCGCTGTTTTCAGGTGGCAGCAAAGCATATGATAGATCGCGCCAAGGCGGGGGATGCCTTTGGCCTTCTGGTGGTGACATCCTCGGTTGCGGCAATCGAGGGGGCCGCGTTTAACGAACATTACGGTGCCTCCAAGGGGCGGTGAATGCGCTGGTGCGGGCACTGGCGGTGGAACTGGCGCGTTACGGCATTACGGCAAACGCGATTATGCCCAGCTATGCGGAGAGCGATATGACCAAAGGGTTGATGGCAAATGACAAATTCGTGCAAAATGTGATCCCGCGCATTCCGCTGCGCCGCTTCGGACGGCCCGATGATTATGGCGGTATAGCGGCTTATCTGATGAGTCCGCTTTCTGGATATCAGACGGGAACAAGCACGGTGATTGACGGGGGGGTAATCCCCCCCGAAACTAAGGGGATGCGGAAGTAGAATTTTCTCGCCAAT
>CAYYOF010000104.1:2515-8917 GCA_964473185.1 uncultured Marinosulfonomonas sp. | reverse complement strand
GACGGATTGAATGTGCGTATAGCTGTCGGCTGCTGATCTCATTGCTAGTACTCCTGACAGGTAAAATACCCTTGAACGGCCAAAATAGCCGACCGGGGTCAATTCCTGATTTTCGGCATTCATTTAATCGGCCGTGTGACTTTACGGGTTCAAAAATTCTGACGCCCAAAGTCTCAAGCTCAACCGCGGCGCCAAAGGGGCATCCGGCGTAACAAACCCTAGCCCAGCCATCGTTTGCGGCGCTTATAATGCTTGATTTCACGAAAACTTTTACGGTCCTGATCCATGGACAGACCCAGATAGAATTCCTGAATGTCTTGATTCTTCTGCAATTCCTCTTTCGGCCCGTGCATGACGATACGCCCGTTTTCCAGAACGTAAGCATAGTCGGCAATCGCCAATGCCGCGTTGGCATTCTGTTCTACGATGATCATGCTCATGTTTTCCTGCGCGTGGATCTGTTTCAGGCAGGAAACAATTTCCTGAACGATCAATGGGGCCAGACCCATGGTCGGTTCGTCCAGCAAAAGCACCTTTGGCTTGGCCAGCAGGGCGCGCCCGACCAGCAACATCTGCATCTCGCCGCCCGACAGATAGCCCGAGGTGCGTTTCAGCAGGTTCTTCAGGGCCGGAAAGTAAGAAAATATGCGCTCCATATCCTCAGCCACCGCATCTCGGTCCTTGCGAAAATGCGCCCCAAGGCGCAGGTTCTGTTCGACGGTCAGATGCTCAAGAACCTTGCGGCCCTCAAGCACTTGAACAATCCCCCGCCGCACGATGTCGGCGGGGTCCGTATTGGCAATTTCGTTGCCCTGATAGAGTATTTCACCGCCGGTAACTTCGCCATGCTCGATCTCCAACAAGCTGGAGATCGCCTTGAGCATGGTTGTTTTTCCGGCTCCGTTAGCCCCCAGAATGGCCACGACACTGCCATCCGGCACGTCGATATTGACGCTTCTGAGAACCTGAACAACGCCGCTATAGACGACCTCGACATTCTTGAGTTGTAACAGCACGTTCAGGTTCCTTCTTATTGGCTTCAGATATTCAGGGTGTGCCCGATTACCACTTTTCGAGCACTGGCGCAGTCAGCCAGCCGTCAGATGCAGGCACAATCACCCCGTCCTTGACGGTGATCGCCTTGGCCGTGACAGTGCCCACCGGGAACGGTGCGGTTTTGTCAAAGTCCAGATCAGAGGTCAGACCAAGCATCATATCAGAGGTGAATTCAGTCGCCATCAGGCTGTCATACATCGCCTGACCGGTCACGTTCTCGGCCCCAACGGCAGCGATGGCCCCTTCCAATGTGCGCAGGGCAAGCAGCATCTGAGCTGCTGATTGTGCAGCCCCCAGATCCCATTTCCCCGCACCGGTGTGATACTTGTTGTAAACCTCAAGGGCTGGCAGTCCCGGCTCCATTGATGGCGCAAAGGAAAATACCGAATAGTCGCCCTCAAGCGCCTCTAGACCGATAGAATTGCCAACAACGTCCAGACCGTTCTGGGACGCGGTGACAACGGTGACATCAGCGGCGCCCAGCTCCTCAAGCGCGCGCACGGTGGCGATCACTTGCGTTGTGGTGGCGCCGATGATGATGGCGTCGGGTTTGGATACAAGCATCCGGCGGATTTCATTTGTGATCGAAACCGGATGATCAGCGACCCATTCGTGGCCGGCAATTTCAAACCGGTCAGGATACATCTTGGTCAGCTGCACAACGCCGTTGACCTGATCCTCGTATCCGGCACGCCCTTGGGTGGACACAGTACCGATCCGCAAGGGCCGGTCTTCGCCCAGTTCTGTTTGCAGAAAATCAAGAAGCGCGGCGAATTCATGGCTATAGGTAGGGCGGAACGAGAAATGCCAGCCCTCGGGTTTCCAGACCAGACCAACCATGGCGGTGCCCATGATCATTGGCACCTTATCACGCGGCAGGCGCTTCATCAGGCTTAGTAGGTCAGGAGATCCCATGCCAATGTGCATAATCGGATGCTCGCTGGCCAGAATGCCGGGCCAGTTTTTGGCGACAACGGACGCGTCATAGCGCATATCGTTGACGGCCATGCCAACCTTTACACCCAGATCCTTGCCGGTGGTGTCGTTCCAGTAATCTACCATGGCGCGGTGCGCCGAATGCCAGTTCGGCATGATGTCGGCAAACGGGCCGGTGAAATCCACCGATACGCTGAATGTATAGTCCGTTTCCGCCTGCGCCGCAGGCGCCGCCACAAGTGCCAGCCCGAACACGGCGGCCGCAGTAGCCCCCCGCCCAAGCGTTCCAATCCTTCTTAAGATCGACATATTCTGTCCTTCCTTTGTTAGACTTCACTGTTGTCATCATCGGGAAACCCGATGTCGCGGTAATTATTCCCGGGCCGTTTTCCGGCGCTGCCAGAGACCCTTCTGGCGCGGTCCGCAATACGCGCCAAATTCAATTTACGTTCCTTACTTGTGCGGGTTGGGCCATATCCGGTAAGCGGCTTTGGCTAACCGCCAGCGCCGGACCATGCCGTGCGGTTCAAATATCAGCACCGCGATGATCACCGCGCCCAGCACGATATTGGTGGCCGGAAAGATTACGCTTTCATCCAGAAAACTGATCTGGTCCGACAGGAAACCGCCGATATCGTGGGTGGTTTCCTGCAGCAGCGTCAGAATGATCACTCCGAATATTGCTCCCAGAGGGCTGGTCATGCCGCCAATCAGCAACATCCCCAAATAGATCACCGACAGCCACAGTGTGAACTGCTCGGCCGTGACATAGGTGACGTAATAGGCATAAAGCCCGCCGGAAATACCGGCAAAAAAGGCACCTGCAAAGAACGCCAGTATCTTGTATTTAACCAGATTGATGCCCATCACCGGTGCCACCACATCGTTTTCACGAATTGCAACAAAGGCTCGGCCAGTGCGGCTGCGTTGCAGATTGAACGCCAGCGTCGCAAACACGATCAGGAAACACAGGTTGACCAGATAAATCCCCTGTTGCCCCCAGATTTCATAGCCGAACAGCTCCATCGAGGGCATCGACATGCCGTTGGGGCCGCCGAACCACGACCGTGGTAGGCGTGATATAGCCAGCGGGAACATCACCTGCGCGGCCACCGTGGTCAGCGCCAGATAGAACCCTTTGATCCGCGCGGCAGGTAGGCCGAACAGGATACTGGTCAGACCCGCCACCAGCCCGCCAATCGGGATCGCCACATAAAAAGGCAGTTCGTAATTCACGGCCATAGCCGCCGTCACATAGGCCCCGACCCCGACAAACGCCGACTGGCCCAGATTGATCTGCCCGGCCATGCCGACGGTGATCTGCAAGCCCAGCACCGCGATCATGGTGATAAACATGAACGACACCGTGCCCAGCAGATAGGCCGTGCTGACCAGAGGGAACAGGAACAGGGTGACGATAAACAGCACGAACACTATCTTTTGCGGCAAGGTAGCCAGATAGGCGCTTTCGGCGGCGTAGGATTTGAATATTATTCCAGAAGGCAACATGTCTCAGATCCTTTCGATGATCTTCCATCCGAACAGCCCCTGCGGGCGGATAAGAAGGACGAGGATAATCAGAATGAACGGGAAAATTTGCGATAGCGCGCCGTTGGTCATCGGATCAAGATAGGTCGAGGCAAGCGCCTCGGCCATGCCGACGATGATCCCGGCCAGTACCGCGCCGCGCACCGATTCCAGCCCCCCCAGCAAGGCCACCGGCAGAGCACGAAAACCGATCTCGGCCGCTGTCACGCCCAGCACAGAACCCGACAGCATGATGATCGCAGCCACGGTAGCCAGCGTGGTGCCCAGCACCCAGGCGACGATCGCGGATTTCTTGACCGAAATGCCCATCGACAGCGCCGTGGTATGATCCTCGGCCACCGCCGCCAACCGCAGCCCGGCATCGGTGCGCATAAAGAACCAGTTCAATCCCTCGGCACAGATGATGGTGATCCCCCCGCCAATCAACAGCGCCGTGTTCAGCATAATCGGGCCGATCTCGATCCCGCCCAGCGGGAACACCTGCGGGAAAGACCGTGTGGCTGGCCCCCAGATTACCATGGTTGCGCCACGCAGCAGGATGATCAGGCCGATGCTGGCCATAACGATGGAAAAGATCGGCTGCCCCGTCAGAGGGCGAAATACAAACCGTTCGATCATCAGCCCGAAACACGCCGACATCGCCAAAGCCGCCGGAATCGCCAGAAACAAAGGCAACCCAAATGTGGTCGCCGCCATCCAGGCCAGAAACGCGCCGACCATCAGCACCTCTCCCTGTGCCAGATTGACCACCCGCGAGGCGCGGTAGATCACAACGAAAGAAAGCGCCACGATGCCATATAACAACCCCAGAAGAACCCCCGAGGACAGGCTTTGAATTAGTTCAACCATTTGGGTTCTCCATCCGTATTATTGTTACCATCGAGCGCACTACAGATTCCCGCCCGTCCTGGTATTTCACTACCACCTCAAGATCACAGAGGTCTTCGTCACCATAAAGCGCCTCTATTGCCTTGGCGTATCGTTCATAAATTACGTTGCGCCGCAGCTTGCGCGAGCGGGTCAGTTCGGCATCATCCGGGTCCAGTTCCTTGGGCAGACAGGCAAAGCTGGTCACTCTCGACCCGGCCTCAAGCATCTGGTTGACCCCGGCAATAGTGGTGGCGATCTGCTTAACCACCTGCGGCAGCTGGCTCAGCTCGGCGAAGGTGCCAAATCCCAGAGAGTGGCGTTCGGCGTAGCGGCCACAGATTTCCGCATCAATGTTGATCAGCGCTGTCACCCGGTCATAGTTTTCATCGCCGATGATCACTGCATCCTTGATGAACGGCGACGAGCGCAGGTTATTTTCCAGAAACTGCGGTGGATAGACGTGCCCGCCGGACAACGTGCGCAAATCCTTGACCCGGTCCAGAAACATCATGTCTCCGCCATCGGTCATGCGGATCGCATCTCCGGTCAGGAACTGCCCTGCCTCATTGAAACTTTCATCGCTGGCTTCCGGATTGTTGTGATAACCGGAAAACTTTGCCCCCCCGCTTAACAACAACTCGCCCGAGGCGGTAAGCTCGGCCACCACCGGCACGCCGATGGTTGGATCGACCGGCAAAAGCTGACCCATCGTGCTGGGGTTAAACCCGCCGGTCCAATGGGCCGCGACCAGACCGGATTCAGACGCACCATAAAGGTTGCGCAGCGGGATGCCTATGGCGTGGAAATAGGTGAAAATATCCTCGGACAGGCCCGACCCGGCGCTTAGTGGCGCATTGGCGCGCTTCAGTCCCAGATTGTCACGCACTCCGGCCAGCACCAGCACCTCGGCCAGCGCCATTTTCAGTCTACTGCCCAGCCCCGTGGCATCGCGGTGCTGTTTTCCGGTTGCCAGCGCCCAGTCATACAGGCGCCGCACTAGCGGATGCGCGTCAAACATATTGGCTTGCAAGCCGGAGGCCATCATTTCCCACTGTCGCGGGGTGAACAACAGAAACTCGGGCGCCATTTCGCGCATGTCGTCGGGCACGGTTTCCGGCTTTTCCGCAAAGCTGACCACCATCGGTGCCAACACGCCAAGCGCAATGCCGCAGATCTGCTCTGCCGCCCATGCCTGCGAGATATAGGACAGGTATTCATGGCCGTGCTTGACGTTGAACGCATCCATTAGCCGATAGCCACTGTCCAGCACGAATTCATGGCTAAGCAATGCCCCTTTGGGCAGGCCGGTGGTGCCCGACGTGTAGCTGATAATCGCCACATCATGCAGATCAATACCGCTGGCAACTTGCTCAAACTGCTCGGGATATTGGGAATGCACCCCTTCGCCCCGGTTTTCCATTTCCTCGATGCTCAGAACTTGTGGATGGTCGTATTCCCACATGCCGCGATCATCGAAATAGACGATCCATTCCAGCGTCTCGACTTTTTCGATCAGGGTCAGCGCCTTGTCCACCTGCTCCTGATCCTCGGCAAACACCACGCGTGCGCCACTGTCGCGCAGGATATGTTCCATCTCGCTGGCAATCATGTCGGGATACATCGCCGTAAACAGCGCACCCCGACACAGGATCGCGTATTCCGAGACAAACCCTTCGACGATGTTTTCGCTGATCAGCGCCACGCAATCGCCCGCTTCAACCCCCAGCGCCGCCAGCCCATAGGTATAGCGGCTGATCATACTCAGGGTTTGCGTCCAACTGAACGGTTTCCACAGGCCAAAATGCTTCTTTTGCAGGAAGGTGTCATCGGGGAAATTTTTCGCCCGGTCCAGCAAAAGCTGTGGGATCGAACGCCCGGCAATGGTGCGTGGATCGGTGCCCAGAACGCCTGTTATCTGCTTCATGCCACTTCTCCACCCAGATAGGCCGAAATCACTCGGGGATCGGAGCGCACCACGTCTGGTGTCCCCGA
>CAYYOF010000104.1:0-2505 GCA_964473185.1 uncultured Marinosulfonomonas sp. | reverse complement strand
GAGGAAATGACCTTGCCCCATTCGATCACCGTGACCTGATCCGAGATGTCCATCACCACCTCCATGTCATGTTCAACCAGAATAACGGGGATGTTATGGGCGTCTCGGATATCCAGAATAAAGCGCGCCAGATCGCCTTTTTCTTCGGAGTTCATACCGGCCATTGGTTCGTCCATGATCAGAATTTTCGGGTTCATCCCCAAGGCGCGCCCCAAGTCAATACGCTTGCGCAAACCATAGCCAAGTTCGCCAACAATGGTGTTTCGCAGCGGCTCCAGCTCAAGAAACTCGATGATTTCCTCGGCCAGATTGATGAAATGTGCATTTTCTTGCTGCACCCGGCCCCAATATAGCAAGCCGCCCAGCAAGCCGGTGCGCATCTGGCTGTGAAACCCTGACAGGATGTTTTCACGCACCGTCATCGACTGATAGGTTTGATTGCCTTGAAAGGTTCGCGCTATGCCCATTTCGGCACGTCGAAACGGGGCCAGACCGGTAATATCTTCGCCCTCGAATTCAACAGAACCGGACGAGGTGCGGTAAAACCCCGACAGACAGTTCAGAAAACTGCTTTTGCCTGCTCCGTTGGGCCCGATGACGGCGCAGATCTGCCCCGCCTTTACCTGAAGCGAAATATCATCAACCGCAGTGATTGCGCCGAATGTCAGACGCAGGTTTTTCGCAGAAAGGACTGTGTTGCTCATTCAACTAAACTCCGGTGTGCGTTTGTTGTGAAAGGCATCAATGCCTTCCTCCCAGTCGGGGGAACCGATCAGATTGCTCAGGGCCTCGAGACCAAAGCGGCGCGCGGTTCGCAGGTCGCAATCTTCGGAAATGTGGATCGAGGCTTTGCACTGGCCAATCGCCATCGGGCTGAATTTCTTTAGCTGCGCGGCCAGATCAAGGGCGGCATCCAGCAGCCCCTCGGGTGGCGCGCTGGCATATAAAAGCCCCAGTTCGCGCGCATAATCACACCCTATATCCTGCGCCAACAGGATCACCTCGGTCGCCTTGCCACGGCCACAGTATTTCGCCAGCTTCTGCACGCCCCCGGCACCGGGCGTCGCGCCCAGCTTGACCTCGGGCAGCGCCATAGTGGCTCCTGTCGCCATGATGCGGAAATCACAGGCCAGCGCCATTTCACAGCCCCCCCCCATGGCATAGCCGTTGATGGCTGCAATGACCGGGATGGAAATCGCCTCGATCCGGTCGAACAAAAGGGCGATCCGGTTCAGGTAATTATCCCGGATATCAAAACGGTCCAGAACGTCCTTGTCGAAGTATTTCAAATGGGCGCCGCAACAAAAGGCCCGCCCGCTGCCGGTCAGGATAAGGGCACGGGCCTTGTTTTCCTGCGCCTCGTCAATGGCCCGTCCCAATTCCGCAATCAGGTCCAGATGCAGGGTGTTCATTTCTCCCGCGCGGGTCATCGTTGCCAGAGCCACACCCGGTGATGGCCAAGTCAGACAGACGGCATTCGCTTCAAAACCTTCAAACCCCATGATGCAGCCCCTCCCAAAGCCTCGTCGGTGTTGTGAGTTGCGGACAGTAAAGAAACGCCCGCAACCTGTTGTTTTACATCAGAATTGGACGTCTAGACCTAAGTCTCTGGCCATGATCAGTTTCTGAATTTGGCTGGCCCCATCGCCAATCGTGCAGACCCGGTTGTCGCGATAATATCGCGACACCGCGCAGTCATCCATAAAGCCCCAGCCGCCATGCACCTGAATTGCCAGATCGGCACATTTTGTGCCGTTTTCGGTGGCAAAATACTTGGCATAGGCCAGATCCCTAAGTGACGCGGTGCCCTCGTCCGCCAGCTTGGCGGCGCGATAGGTCAACAGGCGGGAAGCCTCGGTTCCGACCGCCATTTCGGCGATCATATCCTGAACCATCTGCAACGACCCGATGGTGCCCTTGAATGCCTTGCGATTGTTGGCAAATTCCACCGAATGGTCGATACTTGCCTGCGCCAGACCGACCGAACAGGCCGACAGGAAAACCCGCGCCTGCTGATAACCGCGATGCAGCAGAATACGGCCGCCATGCACGTCGCCCAGAATGGAATCATCCGCGATAAAGCAGTCGTCAAAATATAGCGGCCGCGTGTCCGAAGACCGCCAGCCCAGCTTTTTATACGGCTCGCCCGGCGTGAACCCGTTGGTGCCCGCAGGCACGATGAACAAGGTGTATTGCTTGCGTTCTGCGTCCGGCTCGCTGGTGACGGCCATGACCAGAACGTAAGAAGTCAGCGGCGTGCCGGCATTGGTGATATAGGCCTTTTCACCGTTCAGCATCCAGCCGCCATCGACCTTCTTCGCGCGCGTGGTGATACCGGCGGTCCAGGACCCGGCCTGCGGTTCGGTGCCGGCAATCGCGCCGATTGCCTTGCCCGATACGATGTCCGGCAGGTATTTGGCGACCTGTTCTTTTGTGCCATAGCGCATCATCACCAGCCCGCAGGCCACACTGACCATGGTGGTTGCCGCCATCGATTGATCGGCG
>CAYYOF010000103.1:0-9305 GCA_964473185.1 uncultured Marinosulfonomonas sp. | reverse complement strand
ATGTTTTCGCAACTGCGCCCCTTTGCCCAACAGCGGCATCACATGTTCAATACTGATGGCCCGATCAAAATCGGTACCGCCAATCCGGATGCCGTGGCTGGCAATGATATTTACACCCCCATCCCCCGTTTCGAACAGTGAAAAATCCGAGGTGCCGCCGCCAATGTCCACAACCAGCCCCAGTTTGGATGCGGGCAGCGGGGCGCGGACCGAAATAGCCGCGGCTTCTGGCTCCGGCATGAACCGCACCTGTTTGAAACCCGCCGCCAGATAGCATTGCCGCAAGTCATCTTCGGCCTTGGCATCCAGTGCGCCGCCCTCGTTGTGGAAATGCACAGGGCGGCCGGAAAGCACATTGTCAAAGGGGTGCCCGCTCACCTTTTCGGCCCGTTCTTTTATCTCGGCCAGAAACCGCGCGATGATGTCCACGAATGTTACAGTATCGTTCAATATTCGACGTTTTTCGTGCATGATCGGTTTGCCCAGCACCCGTTTGAGCGCCCGCATATACCGCCCCTCTAGCCCGTCAATCAAAGCCGTATTGGCGGCTTGGCCGATCAGGGTCTCGCGGGTTGCAAAATCAAAGAAAAAGGCGGTGGGCAGGGTGGATTCACCGGAAGCAAATTCCACCAGTCTGGGGGTGTTGTCCTGCATAAATCCGGCTGCGGAATTCGACGTGCCAAAATCTATGCCCAATGTATGAGACTGTTGCATTTTGAGGATCTTCTATGATCAGGGGGATTAAGAAAGTCGTCTGACTACAGTGTGGCCAGCGCAAGAGTCAAGCGATAGGACAGCTTAAAAAGGCACATCATCCGCCCTGTCCGCCGCCACCACAAAGCGCGCCACAATCTTCTTTGATCCCGCCCGCTCAAATTCGATATCCAGCTTGTCGCCCTCAACGCCCATCACATAGCCATAGCCGAATTTCTGGTGAAATACCCGCTCGCCTTGGGTGAAGCTCGCATCGGCCTTCACATCAATCACCGCCTTGCTGGCTTCGCGTGGTGCGCCCATGCCGCGTTCCTGCTGGCGCGCTTGCATCCGACGCCAGCCCGGCGAATTATAGGCATCCGCCCGCTCGGCTTTGTCCTCCATCGCCTCGGATGTGCCCATTCCGGCAGCCCCATACCCGCCGCCATACAGCCCAGGCGGAGTCAGCACTTCGACATGTTCCTCAGGCAGCTCATCAATGAACCGCGAGGGCAATTGCGACTGCCACTGGCCGTATACCCGCCGGTTTGCTGCAAAGGATATCGTGCACAGTTCTTCGGCCCGCGTGATCCCGACATAGGCCAGTCGCCGCTCCTCCTCGAGCCCCTTCACACCGCTTTCGTCCATCGAGCGTTGCGACGGGAACAAGCCCTCCTCCCACCCCGGCAAAAACACGGCGGGAAACTCCAGCCCCTTGGCCCCGTGCAGGGTCATGATGGTCAGCTTTTCCTCGTCCTCGTCAGACGCATTGTCCATGATCAGCGCGATATGCTCCAGAAACCCTTGCAGGTTCTCGAACTGCTCCAGCGCCTTGACCAGTTCCTTCAGGTTCTCCAACCGCCCAGGGGCATCAGGTGATTTGTCCTTCTGCCACATGTCGGTGTAACCGGATTCCTCAAGGATCACCTCGGCCAGTTCCACATGGCTGGCAGTCTCGTCCGCAGCCACCCGCGCCCAGCGCGAAAAGCCATCCACCAAGACCTGCAACGCCCCCTTGGCCTTGCCCTTGATCTGCCCTGCTTCCAGCATCATCCGTGTGGTTTCCAGCAATGGCAGCCGATGTTCACGCGCCGCCATCTGGATGTTTTGCAGCGCTATATTGCCAACCCCGCGGCGCGGCGTGTTGATGATCCGCTCAAACGCCAGATCATCCTCAGGCTGCACCGTGATGCGGAAATAGGCCATCGCATCGCGGATTTCCAAACGCTCGTAGAACCGTGGGCCACCAATCACCCGATACGGCAGACCGATGGTTAAAAATCGGTCCTCAAAGGCCCGCATCTGGTGGCTGGCCCGCACGAGGATCGCCATATGATCCAGCGACATTGGCGGCTCATTACGGGTGCCGCGCTGCATCGCCTCGGCCTCGTCACCAATCCAGCGCGCCTCTTCCTCGCCATCCCAATGGCCGATCAGGCGCACCTTGTCACCCTCGTTTTTCTCGGTCCACAGGGTCTTGCCCAGCCGCCCCTCATTGGCAGAAATCACCGCCGAGGCCGCACCCAGAATGTGATGGGTTGAGCGGTAATTTTGCTCCAGCTTGACCACAGTCGCGCCGGGAAAATCCTGCTCAAAGCGCAGGATATTACCTACTTCGGCACCGCGCCAACCATAGATCGACTGATCATCATCGCCAACGCAGCAGATGTTTTTATGCCCCGCGGCCAGCAGCCGCAGCCACAGGTATTGCGCCACATTGGTGTCCTGATATTCGTCCACCAGAATGTATTTGAACCAGCGCTGGTATTGCTCCAGCACATCGGGGTGCTGCTGGAATATCGTCACCACATGCATCAACAGATCATCAAAATCTACGGCATTTAGTCTTATCAGGCTCTCTTGATAAGCGGCGTATAGATCTCGAATAATTTCTTTATTCCCCGCTAATTCCGCGGCAGGAATTTTATCCGGCAGCCAGACATAGTTCTTCCAACGACTAATTATCCCAACTAACGCGCGTAGTAGATAACGCATGTCATCAGTACCTGTTGCCTCGCATAGGGGATCGAACAAGCGCTTATTATCAGCTTCAACTAACTTCTTGATCTGCCTCTTCTGGTCATCCGTATCCAGAATGGTGAAATTGCTCTTTAACCCCACCAGCTCCGCGTGCTGACGCAACAGCTTGGCACAAATAGCATGAAACGTGCCCAACCACTTGAACGGACCTGGGAAATTATAAGGCGTTTCCGATAGTCGGATTTTCATCGATGCGGCAGCCTTGTTGGTAAAAGTCACCGCCAGCACCTCATTGGACTGCGCCCGCCCAGTGCTTAGCAAATGCGCAACCCTCGCCATAAGGGCCCTAGTCTTGCCGGTCCCCGCTCCCGCCAGCATCAACACAGGCCCGTCTACCGCCTCAACTGCGCGGCGTTGGGCTGGATTCAACCCTTCCAGATAGGTCGCAGGCCGCGCGGCCATCGCACGGGCGGCAAGGCCCACGGGGGCGTCAAAGTCATCAGGGCTGCTCATATTCCCTGCCTAACCGAAAACTTTCTCGAGTTAAAGGCTTGTTCACACTATGTTCCAATCCCCCCGCCCTCTTCTTCTTGCCTGAAATACCTCCGCCGGAGGCCCTTCGCGCGAGCCCCGTCAGGGGCGAGCGCCGGTCGACGTGCGAAGCACGGCGAAACCCCTTCCCCTGCAACACCCCAATCGCTATCAACACATTATGACCCTTGATGCCAGCCACCCCGCCCTTGACGACCTGCGCAAATCCGCCCGCAAACGCATCCCGCATTTTGTATGGGAGTATCTGGACAGCGCCACGGGGGACGAGGCCACAAAACACCGCAACCGCGCTGAACTCGACAAAATTCTGCTAAAACCCAGCGTCCTGCACGGTGAATTCACCGCCGATCTATCCACCACCCTGATGGGCCGCAGCTACCCCCTGCCCTTTGGCATCTCGCCCATCGGCATGTCCGGCCTGATCTGGCCCGATGCCGAATGCACTCTGGCTCGGCTCGCTGCAAGCCAAGGCATCCCCTATGGCCTGTCGACCGTCGCCAGCCAAACGCCCGAAACGCTCGCCCCTCATATCGGCGATCAGGGCTGGTTCCAGCTTTATCCACCGCGCGACCCTGAAATCCGCACCGACATCCTGAACCGCGCCCGCACGTCCGGCTTTCACACGCTGGTTCTGACTGTCGATGTGCCCGTCGCTTCCCGCCGCGAGCGCCAGACCCGCAGTGGCCTAACCAACCCGCCACGCCTGACCCCGCGCCTGATGGCGCAAGTGGCCCGCTGCCCGACGTGGGCAATGGGCACGTTGAAACATGGCATGCCGCGTCTACGCCTGATGGAGAGCTATCAGAAATCCACTGCGGCCCTGTCGTCAACCGAACATATCGGATATTTGCTGCGCACCTCGCCCGACTGGGACTACTTGCGTGAATTACGCGATGAATGGGACGGCAAGCTGGTGGTCAAAGGCGTGCTGAACCCAAGCGACGCCCAGCGCCTGCAAGCCGAGGGCGTAGATGCTGTGTGGGTCTCGAACCACGCGGGCCGCCAATTCGCAGGCGCCCCCGCCTCCATCACCGCCCTGCCCCGAATTCGTGCGGCGGTCGATCCCGATTACCCGCTGATCTTTGATAGCGGCATCAAGGGTGGCCTCGACATCTTGCGGGCCATTGCATTGGGTGCGGATTTCGTCATGCTGGGTCGCGCCTTTCATTACGGTCTTGGCGCTTTTGGTGCCAAGGGTGCCGCGCATGTGGTGCAAATCCTGATGCAAGATATGCAATCAAATATGGGGCAGATTGGTGCGAAATCCCTGAAAGATGTGCCAAATTGTCTATGGGTCAACTAAGCTCACCCCAAACATAAGAATTTACCTGCGGCCCAGATCACGCTAGATGTTCCGCAACCCAATTAGGTAAGAGGCACTGACATGACCAGTTTCAACAAAATCCTGATCGCCAATCGCGGCGAAATTGCCATCCGCATCATGCGGGCTGCCAACGAGATGGGCAAACGCACCGTCGCCATCTTTGCCGAAGAGGACAAGCTGGGGCTGCACCGCTTCAAGGCGGACGAGGCCTACCGGATTGGCGAGGGTATGGGGCCGGTCGCCGCCTATCTGAGCATCGAGGAAATCATCAGGGTTGCCAAAATGGCAGGCGCCGATGCAATCCATCCGGGTTATGGCCTGCTGTCGGAAAACCCCGATTTTGTGGATGCCTGTGTTGAGGCTGGCATTGCTTTCATCGGCCCCAAAGCCGCCACCATGCGCAAGTTAGGCGACAAGGCCAGTGCGCGCAAAGTGGCGATTGAAGCGGGTGTGCCGGTGATCCCTGCCACCGAGGTTCTGGGCGATGACATGGACAAGGTCAAATCCCAAGCCGCCGAAGTGGGCTATCCGTTGATGCTGAAGGCGTCATGGGGTGGTGGTGGTCGTGGCATGCGGGCAATTTTGTCCGAGGACGAGTTGGTCGAAAAACTGCTGGAGGGGCGGCGCGAGGCGCAGGCGGCCTTTGGCAACGACGAAGGCTATCTGGAAAAGATGATCCAGCGCGCCCGCCACGTCGAAGTGCAAATTCTGGGTGACAGCCACGGTGAGATTTATCACCTGTTTGAGCGCGATTGCTCGGTGCAGCGGCGCAACCAGAAAGTGGTGGAACGTGCGCCCGCTCCTTACCTTACCGAAGAACAACGCACCGAGATTTGCGACCTAGGCGTCAAAATTTGCAAGCATGTCGGCTATGAATGTGCCGGCACCGTCGAATTTCTGATGGACATGGACACCGACACCTTCCACTTCATCGAGGTCAACCCGCGGGTGCAGGTCGAGCACACTGTGACAGAAGAGGTCACCGGCATCGACATCGTTCAGGCGCAAATCCTGATCGCCGAGGGTAAATCCGTGGCCGAAGCCACCGGCAAAGCCAGCCAAGCTGACATCCATCTGAATGGCCACGCCCTACAATCGCGCATCACCACCGAGGATCCGCAGAACAACTTCATCCCCGATTACGGCCGCATCACCGCGTATCGCTCGGCCACTGGCATGGGTATCCGTCTAGATGGCGGCACCGCTTATGCGGGCGGGGTGATCACGCGCTATTATGACAGCCTGCTGGTGAAAATCACCGCCCACGCCCAGACGCCCGAGGCAGCGATTGCACGGATGGACCGCGCGCTGCGTGAATTCCGTGTGCGCGGGGTGTCCACCAACATCGCCTTTGTCGAAAACCTGCTGCAGCACCCAACGTTTCTGGACAACACCTACACCACCAAGTTTATTGACAACACACCGGAGCTGTTCAAGTTCACCAAGCGCCGCGACCGCGCCACCAAAATCCTGACCTATCTGGCGGATATCACCGTCAACGGCCATCCTGAAACAACGGATCGGCCTGAACCGTCAGCACATGCAAAAATCCCGCATCCCCCTGCCCCGCAAGCCGAACCTGTGGCGGGCACCCGCACCCTGCTTGAGGAAAAAGGCCCGCAAGCCGTGGCCGACTGGATGGCAGCGCAAAAACAACTGCTGCTGACCGACACCACCATGCGCGATGGGCACCAGTCCCTGCTGGCCACCCGCATGCGGTCCATTGATATGATCCGTGTGGCACCGACCTATGCCGCCAACATGCCACAGCTGTTCAGCATGGAATGTTGGGGCGGTGCGACCTTTGATGTGGCCTACCGGTTTTTGCAGGAATGCCCGTGGCAACGCCTGCGCGATCTGCGCAGCAAAATGCCGAATGTCATGAGCCAGATGCTGCTGCGCGCCAGCAACGGGGTGGGTTACACCAATTACCCCGACAATGTGGTGCAGGAATTTGTGCGCCAAGCGGCGGCCAGCGGCGTTGACGTGTTCCGCGTGTTTGACAGCCTGAACTGGGTTAAAAACATGCGGGTGGCGATGGATGCGGTGGTAGAAGCGAACAAGGTTTGCGAAGGCACCATCTGTTATACCGGCGACATCCTGAACCCTGATCGGGCCAAGTATGACCTGAAATACTACGTCGCTATGGGCAAGGATTTGAAAGCCGCAGGTGCACATATTCTGGGCCTGAAAGACATGGCCGGTCTGTTGAAACCAGCCTCAGCCTCCGTGTTGGTCAAGGCGTTGAAAGAAGAGGTCGGCCTGCCGATCCATTTCCACACCCACGACACATCCGGCATTGCAGGCGCAACGATCCTTGCGGCCTCGGACGCGGGCGTTGATGCGGTCGACGTGGCGATGGATGCATTTTCCGGCGGCACCTCGCAGGCCTGTTTGGGGTCCATCGTCGAAGCCTTGCGCCACACCCCGCGTGACACGGGGATTGATATCGGAAACGTGCGCCAGATTTCCGACTACTGGGAGCAGGTCCGCGCCCAATATGTGGCATTTGAAAGCGGGCTGGCGGCCCCTGCCAGCGAAGTTTACCTGCACGAAATGCCAGGCGGCCAGTTCACCAATCTGAAGGCACAGGCACGTTCCTTGGGGCTTGAGGAGCGCTGGCACGAGGTGGCGCAAACCTATTCCGACGTGAACCAGATGTTTGGCGATATCGTCAAGGTCACGCCGTCGTCCAAAGTGGTCGGCGACATGGCCCTGATGATGGTCAGCCAGAATCTGACCCGCGCACAAGTCGAAGACCCCGCCCATGATGTGTCGTTTCCCGACAGCGTGATCGACATGATGCGCGGCAATCTGGGCCAGCCTCCGGGCGGGTTTCCGAAGGCGTTCATTGATAAGGTGCTGAAGGGCGACAAACCTGACACCTCCCGCCCCGGGGCGCATTTGAAGGCGGTCGATCTGGAAGCGGCCCGCAGCGATTTAAGTAAGGAACTCGACGGTTTCAAAATCGATGACGAGGATCTGAACGGATACCTTATGTATCCTAAAGTGTTTCTGGATTACATGGGCCGCCACCGCCAATACGGCCCCGTGCGCACCCTGCCCACCCGCGCGTTTTTTTATGGCATGGTAGCGGGCGAGGAAATCACCGCCGAAATTGACCCTGGCAAAACGCTGGAAATCCGGCTGCAAGCGGTGGGTGAAACCAACGAGGATGGCGACGTGAAGGTGTTCTTTGAACTCAACGGCCAACCGCGCACCATCCGCGTACCCAACCGTCTGATCAAATCCCAAACCGCCCAGCGCCCGAAAGCCGAGGAAGGCAATGCAAACCACATCGGCGCCCCGATGCCTGGTGTGGTGGCAACTGTCGCGGTGACCGCGGGCCAAGAGGTGCACGAGGGCGATCTGTTGTTGACCATTGAAGCAATGAAAATGGAAACCGGCATTCATGCGGAACGTGACGCGGTGGTGAAAGCTGTGCATGTGCAGGCGGGCGGGCAAATTGACGCCAAGGATTTGCTGGTGGAGCTGGAATAGGCGCCCGCTCATCAAGCCTGACAGCTTTCTTCGCTATCCGGCGGCACCCTGTGATTAGGGCGGGTTAGTTCTGCACCGTTAAAACCATTCCCTCGGAATTACGGTATTTATTATCTCCGAGGGCTTCAAACGTGACGCAGGTTTCGCCTTTGCGTGGACCGCTGTTCATTTGCATGCAAACCCCGCCACCTTTGTATTCCCATGTGCCAAAGGCAGACATAACAAGCGCCTTCATGGCCACCGTTCCATCCACATTATAGGTCATACGCACCCGCATCCCTTTGCGGCTGGTCATCAGGGTTTTACCGATAATTTGCTGTGAAATATGCGGTTTGGTCAGGGTTTCTCCAGCAGAGGCAGGCAATGCAACCCCCATCAAAAGCGACGTGATTAGCAGGGAACGAGGAATAAACATGAGGGGCTCCGGCGGTTCAGGACGGGTGGAAACATTGCCCGACATCGGGAACGTCGCATCACCAGTAGTTGTATTTAAGGGTTCAGTGATGGTTAGATAGAAAAGTAAGTGAGTGATTACAATCTTTTTACATTCCAATCACAGAACAGGACAAATCCTGCCAACAAACCCTAATTACAGGCGCCGATCTACTATAGAGCAAAGGCGAAGCCTTTTCATTTTGACAGCGCTACCGTCATAGGGTTTGTTGGCCTTGCAACAGGAGAGCCGCAAATGACCATCTCAATCACCCCGCTTTATGCAGGCCTCATTGCCTTGCTGTTTATCACTCTCAGCATTCGGGTGATCAAGGTTCGGCGTGGCGATAAAATTTCGCTGGGCGATGGCGGGCGCTCCGATATGGCCTACCGGGTCCGCGCACAGGCCAATTGCGCCGAATATGCGCCGATGGGGTTGATCCTGCTGGCCATGGCCGAGATGCAGGGCGCACCGGTCTGGGTGGTGCATATTCTAGGTCTGATGCTGCTGGTTGGCCGCGTGATGCACGGCTGGGGCATGAGCCAGTCACCGCAAAACCTGCCGGCCCGTGTCTATGGAATGATGCTGACTCTGGCGATGATCACCTTCACGGCCATCGCCAATATTGGCCACGCTCTGTTTTAGGATCGCAACAGCCCCTAATGGTCATATTTTTTTCATTCCAGTAGCATTTAACCCTTGCGGCCTGTCAAACCAGCGCTATATATCGCCAGACCATTTGGTATGCGGGCGTAGCTCAGGGGTAGAGCATAACCTTGCCAAGGTTAGGGTCGAGAGTTCGAATCTCTTCGCCCGCTCCAA
>CAYYOF010000102.1:0-9565 GCA_964473185.1 uncultured Marinosulfonomonas sp. | reverse complement strand
CCTGTGATGTTGCCCAACGAAAAAGCCGAGTTTTTCAACAGAATAGGCCCAAAGCGGACTCCCGACGCGCGCAGATCTGTGTTAGGATGCTGCATATAAATGGGGGTTAATGCCATGAAAAACACACTTCGTACCATCGCGGCGGCATTGGTTTTCGCGGGCGCACCGGTGCTGGCCGCCGACGTTTGCGCAGAGCTATGCGATGCCGGTTTCTACATGTCAGCGACAGCAGAAAATATGCAGCAGTTGATTGATCAGGGCATTGATGTGAATGCACGGGACGCCGTCGGAAAATCTGCCTTGCACTGGGTTGCAAAAGCAAAGCCCGAAGTGATCGCGGCACTGCTTGCAGCGGGAGCTGACGTGAACGCCAAGGACCAACTGGATCGGGCACCGCTTCACTTTGTGGCAGCCACCGGCAGCTTCGAGAACATCAAGTTGCTTCTTGAGGCGGGGGCGCAAGTGAATGCGAAAACAGCCAATGACTGGACGCCGTTACACGGTGCCGCCAAATATGGTTCATCACAGAGCGTCATGGTGTTGCTAGAGGCTGATGCAGATGCCGCTGCCAGAACCGAGATGGGCGAATCTCCATTCGACTTTGGTTCGAATAATCCAGAGCTGGCGGGAACCGAGGCGCTCAAGATACTGGAAGACAGCCAATGAATGAACAGCAGTTTTGTGGGCGTCGTCCACATCTGCCCGCCGCTCCAAACCCAAAGAGTTTTGACACAGCCGCCTAACTTATGGATAGTCGGCGGGCGGATATGTTGACGGTTGTCAATCTGGGTCAACCGGGGAGGGTGTGACGGATGGGGAAAAAAGTTCTGCTGATCGAGGATGAGCCGAATATCATCGAGGCGATCAGTTTTATACTGAAGCGCGATGGCTGGATTGTGGCGACCCATGCGGACGGGACCACAGCGATGTCGGCGATTGAGCGGCATGCGCCGGATGTGGTGATACTGGATGTGATGTTGCCGGGGCGCTCTGGCTTTGATGTGTTGCAGGAATTGCGCAGCGGGGAGGGCACCAAAGCGCTGCCGGTGCTGATGCTGACCGCGAGGGGCCAGACCAAGGACCGCGAGATGGCGGAACGTTTGGGGGCCAGCCGGTTTATGACCAAGCCGTTTTCCAACAAGGAAGTATTGGCTTGCGTCCAAGAGCTGGTGCAGGCGTGAACGAGCGGCGCGAACCCCTGTTTCTGGAGCGAGAAAGTTACCGTCAGCGGCGCACCGTTGATGCGGCGCGTTTGTTGCCGATCCTCGGGTTTCTGGCGCTGTGTTTGCCGATCCTTTGGGGTGGGAGTGGCGTTGAGGGTTCGCGGGTGACTTCAGTCGGGGTGATCTACCTGTTCGGGGTCTGGATCGTTCTGATCGTTGCCGCGATGATCCTTTCGCGCCGCCTGCGCCGGATCGAGACGGATCAGGGCACGCCGGACTGATGCTGTCGTTCAACATCCTGATTGCCGTCTGTCTGGCCTATGTGGTGGCGCTGTTCTTGATTGCTTTTGTGGCGGACCGGCGGGCGCGGCGCGGGCAACTGGGCTGGTTGCGATCACCGCTGGTCTACACGCTGAGCCTGTCGATTTATTGCACCGCCTGGACGTTTTATGGCGCGGTTGGCTATGCGGCGCGATCCGGTCTGGAATTTGTGACCATCTATCTGGGACCAACATTGGTGATGGTCGGCTGGTGGTGGATATTGCGCAAACTGGTGCGGATCGGGCGTTCACAAAGGATCACCTCGATTGCCGACCTGATTTCATCGCGCTATGGCAAATCGAACCTGTTGGGGGTGATCGTCACTCTGATGGCGGTGATCGGCACCACGCCCTATATCGCGCTGCAGTTACAATCGGTTACCTTGTCATTCGCGGTGTTCGCCCAAGACAGATCAGGTGGCACATGGGGTGCTTCGGATTTGAATGCGTCCGCCCTGTGGGTGGCGGCGGGTTTGGCGCTGTTCACAGTGCTGTTTGGCACCCGAAATCTGGACGCCAACGAGCGCCATTACGGCGTGGTCACGGCGATTGCCGCCGAAGCGGTGATGAAGCTGTTTGCGCTGATCGCGGTCGGCGTGTTTGTAGTTTGGGGTGTGGCTGACGGGGCCGGTGACATTCTGGCGCGGATTGATGCGTCCCCAATTGCGGATTGGGACATAAAACCGGGCCGCTGGGTTAGTCTTACGTTCCTGTCGGCGGTGGCGTTCCTGACCCTGCCGCGGATGTTTCAGGTCATGGTGGTCGAAAACGTGGACGAGCGCCATTTGGCCACTGCCAGCTGGGCATTCCCGCTATACCTGTTCCTGATGAGCCTGTTTGTGGTGCCGATTGCGGTGGTCGGGCTGGACCTGTTGCCAGCCGGCTCCAACCCCGATCTGTTCGTGTTGACGGTGCCGCTGTCGCAGGGGCGCGACGGGTTGGCGATATTGTCGTTTCTGGGCGGGTTTTCATCGGCCACATCGATGGTGATTATCGCGGCAATTGCGCTGTCGACCATGGTGTCAAACCACATTGTGATGCCGATTTGGCTGAGCGTGGCGCAACAGGGCGCAACCGTGTCGGGCGATGTGCGACAGGTGGTTCTGGTGTCACGGCGCATCTCGATCGCGGTTATTCTGGCGCTGGGCTATGCGTATTTTCGGGTGTCGGGCGGCGGCGCGGCGCTGGCGGCGATCGGGTTGATCTCCTTCGTCGGTGTGGCGCAGTTTTTACCGGCGCTGCTGGGCGGGATTTTTTGGCGCGGGGCGACCAAGGTGGGGGCGGCGGCGGGCTTGCTGACGGGGTTTGCATTATGGGCCTACACTCTGTTTTTACCCAGCTTCGGCGGATCGTTCATCCTGCCCGCGTCGGTGTTGGCGGATGGGCCGTTCGGCATCGGCTGGTTGCGCCCGCAAGGGCTGTTCGGGGTCAGTGGCATGGACCCGCTGGTGCATGCGCTGTTCTGGAGTCTGGCGCTGAATACGATTGCGTTTTGCGTCGGGTCATTAAGCAGTTTTCCCAAACCACAAGAGCGCCTGCAGGGCGCGCAATTTGTCAATGTGTTTGACCACAATCCGAATTCACAGGGCTGGTTTGGCGGGGTGGCCGAGGCCGAGGATTTGCTGGTAATGGCGCAGCGGATATTGGGGCCGGAGCAGGCGCAGGGGTTGTTTGCGCGGGCCGCAGAACGACAGGGCAAGGCGGGGTTTTTACCGGATACATCGCCGGAGTTTTTGCAACGGCTGGAGCGCGAATTGTCGGGGTCGGTCGGGGCGGCGACGGGGCATGCGATGATTGGCCAGATTGTTGGTGGGTCCAGTGTTTCGGTCGATGATCTGATGGCGGTGGCGGATGAAACCGCGCAGATGATGGAATATTCCAGCCAGCTCGAGGAAAAATCGGCCGAGCTGGGCCGCACCGCGCGTCAATTGCGCGAGGTGAACGAGAAACTGACGGATTTGTCGGTGCAAAAGGACGCGTTTCTAAGCCAGATCAGCCACGAGCTGCGCACGCCGATGACATCAATCCGCGCGTTTTCGGAAATCCTGCGCGATGGCGGGATGACCGGTAAGGAGCGCAAGAAATACGCGATGATCATTCACGACGAAACCATCCGTTTGACGCGGCTGCTGGATGATCTGCTGGACCTGAGTGTGCTGGAAAACGGGCAGGTCGAATTGAACATGCAGACGGTCGATTTGTACGATGTGATCGAACGCTCGGTGGTGAGTGCAGGGACGGGCGAGCGGATGAAGTTCAAGCGCGCGCCAACCGGCGAACATGTGACGGTTATGACCGATCCTGACCGCCTGTCGCAGGTGTTTATCAACCTGATTGCCAACGCCTGTAAATATTGTGCTGCAGATGCGCCCGAATTGCAGATCAAGGTGCGGATGGCGGCGGGTGTGGTCGAGGTAGATTTCATCGACAATGGCGCAGGCATACCGGCCAAAAGCCAGCCGCTGATCTTCGAGAAATTCTCGCGGCTTGGCGATCATCGTGCAGCGGGTGGTGCTGGGCTGGGATTGGCGATCAGCCGCGAGGTTATGAGTAATCTGGGCGGTAGTGTGGACTACTTGCCGGGTCAGGGGGGCGCGGCGTTTCGGGTGTCTTTGCCAAACGGGCGGCGCACAAGTGTTGGCGTCAACCATTCCTAAACCATATTATCGCTACAATCTGGCGGGGTAGTAGGCCGGATAGTGACGGGAAATATGAACGATCAGACAGAACTTTCGGCCCTTCGGCGCAAGGCTGGAACGGGTCGCGCACCTACAGAGGGTGTGGGCATGACACCTGCCAAGGCGTTCCGGCTGGCGCTGTCCAAGGCGGCGCAGGTGGTGCTGGGGCTGGCCGTGCGGGTGCAATCCATCAAGGAAGACAGGTTAAATCAGGCGCAATTGCTGGATGCGCTGGATAAGGATGCGCTGTTGCTGATTCTTGAGGGGCCGCATGGCACCAAGGGGGTTGCGGTTTTCGACACCCAGACGCTTGCGGCGGTGATCGAGGTGCAAACACTGGGCAATGTTATGCAGTCCGAGGCGGCACCCCGCCTGCCAACCAACACAGACAGCGCCATGTGCGAAGCGATTCTGGACCGCGTACTGCAAGAATTCGAGGGGCATCTGGCGGCCAGCACGGCAGCCGATTGGGCAACCGGTTTCAGGTTTGAAAAGCGGATTGAGAGCGCGCGTTTGTTAGGGCTTGCGCTAGAGGATGTGGATTACCGGATGTTCCACCTGCCGCTGGACATGGCGGACGGGGCAAAGCAGGGCACATTGCTGATCGTGTTTCCGGCGGAAGGGGCCGGCGCTGGGCAACTGGCATCGGGGGGCGAAAAGGGCTGGGCGCAAGCGATGGAAAAAGCTGTCTGTGCCAGCCATGTGGATATTCTGGCGGTGCTGCACCGTACGCAGGTTTCTTTAGCGACAGTGCGGGGTTTCCAATCTGGCGATCTGGTAACAGTGCCTAAATCGGCCGTTTCCGAGGTGTCGATGGAAGGCAGCGACGGGCGCGTTGTCGGCGTAGCTCGGCTGGGGCAACAAAACGGGTTTCGCGCCTTGCGTATTTCAGATGGCAAAGCAATCGCGGCGCTGTCAGTGGCCAGCCAGATTGTCGATATAACACCAACGGACGGGGCATTGGGCACGTCGCTGGGAATGGATATGCCGTCGGAAATGGGTGCTCCGCCAGAAATGGGTGTCCCGAAGGGGGAGGCTGGGGATGCGCCAATGCCAATGGTTGATATCCCGATGACACCGATGGATTCGATCGGCGCGCAAGACGGCGAAGTGCCTATGCCGGATCCGGATATGCCGATGATGCCAATGGAAAACGCCCCGATGGGAGATGTGGAGGCGATGCCGATGGCGGCTATGCCGATGGATATCGAGATCGGTTAAGAATGCGGCTGATCCGTCCAAACGGGCGGCAAAATTGTATTTTGACCTGTATCAAGGCGCTTTGTGCTGGGTTGCGTCAACATACGTCCAACCACAAGGAGAACAGGAATGGAAGATATTTCAAAACGGCGCACAGTTCTTGAATCCCGCTTGCAAGAGTTGGACGTGCGGTTGCACCAAATTGATGATGAGCTGGATTCGCATAATTCAAAAGACTGGGAAGAATTGGCGACCGAGCGGGAAGAAGATGAAGTGCTGGAAGGCATGGGCCTGTCAGCACAAGCCGAGATACGCATGATCAAAGCAGCCCTTGTCCGGATGGATGCGGGCGAATATGGTGATTGTGTTGATTGCGGGGATACCATTACAACCGAGCGTCTGGATGTTCTGCCCTACACGCCGTTTTGCCGCGTTTGTGCGGCCAAGCATGGCTGATCATTGGGATTTATTATAATCAGGAGGTGACCAGATGGCATTTGAACAGTTGAAAATAGCACTCACCATGTTGATGGATGAAATCGCCAAGCGGCCGGATGATGCGCATATCCTGCAAGAGCAGCTGCGTGAGAAAATATCGGAATTCAAAACGCTTGGCCTGCCGATTCCCGAGGATATTCAGGCACTTGAGGATGCGCTGGAACATAATCCTGAGAACATCGTTTACCCCAAATTATAGCACCCAACATCCCCCCTTTACCTTAAGGTCAACTTGCGTCCATTCTAGCACTAATATTTGCGGGTAGTGTAACGTGGTGCCAGCACCTTTTTGGGCGACGGCAATAGTTGGGTGAATTTGAAGATGGGCGATATTGTAAAGTATTCAGTGCAGGGCGACGTTGCTGTTGTCACCATAAATAACCCGCCGGTGAATGCCTTGGGGCACGCGGTGCGCGCTGGATTGGTGGATGCAATTATACGGGCCGAGGCCGATGTCGCAGTGCAGGCGGTTTTGATCCACGCGCAAGGGCGAACCTTTCCGGCGGGGGCCGACATCAAGGAATTTGGCAAACCGCCGCTTGAACCGTCATTGCCCGACGTTTGTGACCGCATCGAGGCTTGCACAAAACCGGTGATAGCCGCGCTGCATGGCACGGTTCTGGGCGGCGGGTTCGAGGTGGCGCTGGCATCGCATTACCGAATTGCGGCGGCAGATACCAAAATCGGATTGCCCGAGGTCACGCTTGGCCTGTTGCCGGGTGCTGGCGGTACCCAACGCACACCGCGTTTGTGTGTGGCGGCTTTCGCGTTGAGCATGATGCTGTCGGGCAAGCCGATCGGAGCATATATTGCCAGAGAACACGGGCTGATTGACGAAATAAGTACGGAAAACATCCTGACGGCTGGGCTTGCGATGGCGCAGGATGTGATTGCCAAAGGCGCCAATGTGCGTCGGACGTTTGAGCGGCGCGAGGGGCTGCAAGACCCGATTGCAAACCAGACAGCGATTATGGAGGCCCGCGAGGGCGTGGCGGGCAGTGTGTTACTGGCACCGGCAAAGATAATCGATTGTGTCGAGGCGTCGTTATTGCTGCCTGTCGAGGCGGGCAAGATATTTGAGCGCACGGCTTTTGAGGCCTGTTTGGCCTCTGACCAATCCGCCGCCCTGCGCCATGTCTTTATGGCCGAACGGATGGCGGGCAAAGTGCCGGAACTGGCGGGTGGCAAAGTCCGCGAGATTGCAAGCGTTGGCGTGATCGGCGGCGGCACCATGGGGGCGGGCATTGCAGTGTCCTTGCTGGACGCTGGGCTGAACGTGGTGATGCTGGAGCGGGACGCCGTGAGCCTTGAGACGGGGCTGGGTCGGGTAATGACGATGATCGAGCGATCACACGCCAAAAAACGCATCAGCGAGAATGAAATGAACATCCGTTTGGCGCGCTTGGCAGGCACGCTACATATGGCTGATCTGGGGGATGTGGACCTTGCCATAGAGGCGGTGATCGAGGATTTGGCAGTCAAGGAAGATGTGTTTGCCCGGCTTGATGCCGTTCTGAAACCAGGCGCAATATTGGCCACCAACACATCCTATCTGGATGTTGACGCGTTGGCTGCCTCCATTTCCCGCCCCGCAGATGTGGTCGGCCTGCATTTCTTTTCACCAGCTAACATCATGAAACTGCTTGAAGTCGTGGTCGGGGATGCGACATCGGATGACGTGGTTGCCACTGGATTTGCGCTGGCCAAACGGTTGGGAAAAATCGGCGTTCGGGCCAGTGTAACGGATGGATTTATCGGCAACCGCATTCTAAAGGCATATCGGTTGGCGGCTGAATATATGGTCGAGGACGGGGCCAGCCCCTATCAGGTGGACCGTGCGATGCGCACCTTCGGGTTCAAACTTGGGCCGTTTCAGGTTTACGATCTGGCGGGGCTGGATATTGCCTGGGCGCAACGAAAACGTCAGGCGGCAACGCGTGATCCCGCCATCCGCTATGTGGGGTTTGGCGACAAAATGTGCGAGGCAGGATGGTTTGGCCAAAAGGTCGGGCGCGGGTATTACCGTTATGCTGACGGATCACGGCGTGGCCAAGAGGATCAGGCTGTTCTGGACCTGATTGCGGATGAACGCGGGGCCAAGCGGATCAAACCGCGCGATTTCAGCGACGAAGAAATCCAGCGCCGCTGTGTGTCGGCGATGGTCAATGAGGGGGCAAAACTGCTGAACGACGGGATTGCATTACGTCCGTCCGATATTGATGTTGTGATGATCCATGGCTACGGTTTTCCACGTTGGCGCGGCGGGCCTATGAAGGCGGCGGATAGTGTTGGGCTGTTACAACTGCGCAGTGATCTGCGAGAGTTCGACACAACGGACACAACGATTTGGTACCCCGTTGAAATGCTGGATGGGCTAATTTTGAACGGGCAGGGGTTTGGTACGCTGAATACTTAAGAAACAAAAGCGATCCCGCCCCGTGTCTCGAACTAAGAACAGTTTGATTAAAATTTAGTTTCTTTTTCGCACAAATATCCCCGCCGGAGGCATGAAAACTCTTTTGGTGAAAATCAAATTCCAGCGCTTACCCCAGAATGATACCGGCCACCACCATCATCAATCCGACCATCGACAACAATAACGCGGCCATGTTCAGCAGCACGACCCGTTGTAGGCGCGCGCGCATTTCGGCGTCCGGCAGGTTGGCGCGTTTGGCTTTCAGGGCGATGACGATGCAATAGAATATGCCTATCAGCCCGACCACGGACACAGCGGCGCCAGCCCAGATAAGATATTCCATTGTGTTTGCTCCTGATCGTTATCCCTTATGCGCCTAAAGGATGCGCACAAGGTGAGCAAGCCCTTGCACGAGGCGCTGTGGGGCAGTAGGGAGGGGGTCCAGTTTAGCAAAGGGCCAATGATATGAACGAGACATCTTCTGATATGAGCTACCGCGTCAGCGCGGATGAATTGCGCGCATTTGTCGAGCGTATCGAGCGGCTGGACGCCGAGAAGAAAGACCTTGCTGAAGCGCAAAAAGAGGTGATGGCCGAGGCCAAAGGGCGCGGCTATGACACCAAGGTTCTGCGCAAGATAATTGCGCTGCGCAAACGTGACGCACAGGATCTGGCCGAGGAAGAAGCGGTTATGGAGATGTATAAAGAAGCGTTGGGGATGAGTTAGGCGCTGCCTGTCAGCCGTTTAAACAGGGACGGTTTTTCAGGTGGCGGCGGGGTTGGCACATTATCCGGTTTGATTCGGCTGATGATCCAGCGCGGCAACACGGGTATGCCTGAAATGTTGCATGCTGACCCCATTGCGGCGGGGTCAAATATTTTGATGAATGTCGGGGACAGGATGTCGTCCACATAGATCGCGCCGCAATGCGACCGGTCGCGGCGCGTGTTGGTCAGGGCGGTGGCTTTGGCGAGGGTTGCGGTGAGTTCTGGGGCAGATGCGGGTTTGTCCGGCGCCGCCTGCTCGGTATCAAACACAAACCAGCCCCCGTTTGATGCAGCCATAGATGCCCAAAACGCCTCGGCATCCGGCCAATTCAGGATACCTGAAAACCGCCCTTGATAGGTGGACCAGAACGCGGTGTCAGGGAAGCGTTTTGTCATTTTACAACCTTAACCCATCTCTCCGGCATTCCGGTTCACTATTCTATCATCAGCAGCTTTTCCCGCTTATGATTGTAAGCGTTGTCCCGTTCCCACCTAAGCCTTAAAATTCCACGGTAGCAGGTCT
>CAYYOF010000101.1:0-9602 GCA_964473185.1 uncultured Marinosulfonomonas sp. | reverse complement strand
GCGGCGCAGGTATTTAGGGCAAGAAGAAGGGCTAGGGCTGTGCCCCGTCAAGGCGTAGAAACAGGGAGTTTTCATCGTCATTGCGAAAGAACGGCACGGTTTTCGGAGTTGTATCGGTGCGGATCAGGTTGGTGACTTCGGCCATCACCACTTGGGTGATGAACGGCAGGTCGAAATGGCGCACATCATCCAGCGCGATCCATTGCAGGTGCGAAAGTTCATCGCAAGCGTGGGTGAAATCATCCACATCACCACAAACCTGCGCCGCGTCCACCATGAAAAACCGCGCGTCAAACCGGCGCGGGCGACCTGGCGGGGTGATGGCGCGAAACACGAAGGTCAGGCCAGCGGCCGAGGGCAGATAGCCAGAGGCGGCAAACGTCGCCCAGTCGGATGGGGGCGGCGTGGTCCATGTGCCGGTCTCGCCAAGGATCAGGCCGGTTTCCTCCCAGACCTCGCGGATAGCGGCGGTGGCAATGGCGGGGATCAGGCTCGCATCGGTTTCATGGGACAGCTGTGCAATGCAGGTCGGTTGCAGCGGGGTGGCCAGTGCAATGCTGGCATCCGCATCATCAACCGCGCCGCCGGGAAAGACGAATTTATTTGGCATAAACGCGGCTTTGGCCCCGCGTTGCCCCATCAAGATACGCGGGTTGGTATCACCGTCGCGCACCATAATCACGGTGGCGGCGTGGCGGATTGCGGTTTTGTCCATTGATGGCCCCTGTTTGTTGTCATTGATGGCCGCGTGGGTCAGGTGGCGTCTTGACCGAACCCGTGCATACGTTTGGCCCATTGGATGCCAACGATCATGCCCTTTAATCTGGGCAGAAGGTAAAGCGAAAGCGCGACACATCCAACAGTGAATGTGGTGGCCAGAATAATTGGTGCGGGGCGGTATGTGGTGAACACGATCAGGATCAGCGGTGCCATCAAATGACCGACAATCAGGATGGTCAGATAGGCCGGTCCGTCATCGGCGCGGTGATGGTGCAGGGGCTCGTCACAAACGGTGCAGGTATCGCGCACCTTTAGATAGCCGCTGAGCATCGGCCCGGATCCGCAATTCGGGCATCGGCGTTTCCAGCCCCGAAACATGGCTGGGCGCACAGGGCGTTCTGCGTGGTCTTGGTCAGTAGTGTTCATTTTGGTCTCGCTTTCCTGTTCGCTGCCCTTGCTGTAGCGGGTTTTGGCATGAAAAGAAGCGTAACATTCAGGTTTGCGGCGCGATGTCGCAAGATTTTGCCGATCCGGGCGACGGAAATGCGGGCGTGGCGCGTTTATCCCATATGACACGCCCAAAAGGGCTGTCGCAATGTAGTTGCAAGGAGACGAGCGAATGAAGACGACATATTGGATTGCGGGTGTATTGGTTGTGGGCCTTGGGGCCGGTGTTGCTGGCATGGCGATCGCCCATAAGGGCGGGCCGAGCCAGATCAGTTTCGAGACGCTGGATACCAATGGTGATGGCAAGCTGACGCAGGCCGAACTGGAGGCCCAGAAAACGGCGCGGTTTACCGCTACGGACACCAATGGCGACGGAATGCTGTCCGCCGACGAAATGCTGGCACAAGGCAAGGCGCGGATGGGTAATAGGATGGCCAAGCGGATGGAGCAACGGATCGGCAAAATGATCGAGCGGCGCGATACCAATGGCGACGGGATGCTGAGCATCAGCGAAATGGAGGCCATGCCGAAAGGGGACCAGCTGTTCAAGCGGTTGGATGCGAATGGTGATGGTACCATTACGGCTGAAGAGTATGCGGCGCGAAAAGGTGGGCCCGGAATGCGGCATAACGGCAAACCTGTGTCTGAATGATCAATATTGCGGCGGCTTTTGATATCGGCCGCCGCGATTGCCTTACCTTGATTTCGGGGATAGGCAGAATGGACCATGCCCATGCCCTTTGACGCCATGAATGATACCCCCGATGAAGCGCTGCTGGTGCTTTATGCCAACGGGGATCAAGCAGCGGCAAAAGCGTTGATGATGCGGATGACGCCGCGGGTTCTGGGATATGCGGCGCGGCTGCTGAATGACCGGACCGAGGCCGAGGATGTGGCGCAAGAGGCGATGTTGCGGTTGTGGAAAATCGCACCGGATTGGCGGCAGGGCGAGGCAAAGGTCACAACGTGGCTATACCGGGTGGTGACAAACCTGTGCACCGATAGGCTGCGAAAACGGCGCGATGTGGCGCTTAATGCTGTGGCCGAACCTGACGACGGGCGGGCATCCGTGGCGCAGGGGATGATCGAGGCGGAGCGGGCGGCGGCATTGGCGGCAGCATTGGCCACATTGCCGGAACGCCAGCGTCAAGCGGTGGTTCTGCGCCATCTTGAGGGGGCAACAAACCCCGAGATTGCGCAGGTATTGGAGATTAGCGTCGAGGCGGTCGAAAGCCTGACGGCGCGAGGTAAACGCGCACTTGCATCGGCATTGGCCGATCAGCGACAAGAATTGGGGTATAGTGATGACTGAGAAAGACGAATTCGGGCTGGACGCCTATTTTGAAGCGGGTCGCAAGGCGGCCGATGTGCCGACGGCCGCGTTGCTGGGGCGGATCATGGCGGATGCCGAGGCGCAACTGGTTGGGCCTGATCTGTTAACGCCGCGCGTGGGTTTCTTTGCCAGCCTTCGGGATGCAATCGGCGGCTGGCCGACGCTGGCGGGTCTGGCCACGGCTGGTGTGGCTGGCGTGTGGATCGGGTTTAGCCAACCTGCGGGGCTGGATCTGGTTGCCGAACAGATATGGGGGGCTGATGACGCCACCTATCTGGTTGATCTGCTGCCTGCCTTTGGCGATGATCTGGAAGAGGGATAAGCGATGTCAGATGAAAGCAAACAAAGGGTTGGCGGAATGAGGCGCGGGATAAAAATACTGCTGGCAGTATCACTGGGCCTGAACATGCTGGTGATCGGGGCTGTCGGCGGGATGATGTATCGCGGTGGCCCACTGGCGGGTCCGCCGGGGGCGCGTGATACGGCGTATGGGCCATATACCCGCGCCTTGAGCCATGAGGACCGCAAGGCGATTGGTCAATCTATGCGCCATGAGCTGGGGGATTTCCGCCAGAACCTGCCCAAGGTACGTGCGTCGTTTGCCGCGTTGCGAACGGCGCTGACGGCCGAGGTTTACGACAGCGATCTGGTGCACCGGCTGGTTAAGGAACAACAGGCGTCAGGGTTGCATCGCCAGCAGGTCGGGCAGCGGTTGTTGCTGGAACGTCTGGATGCGATGAGCGCTAAGGAACGGCGCGGGTTTGCCGAACGGTTGGGGCGCCGCGCGCTGCGCTAAGCGGCGTTGCGACTGAAAATAACCTGATTGCGCCCATCTGATTTGGCCAAATAAAGGGCATGATCGGCGCTTTCGATCAATTGATCGACGGTGCGCACTGCCCCGTGCAGCCCCCCCATCGACACCCCGATCGAGAGCGAGATATCAGCGCTGCCTTTGCCACCTGCAAGCGCGATAGGGCTGCTGTCAATCACGTGGCACAGCCGTTCGGCGGTCTGGCGTGCATCGTCCAGCTGGGTGTCGGGCATGACCACCAGAAATTCCTCGCCACCAATGCGGGCAACCATATCGACGCCGCGCAAATTGTCTTTGATGCGGCTGGCAACGACCTGCAAAACCACGTCACCGGCGGCGTGGCCATAGGTGTCATTCACCGATTTGAACCGGTCAAGGTCCAGCACCATAACCGCATAGGGCCGCCCCGTGGATTTGGCACGCTCGGCTATGCGGGTCAGGTGGGGCATGGCATATCGGCGGTTATATAGACCGGTCAGCGGGTCAATCACCGCCATCCGCAGCCCGTCCCGTACGGTTTCACGCAACCGGTCCGCCTGTCCTTTACGTTTGATCTGGGTTTTCAGGCGCAGGACCATTTCCTCGGGATCAAACCCTTCGAACATTAAATCATTGGCCCCAAGGTCAAGTGCCGTGGCCGATTTGCTATGCGCCCCCTTGGGGATCACCATAATGATGGCGCTGTGGCGGGTTTCGGGGCGGCTGCGCAATTCCGACATCAGGCGCAGCCCTTCATCGGGTTTGGCCAGATCACAAGCGATGACATAAACATCGGGGGTGTCTTTGGCCTCGGTGTGTGACAGCGCCTGTTCTTTGGGAGTCACAATCACCTTGTCGTTCAATGCCTTACCCAAGGCGGTTCTCCACGACATCGCCGTTTCCGGTTTTGCAGCGATCATGGCGATGGTCGAGGGCGGCGTGAAACTGGCGGCTTCTTCAGCGAACCCAAGTTCACGGCAGGTGCTGTCGCGCAGGCGCAATTCCTCGTCTGTATCGCGGGCCCGCAGCAGGCTACGAACCCGTGCAAGCAGGGTCAATTCATCCAGCGGTTTGGTCATGAATTCATCCGCACCTGCGCGCAAAGCGTTGATTTTCAATGTGTTGTCATTATGCGCTGTCACCATGATAATCGGGATATGGGCGGTAAGCGGGTCATTCTTCAGCCGCTTGCAAACCGCAACACCGTCCATATCAGGCATTAACAGGTCCAGCAGGATCAAATCCGGTGCATCTGTACGGGCACACTCGATGGCTTCAACTCCGCCCGAGGCTTGTAAGACCTCATAACAAGCTGCCATCAGCTTGACCTTCAGAACGATGCGATTGGTTGCAACATCGTCTGCAATAAGGATGCGACCTGCCATTTTTTACACTCTCAATAGTTATTATTATTCTGTTAGTGGTCATTGTTTATTGAGATTGGTTAACAAATAGTTTCCAAGGTCGAGTGAGGGGCTGAAATGAATCAAAAACAAGCGGAAATACGCGCATTGAGTGTCTTGGCGTGGCTGGTGTGCAACGAGGAGTTGTTGCCGGTGTTTTTAGGAGCCACCGGCGCCAGTGAAGATGATTTGCGGACGCGGGCGGGGGAATCAGAATTTCTTGGCTCGGTTCTGGATTTCCTGATGATGGATGACGCCTGGGTTATTGAATATTGCGATGGCGAGGGGCTGCCCTATGACACCCCGATGCGGGCACGCCAATCCTTGCCGGGTGGTGCGGATGTGAGCTGGACCTAAAGGTCGATCTCGATAATGCCATCCTTTTGGGCCGCGCGGGACTGACACAGGATCATTGCGGTTTCGCGGTCTTTGTTGGACAGCACAAAATCGCGGTGTTCGACCTCGCCTGAAATCAGGCCGCATTTACACACGCCGCACAACCCGTCTGAACATTTCACATCCACCTGAATACCGGCGGCAAGCAAGGCGTCGGTGGGTGGCTCGTCAGCTTTTACAGGCACATCCGTCTCGCTACGCATCAGGCGCAGGGTAAAGGCATGGTTTTCGTATTCCGGCTGCTCGGGGGTGGTGAAATACTCCAGATGGCGGGTTTCTTCGGGGAAGCCGCCACTGGTCGCGGCCTCTATCACCGATTGCATATATATGTCAGGCCCGCAGGTATAAACGTGGTGGCCCTTGGCGTATTTTAGTAACGCGGGCAGGTCGGCGCGGGTCGCTTCGTCCGAGAAATGCAAATGCACGCGGTCGGCCCACGGGGCGTTGGCCAGATCATCCAGAAAGCTGGCCCCTGCACGGGTTGAGGCGCTATAGTGCAGGGCAAATTCGGCACCTGTCGCATGCAGGCGGTGCGCCATGGCGATCATCGGTGTCACCCCGATACCGCCACCCATCAGGTGGGTGAATGTGGCGGCCTCCTCCAGTTCAAAGTGGTTGATCGGTTTCGAGATAAACACCCGCCGCCCGACCTCGAATATCCGGTGCATCAGGGCCGACCCGCCGCGCCCCTGATCCTCGCGCAAAACCGCGATCTGGTAGCTGCCAGTGTTTGCAGGATCACCTGACAGCGAATACTGGCGAAAGAATTCAGGCGCGACCACCACGTCGATGTGGGCGCCGGCTGTGGCGGGCGGTAAAGGGGAGCCATCTGGCAGGGTGAATTCGTATTTGGTGACCAGATCGGTCATCGCCTCGGCCTTGCTGACCACCACTTGCATCACCGGCGCATCGCCAATGTCGGTGGAGTAAGCGTGCTCGGGCGGCACACCTTCGGCACGGCGGTGTTTGTATTCCTCAACGGGGATCATGTCTTCATAGGCCTTGATCCCTGCCTCGCGGTCCATCGGGAATGGCCAGTTAAACGGCGGCGGGGCGATGGGGGCTGGATAAACGGCAAGGGTCTGATCCTCTGACTTCAGCTTGATCTGGGTTTGCAATTCACGGGTGTTGACGGGGTGTTCCGCTGGCATAAACGGCCCATCATTGACCATCTCCAGATCCCACCACCATTTTTTCACTGGATTGATGCCGCCATTGCCCAGCATATCGTCGAGTTTCGCCAAACTGCGTGCCGTGGCGGGCAGATGCATGGCGGCCCAGCGGAACGGGCGCTCGGCAAACAACCCTTCAAGGTTCCACGGGCAGGTCTTCATACAACGTCCACACATTGCGCCGTTTTTCTGGCCAACGCGGTAGGTGGTGCATTTCTGGCTGTCGGATTTCCAGATCTCGTAGCCGTTGAACATGCGTTTGGGCCCAGCGGTGATCGCGCCGGACGGGCATTCGCGGGCGCATTTGTTGCAGGCCTCGCAGAACTTTTGCAGGCCGAAATCAATCGGTTGATCATGCTGCATTGGCATATCGGTGGTGATCACGCCGGATTTCAGGCGCGGGCCCAGAAACGGGTTCAGGATCACCTCGCCAATGCGGGACAATTCGCCTAGGCCCGAGAGCAGCAACAGCGGTGGTTGCAACACTTCCTCATCCACCACCGAATGCACCCGTGCGCCGCAGCCAAGACGGCGGATATGCTCGGCCACCACCCCGCCCAGCAGGGAAAACCGCAAATAGGCGCGCATGGATTGGGCGCAGGCGATCCAGTCATCGCCGGATGCGCCTTCCATGGTTTCATGGCCCTGATCGATGATCATTGAAATGGCGTTTTTATGGTAGGGGGTGATCGGCTCACCGGCTGAATCGTGGCTGTAATAGGCATAGTCGGGGCAGGCGGACAGGCCCACGGCATCGGCCCCTAGATAGTAAAGTGCTGCCTTGATGTTGGCGGCATTTGCGGCGGGGTTTTGCGTTGAGGGGTGCGGTGTTGATGCTTCGCCATCCTGCAACAGGATAAACGCGCCTAGGGAGGGGCGGAACGCATAGGAGGCCGCAGATTTGCGCACATAATTGCCATTGGTCGCGGCGATCTGCGTGGCGCGGCCAAGGTCACCAAACAGGGCGCGGGCAAACATGTTGGCGCGTTTCGGGGTGCGGGGCACGTTGGGCGTATCAATATAGGTGGTCGGGGCCTCAACACGTTTGAGGGTTTCAAACGGGTGTGGGCCGTCTTTGAAATTGCGCCCTGCATATGGGTCGCGGTTGCGCCGTGATTTGGCATGTGGACCAAGGCCGGATTTATAGGCAAAGCTGCCGGATTGCCCCGCCGCGATGGGCTGATCAGGCGTCATCGGTAGGGTGGTGGTGACAATGGCGACGCTGAAATTGGTGCCAACAAAAGGGTTCACCACTTGACCGCTCTGAACAGCGGCCAGCCCCGCCTGAACTGTCAGGTGATCAAGATGAACATCGGTTGCAGCCATCGTGTGGGCGCGGGCGTCATAGCCCAGCAAGCGGATGTAACTCGCCATGGTCACGGCGGTTTCGGCCCCGCGCAGGCAGGCGCGGTGGGACTCGGCATTTTGTATCCAGTCACAGCCATCCTCGTCGGGAAGCGGTGCGCGGGGGTGGTCATATAGAAACACCATCGCATGGGTGTGGTGGCGGCAATCCGTTGGCGGGGCTTGCATCGCTTCGCGCAGACCTGCCATGATCACATCAATACCAGCGGCCAAGGTTTTGACCTGCATGGTTTTTAACTTGCTAGCAAGGCGGGAAACGTCCGGGTTTTCAATGACAGTATCAAGCCACGCATCCTGTGGTATTTCGCAGTTCCCGACCATCGCAGTATCGCAGAAATACCCAAATGATTTCAGATGATTGGCGCGTTCCGTTAAATCATCAGGAATGGTGGCGCGCTCGCGTTTGACCAACCCGTCACGCGTCGCATCCAGCATTGCTTGGTAGTCCTGCATCGCGTTGATGATGCTGGTCGGGTGATCAGGGCGCTGGAAGGACAAGCCCGCTTGCGCAGGTAACGCATCAAGGCGCTCTGCATGGGTGAGCCGCTTCAGCTTCTCCAGCGGATAAGGACCAAGATGCACAGGGCGATTGCGGTAGGAGCGCAGTTTACCCATCACAATCGCTTCAGGGCGGTGTCTTCGCCCATACGCAGTTTGGCCATCAGACGGCAGAGTTCTTCGGTTTCGACCTTGCTCAGCTTTTCTTGCCAGTGGCGTGCGTTTTTGCGGGCCATCGGTGTGGCCAGATGATGCACGTCGCGCCCCGTATCCGTTAGGGCAACGGTGGTGGTGCGCCCGTCGAGTTTGCCCGCTCCGCGCATGACCATACCCGCCGTTTCCATCTGGCGAAGTGCGCGCGATGTTGCGGTGCGGTCAATACCGACAAAGGCGGCGATGTCGGAGGGGTTGACCATGTCCTCGACCTCGACCGCGAGCAGGATGCACCATGTGATCCGCGTTAAGCCAAGCGTTTTCAACTGCTCGTCAAACCGGCGTTCCTGCAGGCGTGACGTAAGCGATAGTTGGTAACCCAATGATTGGTGCAGACGGTAGTTATCGTGTGTTTCCATAGTTAACACTGTCAATTAGTTTTCGACGGCTGTCAATTCCTGTTGCCAAGGGGATGGGGGGCGGGCAGGGTGCGCCAGAACAGGTAGGAGCGCGCGGATGCCACGCATTGAAGCGGTGTTGTTTGACAAGGACGGGACGTTGTTTGATTTCCACGCCACATGGGGGGTGTGGACCAAGACGCTGTTGCTGGACAATTCCGGCGGGGACGGCGCACTGGCCGCAAAGATGGGCGATGCGATTGGTTATGATTTCCACAGCGGGGAATTTGCAGCTGATTCAATGGTGATATTCGACACCCCGCCCGATATCGCCGCCGCCCTGCTGCCGTTTTTTGACGGAGAAACCGTTGAGGGTTTGACGGATCGTTTGAACGAGGCCGCAGCACTTGTTCCAATGGTTGAAGCGGTGCCTTTGATCCCGTTGTTGCTGGAACTGGAGGCGCGAGGGTTGAAGCTGGGCGTGGCGACGAATGACGGCGAGGCCCCGGCGCGGGCACACCTTGAGGCATCGGGCATTGCGGGGATGTTTGATTTCATTGTCGGGTCGGACAGCGGGTTTGGCGGCAAGCCCGAGGCGGGGATGATGAACGCGTTCGCGGCCCATTTGGGGCTGGATGGCGGGTCTATCGCCATGGTCGGAGACAGTGTGCATGATCTGGTCGCGGGTCGCACGGCGGGGATGGTGACGGTCGCTGTGCTGACGGGGGTTGCGGGGCATGATGAACTGGCCCCCCATGCCGATGTTGTGTTGCCGGATATCGGGCATTTGGTGGGTTGGTTGTAGCCGTTACAAAAAGAACATCGCCTAGGCCAAAACGCGATTCCCAGCCTCAATGCAAATGCCAGTTAGTGCACCTAGTCAAAACGGCTGGTCCGGAAACCCTCGGGCCCGCCGGTGACGATCAG
>CAYYOF010000100.1:0-9785 GCA_964473185.1 uncultured Marinosulfonomonas sp. | reverse complement strand
GGCACCGCCAACCCCAACGCGCAGGGGCAAGTGATGATCAGCACCGCAACCGCGATGTTTAACGAGGTGCGAATATCGCCGCCGGTGGCAAACATCCAGCCAACAAACGCCAGAAACGAAAGCAAGTGCACACCGGGCGCGTAGATGCCAGCGGCCTTATCTGCCAAGGATGTGTAGCGGTTTTTGCTGCTTTCAGCCATCGCCACCAGATCGGCCATGCGGTGCAGGGACGTATCCTCGCCCGCTGCCGTGACCCGAACCGTCAAGGGGCCGGTCAGATTGACCTCGCCAGCGCTGACCACACTATCGGGGCCGGCAAACACCGGCACGGTTTCGCCGGTCAGAAGGGAGCGGTCCAGCTCGCTGTCCCCCTCAATCACAACGCCATCAATCGGCATTCGCCCGCCAGGTTTGACGCGCACCAGATCACCAACAGCCAGTTCGGCGATCGGCACCGTGACGCTAACGTCCCCGTCAATACGCTCGGCGCGCGGCACTTCAAGCGCTGCCAGTTCTTCAGCGGCGGAACGCGCAATGGCACGGGTGCGGTGGTCCAGATAACGGCCCGCCAGCAGGAAAAACGTCAACGACAGGGCGGCATCAAAATAAGCGTGCTCCCCACCTTGGGTGATCTCATAAAACGACATCGCGCTGGCCAGCAGGATCGCCAGTGAAATCGGCACATCCATATTCAGGCGGCGCACCCTTAGCATCGCCCACGCACTGATGAAAAACGGCTGGGCGGAAAAGGCAATGGCAGGCAGCGCAATGGCCGCCGAAACCCAGTGGAACAATTCGCGGGTGGTTTCCTGAGCACCTGCCCAAACGGCAACCGACAACATCATTACGTTCATCATCGCAAAACCGGCCACGGCAAGGCGCATCAGCAATTCGCGCCCGCGTTTGTCGGTTTCGGTGGCCCGCAGGGTGCCCGCGTCCAATTCGTGCGCCTCATAGCCGATGTTCGCCAGAACAGCCGTCATATCATCAGCTGTCATATCTGGCTCGGCCTCGATGCTGACCCGTTTCAGGGTCAGGTTCACGCGGGCCGATTTAACCCCTGCGGTGCGTGACAGCTCGCGTTCAACCGCTGAAATGCAAGCCGCGCAATGGACCGTGGGCAAGGACAGCATGATGCGCGCCTCGACCGCCTCGCTCATCCGCGCCATTTCTTCGGCGGACGGGGCGACTGCACAAGCAGGACAAGCAGCGATTTGCGCGCACATGACTAACCCTTCACATTAAATGTAAGCCGTTGCTTGAATGGTGTGCCATCAAGCGATGTTGCCTTCAGGCGCAGGTTCCATAGGCCCGGCCCTAACGTGACGGGGGCCTTGAACACACCTTGGCGCTGCTGGAACTCTGGCGTCTGGTCATCGCGCACATGGGTCGGGCGACCAACGATTGCGTCCAGTTTGGCAACATTTGCGGGCTGACCTGATTCATCGACAACAGCCACCTGCAATTCCCCGTCCTGATAGGTCACAGTAACTTCCCACCCCAGCGCTTCCTGTGCCGCACGGTCATCATCAAACGACTGGCTGGCAACGTAGCTGTTTTTAACGTCCAAACCGGGGAACGTGCCCACAGCCATATAGGCCATAAACAGGTTCACACTGATGATGACGCCAAAGAACGCAATAAACATCGCAAGGACTTTGCGACCTGTTAATGGGGCTGCCATTACTTTTCCCTTCCGTTAAAGACGGTATCGGTGTTGACCCGCTCGTCGCCGAGCCTGTCCTCGACCCATAGCCGGAATTCAGTGCGGTCAGACGTTGCCGCATCACTACCTTTGGGGGCAGTGACATAGACCCGTTGCAACAAGGTTTCATTGGCGGGAACAACCACGCTGTCTGCTTCCAGACCCTCAAGAGAAAGGGTCAGGCCAGTGTCAGCACCAACCGAAACATCAAACGCACGGTCGTCGCCATGCTTGTTACGCAACCGCACATCATATGTGTTGCGGATGGTGCCGTCCGACAGGGTTACAAAGGTTGGATTGCGAATGGGCGATACTGTCATGTCGATGTCTGGACGGATAAACAACGCCACCACAAGCCCGAGGCCAACAATGGCCCATAGAACCGTATACATGATAGTGCGCGGACGCAGAACATGCTGCCAGATTTGACGTGGCGGCACACCTTCGCGCTCGGCCGGCTCGTCCGACAGGGCCAGATAGTCAATCAACCCACGCGGTTTGCCGATCCGTTCCATAATTTCATCACAAGCATCAATACAAAGCGCACAAGTGATACATTCCAGCTGTTGCCCATCCCGAATGTCGATGCCCGTCGGGCAGACATTCACACAGGCCATGCAATCAATGCAGTCGCCCTTTTTCTCGGTGTCATTTTTGCGCGGTTTACCACGCGGCTCGCCGCGCCATTCGCGGTAGCCAACCGTCAGAGTTTCCTCGTCCATCATCGCGGCCTGAATACGCGGCCACGGGCACATGTAGATACAAATCTGCTCGCGGGCAAAGCCGCCGAACAACACAGTGGTAATCGTCGCCACAGCGATTGTGATATATGCAACGGCCGGCGCGTTCAGGGTGACAAGATTAACTGCCAGCGTTGGTGCATCGGCAAAATAGAACACCCATGCCCCGCCGGTGCCTACACCGATCAGTAGCCAAATGAGCCATTTGAACAGGCGCAGGCGCCATTTTTTCAGGCCCCATTTGGATTTCCATAATCGCACGCGGGCGTTTCGATCGCCCTCGATCCATCGTTCCGTCAGGATGAACAAATCGGTCCAGATGGTTTGTGGGCAGGTATATCCGCACCAGACCCGTCCCAGTGCCGAGGTGAACAAAAACAGCCCCAGACCAGCCATTATCAGCAAGCCCGCAATGAAATAGAATTCATGTGGCCAGATTTCGATCATAAAGAAGTAAAAGCGGCGGCCAGCAAGGTCGATCAGAATGGCCTGATCCGGCAGGTTCGGGCCGCGATCCCAGCGGATCCACGGGCTGAGGTAATAGATACCCAACGCGACAATCATCAGACCCCACTTAAAGCTGCGGAACTTGCCCTTTACCTTGCGCGGAAACACGGGTTCACGGGCAGCGTATAATTGGGGGGCTTTTTCTTCGGTATTGCTCACGGAATTTGCTCCAATCCGCGCTGGCGAAACAGCGAGTATTACATGCTATGTCGGTCGAATCTTGACCTACATCAGCTATTTAAATGTGTGTTCTGTTGGCATCCATGCGACCAAGCGTATCATGCAATCCCTGTATAAGCGATAAAGCCACTTGTTAGAATGTATCTAAATGGGATAAGTTGGCACCGACCCCCAAGGAAACGCGCGAACAGGACGGGCGTCGGTGCCTTTTACCGAGGGCTGGAGACCCTCGGAAGCTTGTTCTTACTCACCGCCACCAAGCTGGTGGACGTAAGTGGCTACGGCGTTGATGTCAGACTCGGACAAACGAGCCACTCCTGACCATGCAGGCATCACGCCATATCGGGCGAAAGTAACGGTTTCTCGAATCGTTTCCTCATCGCCACCATACAACCAGATAGCATCAGTTAGATTAGGCGCGCCTTGATCTCGATCACCTTTTCCATCCTCGGAGTGGCAAGAAGTGCAATCTTCTGCAAAAACTTCTGCGCCAGCGCCTGCTTTGGTTGCATCAAATTCCTGACCCGAAAGTTTCAGAACATAATGCACGACCTGATCGATTTGCTCAGGTTCAAGATAATCATCACCAAATGCAGGCATTTCCGAGAAACGTGCATCATCGTCGTCCTCGTTACGCACGCCGTGGCTGATGGTTGTGTGAATCGCTTCAATATCGCCGCCCCACAGCCAGTCATCATCCAGCAGGTTTGGATAGCCCTTGGCACCCGCTGCACCCGATCCGTGGCACTGTGCACACCAAGTCTGGAAGATCGCTGATCCGGCGTTGACCGCATATTTGTTCAGATCAGTGTCGGCTGAAATTGTGGTCAGATCAGCAGCTGCCAACCGTCCTTCGATCTCGGCGTTGGCCGCGTCCACTGCCTTGATTTCGGCAGCAACATCAGCCCGCGTTGACCAGCCCAACACGCCCGGGGTGGCCCCGTTTATCATAGGCCATGCAGGATAGGCGATTGTGTAACCGATAGCCCAGATGATCGTGGCGTATAGTGTCCACAACCACCAGCGCGGCAAAGGATTGTTATATTCTTCAATCCCGTCCCAGACGTGGCCGGTTGTTTCAACTTCGTCTTTTTTTGCTTCGGTCGGTTTCTTACTCATGACCGCACCTCCTTGGTGACATCTGCCGATGGGGCAGGTTTGTCTTCATTGCGGAAAGGGATGTTTGCGATGTCGTCATGCACCTTGCGGCTGCCCGGGCGAAACGCCCAGAAAACCACAAAGATAAAAACACCGAACAAAAACAGCATACCCCAGCTATCTGCGAATTGCCGCATTACGGAATAAGTATCCATCATTCCCTCCTAGCGGCTTGCGTCAGGCTGGAAGGTCGAGAAATCAACCAACGTGCCCAGCATTTGCAGATATGCAATCAGCGCGTCCATTTCCGAGACACCGGCCTTGCCGTCAAAGTTACGAACTTGCGCTTTTGGATAGCGAACCAGCATTTCTTCAAAGTCGCTGTCAGGATCGGCTTGGGCGGTAAAGTCGGCTTTCGCGCTTGCGATCATCTCGTCTGTGTATGGCACACCAACCATCCGGTGCGTTGACATCAGATCTTCAATGTATGTCGGCTCGATCATCTTGTTGGTCAAGAAGCCGTATTTTGGCATGATCGAAACCGGCACAACCGACTGTGGATCAGTCAGGTGGTCCAGATGCCATTCATCCGAATAGCGGCCACCAACACGGGCAAGGTCTGGCCCTGTCCGTTTGGATCCCCATTGTGCCGGATGGTCATACATCGATTCAGCCGCCAGCGAGTAGTGGCCATAACGCTCGACCTCGTCGCGCAGCGGGCGGATCATCTGGCTGTGGCAAACGTAGCAACCTTCGCGCACATAGATGTCGCGCCCGGTCAACTCGAGCGGGGAGTAGGGGCGCATACCCTCTACATCCTCGATCGTGTTTTGCAGCCAGAACAGCGGGGCGATTTCAACCGCCCCACCAATTGAAACAACCAGCAAGGACAGAACCATCAGGAGTGTTGCGTTTTTCTCGATGACTTTATGTTTATCAAGGATACCCATTTTCAATCCCTCCTATTCTGCAGGCACGGCTGCGGTGGCATCGGCTTTCGCCGGGCTTTTCGCAACAGTGGCCCAAAGGTTGTAACACATGATGATTGCACCGGTCAGATACATCGTGCCACCAATTGCCCGAACAACATTCATCGGGAACTTGGCTTCAACAGTATCGGCAAACGAATTCACCAGGAAACCATTCGCATCAACTTCGCGCCACATCAGGCCTTCCATGATGCCCGACACCCACAATGCGGAGGCGTAAAGAACGATCCCGATTGTGGCCAACCAGAAGTGATAGCTCACCAGTTTCAGCGAATACAGGCGCTCGCGGTTCCACAAACGTGGCACCAGGAAGTAAAGCGCACCGAACGTGATCATACCGTTCCAGCCCAGAGCACCAGAGTGCACGTGACCAATGGTCCAGTCTGTATAGTGCGACAGAGAGTTCACAGCGCGGATCGACATCATTGGACCCTCAAAAGTGGACATCCCGTAGAAACCAATCGACACCACCATCATCCGGATAATCGGATCGGTGCGCAATTTGTCCCAAGCGCCAGACAGGGTCATCAGACCGTTGATCATCCCACCCCATGAAGGCATCCACAGAATGATCGACATCACCATGCCCAACGTGCCGGCCCAATCAGGCAGCGCGGTGTAGTGCAAGTGGTGCGGACCAGCCCAGATATAAAGGAAGATCAGTGCCCAGAAGTGGATGATCGACAGTTTATACGAGAACACCGGACGTTCGGCCTGTTTTGGCACGAAGTAGTACATCATGCCAAGGAAACCAGCAGTCAGGAAGAAGCCTACAGCGTTGTGGCCATACCACCACTGCACCATCATATCCTGAACACCGGAAAACACCTGAACCGATTTGGAGCCGAAGAACGACACCGGAATCGACAGGTTGTTCACAATGTGCAGCATCGCGATTGTCACGATAAACGACAGATAGAACCAGTTTGCCACGTAGATGTGCTTTTCTTTACGTTTGTAAAGTGTGCCCATGAACACAGCCAGATACGCGACCCAGACAACAGTCAGCCACCAGTCAGTGACCCACTCGAATTCAGCGTATTCTTTGGCCTGGTTTGCACCCAGAATGTATCCGGTTGCCGCCAGCACGATCACCAGTTGGTAACCCCAAAAGACGAACCAGCCCAGATTACCGCCCCAGAGGCGCGCCGCCGATGTACGCTGCACAACGTAGAACGATGTGGCAATCAATCCGTTACCGCCGAATGCAAAAATAACCGCAGAAGTGTGCAGCGGACGCAAGCGCCCGAAATTCATATACCCCTGTGCCCATTCAAAATTCAGGCTTGGAAAGGCCAGCAATGTGGCGATCCACACCCCGACCAGAAATCCGACGACCCCCCAAAGGGCGGTTGCAATGACACCCGCGCGAACAACGCCATCAGCGTATTCGTTCACAGATGGTTTCGCGTTACCCAGACCACGCATAGTCCAGATGAATAGTGCGGCAGCTGCCAACATTATGGTGAGTGCATTCACCATATAAGCCAGATCCCTTGCGTAGCTGGCAGCAATAGCAGACAAAACCACCACGACCCCAACTACAATAAGTTTAATATAGTCCCACATTGCACGTCCCTTCGTCTTTTTTTATCGGCGCGACTCACACTTCGTCCGATCATCTTGCGACTAAATGTCGTATGCCGTTCTTTATTGCAACCGGCCTTGATCCATATCAATTCCTGAATGTACCGCTTTAGGAGCCGGTTGATCGATATCAAGGTCACTGCGGCATTCCGAATCTATATCATAAGCGAATGATGTTTTTTACGGGAGATTGCCAAATGGCTTACAAATCCTTGCTGACCGTTGTCACCGATACGAAAATAGCGAAACCCGCACTTGAAAAAGCTATCGCTGTGGCCCGTGCGGAAGATGCCCATCTGGATGTTCTTTGCATCGGAGTGGACCGCACACAAACCGGATACTATTACGCGGGGGCCAGTGCTGTTTTCCAACAAGAAGTCATTGAAAAAGCAAAAGAAGAGGCCGCCGCTGCCGAAAAGTTTTCCTTAGGTCTGCTCGAGAATAGCGAGATCAAATGGTCGCTTGATAAGGCCGTTGCGCAATTGGCAGGATTGGGCCGTCTGGTGGCGCACCGCGCAAGGTTCAACGATTTGATCATCTTGCCGCGCCCCTATGGCAAAGGATGCGGGCAGGAACAGGAAATTTTTGTTGAATCCGCATTATTCGAGGGGCATATACCCACATTGGTCATCCCGCCCAAAGCAAAAGCCACAGCAGACGCCAAACGTATTATCGTGGCATGGAACGAAAGCAGCGAGGCGATGTCAGCGGTTCGTGCCGCCCTTCCAGCCTTAATTGCAGCCGATTCGGTGAATATTGTGGTGATTGATCCGCCCCAACACGGGCCGGACAGATCGGACCCGGGCGGCGCATTGTCGCAAATGCTGGTGCGCCACGGCGTGAAGGCAGAAATCACTGTGCTGGCCAAAACCATGCCGCGGGTTTCAGACGTTTTGTTGCGACACACCCGCGATATAAATGCCGATATGTTGGTGATGGGTGCCTATGGCCACTCGCGGTTCCGCGAGGCCATTTTGGGCGGAGCGACACGCAATATGCTGGAAAATGCCGGGGTTTCGGTGCTTATGGCCCATTAGGGCCTAGTTCAGGAAGCCGCCATCGGCATCATCGCCTGCTTCATTCATAAGAACTTGGAAATCAGGAATGGTTACATGCCGCTTGCCTTCCAGCTCGATAATCCCGTCCTTGCGAAGGGCCGAAATTTGACGACTAACCGTTTCCAGCGTCAGCCCCAAATAATCGGCCATCGCCACACGGGTCAGAGGCAAATCAAACACCATCGCGCCGTTCGAGGGGTCCAGATGCAAAGACGCATCCCGCCGCGCAATAATCGAAATCAGACTGGCGATTTTCTCACGTGCCGTCTTGCGGCCCAGCAGTAGCATCCATTCACGGGCTGCATCCAACTCGTCCAGCGTCATTTCCAACAGGCGCTGCGCGATATGCGGCGTTTCCATCATCATCTTCTCAAACGGTTTCTTGCGAAAACAACACATCACCAGATCCGTGGTCGCCACCACATCATAGGGGGCGATTTCACGCCCGGGCCGCCCGACAAAATCACTCGGCAGCAACAGGCCCACCATCTGCGTGCGCCCGTCTTCCATCGTTTGGGTCAATGATGCGATGCCCGACACGACCGATCCGACAAAATCCATCCGGTCACCCGACCAGACCACCGTTTGCCCGGCTTCATAGCTGCGGTAATATTTCATGCCATCCAGCACGACCTGCTCATCCGTATCGCACCGCGCACATACGGCGCGATGGCGGATAGGGCACTCCCCGCATCTTCTGTCGGTTAGGTCTGCTATATTCATAATCTGTTCGCGCGTTTCTGCTTCATTGATCTCGATCAAAGTGATCGTGTCCGTTCGCAGGTAACTCTACTTGAATGACAGAACAATCACAACTTGCCCGCCTCGGTTTATTTGACGCACGCGTTCCGCGCTATACCAGTTACCCGACTGCGCCGCAGTTTTCCGGGGACATAGACCAGAGCCATTTCACCAAATGGATCAGCGAAATCCCCGCAGGCTCCGAAATTTCGCTCTACCTTCATGTGCCATTTTGCAGGCATTTATGCTGGTTTTGCGCCTGTAGAACCCAAGGCACCCAATCCGAAGAACCGGTGCGCGCCTACCTGAAAACCCTGAAATCCGAGATCGCGCTGCTAAAGGAAATCCTGCCAGCAGATTTGCGCCTGTCACGGCTGCATTGGGGTGGCGGCACGCCGACATTGATGAATGCCGATATGATTTCCGATCTGGCGGGCACCGTTCTGGATGTGATTCCCATGGCCAAGGGCGGCGAGTTTTCCGTCGAAATCGACCCGAACGAGATCGACGAGGCCCGCATCAAGGCGCTGGCCGATGCCGGCATGAACCGCGCTTCAATCGGGGTGCAGGATTTTGACGACGAAATCCAGAAGGTGATTGGCCGCATCCAAAGTTACGAGCTGACCAAAGAGGCCGCCGACATGATCCGCGCCCATGGCATCGACAGCCTGAACGCCGACATCCTCTATGGTCTGCCGCACCAGACCGACGAACGCATCGCCGAATCCGTGCTGAAACTGCTGACCCTGAACCCCAGCCGCGTGGCGCTTTACGGCTACGCGCACGTTCCGTGGATGGCCAAACGCCAGCAATTGATCCCGACAGACGCCCTGCCCGCCCCCGAAGAACGCCTCGGCCTTTACGAAGTCGCGCGCAAATTGTTCTTGGCCGATGGTTACGCCGAAATCGGTATCGACCATTTCGCGCTGCCCGAAGACGGTCTTGCGGTGGCGCAGCGTAACGGCGTGCTACGGCGCAATTTCCAGGGCTACACGGATGATAAATCCGAGGTGCTGATCGGCCTTGGTGCCTCTTCAATCTCGAAATTCCCGCAGGGCTTTGCCCAACATGCCTCCGGCACCTCGCAATACACCACCGCTGTTCGGGACGGAAAATTCGCCACCGTGCGCGGCCATGTCTTCACCGACGACGACCGTCTACGCGCCCGCCTGATTGAATC
>CAYYOF010000099.1:0-9831 GCA_964473185.1 uncultured Marinosulfonomonas sp. | reverse complement strand
GGAGTGAATCAGAACTTACACCAAATGTGAATCCTGAATCTCAACAAGCCCTAGGAGGAAAAAACTACTTTATGCCCACAAAAGCCATTTTAGGGGGGCTCGTCTTCGGACCGATTAACAAACAGGCGGACTAGCTCGGCTTGCAATTCAACTTGTTGCTTGCGGGCAAATTCTTCATAGCCACCGGGCGGTTCGGAAAATTTCAAATGCCCCGGTTTGTCGGGATCAACGATCAATCGACCATATGCACTACCGATTACGCCAATGACTTTGGCCATTTGGATTTTCTGTTGCGCTTCCAATTTCGCAATGCGGGCGGCAAGGCTGCGGTTCATTCGCTTAACCCTTCAAGCTTCGCCAAACGTTTTTCTAATTCGCTTTCGGAAATGGTGCGACCGATCAAAGACAGCATATTCACAAGCCTTGACCCGTCGGACACGTCCAGAACACCACTGCGACATTCGCGAAAGATGGTGGCCATTTGCTTGCGAACATCAACGACAGTGTTCAACTTTGCCCTCACTCGCAGCCCGCTGGGCTATTTCACCCCGCACGCTGGAACGTTGGCGTTGGGCCGGTATGGGCCCGCTTTTCATCAAATTGGGTGGGCGGGTTGTTTACCGGCTTAAGGACGTCGAGGCATTTGAAGCCGAGCAAATTCGTCAGGCAACCCCGAATGCGTCGCGATCGCAGGAGACGACTGATACCCTCGTATTTATGAAGATAGGCGTGAACGGTTAATCACCCGAAATCGGCACGGGCCAAAACCCCTCAAACGCATAGGCTTTGAGATGCCTATTCTCCGCATATTATGCGGAATTTGCGAGCGATATTCTCCGCACAGGGCACATCACGCAAGCAACCGATCAAGCGGAATAAGTGGACTGCCCCTTTGGGTCCTCGATCTTGCATTAAGGCACAATTCATACTATAGTATTACTACACAGATAAATAAGAGAATAAGTAATCCCATGAAGTCACTTCTGACAGTGTCCAAAGCCCAAAAAGAGCTCCAGGCCTCGACCAGAGCCATACGGCTTGCGATGGGCTTGACGCAGGCCGGACTGGCAACGCGTATCCTTGGGGCGGAAAACCCACAGCTTGTTGTAGGCTCCGTCTGTAATCGGCGTGCGGATTTGGGCGGTGCGGTCGGCGTCCGAAGCATAGAACCACTCGAACCCTTCTCCGCCCTCGATATTGCCGCGCAGATAGTCGAGGTCACGGATAGAACCCCATCCCGCCTGCGCATCCGCGTGATCAAACCCCTCGCGCCAGTCGGACAGGGGAAAATAATTGTCGATGCCGATGAAGTGGATGTTCGGATCGGACCAGAGCGGATCGAGGTGATAAAACAGATCGCCGGAGCTGTCCGTCGGCTGGTGCCCGAAATATTCCGACCAGTCGGCGGCGTAGCTGATGAAAGTTGCCCCTCCCAGCGGCGGCGCGCCATCCCCCGAGGACATACCATTCAGAATACCGGCAACATCACCGGCCAGTTGCTTCAGCGGGGTAACACCGTTCCCGAGTTGGCATCGCCCTTGGCCGCGTAGCGGATAATGGTGTCCTGCCCCGGGATATGGGGGAAGCCTCGGAAATTGACGGCGTTGGTGAACTTGGCCTGACAGGTTTCGAACCGTTTGTCGCAACCGGCGAAGATGTTGAAGATGTATCCAACTTCAATCGGACGCACGGGGGCCTCGAGCAGCGTGATGATTACATCCGAACCCGCAAGCGCATGGCTCAGCACCTCGGCCTTGCGCCCCGTATTGGCACCGCTCAGCCAGTGCAGCGTGCCGAGCGCAAACCACCCCTCGACGAAACCCGTGAGACCGGAAACGGCAAAGCCGCGATCGCCCGACAGCGAAACCACGGAGCCCGATGCCTTGAAAGCGGCCGCATTGAGATCGACGCCGCAGCGGGCATCCCCCAAGGCGGCATCGCAGCTCGCCTGAAACGTCCGCCCGATGGTCTGACCCAGCACATGGGCGAGGCTGCGCATCTCGGCCACAAAATGCAATCGCCCGCGCCGGACCTGACCGATGGCCCCGCGGCGCAGCAGCGCCCGGCTGGCGGTGTCGGCCCAGTTGACGCGCCAGATTTCCACTATGGCATTGTCCCAGCGCCCATCGAGAATATCGGTCTCGGTGATGGTGGTGGAGGTCAGCACACCCTCGGCCTCCTGCGCATCGACCGACAGATCGGAGCCAGCGCGGATTTCCGAGGCGGTGAAACCGGACTCGGGTTCGAACGTAGTGCCGTCAAAAGTCAGGGGTCGATCGTGATCGGTGAAGCCGAACACCGCCCCGTCATTGCGGGTCAGCCGCCAGCACCAGGCGAGTGTGGTCGTGCCGCTGTCGAGATGAAATTGAAGGGATTGGGGAAATTGCTTTGCCATTATGCGGCCTCTTGATTTGTGTATCTACTGTCTTTACATTGCAAGTATCACACCCTAGGAGATTCCAATGCTGACACCGCAACCTGTTGCCCAAACGCCAAGCAAATCGCTAATCAACCTGCGTGTCACCCGACGCGACCGGGATCTGATCGACCGTGCTGCGGACGCTTTGGGCAAGAACCGCACCGAATTCATGCTCGAGGCAACGCGCCGCGCAGCCGAGGATGCCTTGCTTGACCGCAGTCTGTTCCGGCTGGACCCCGAGCGGTTCAATGCGTTTCAGGCGGCCCTTGATGCGCCGGCCAAACCGTCGGAGGCCCTGCGCAAGCTGATGACAAGCAAGGCCCCGTGGGAGGGATGAGTGCGGTTGTAGCGCCCTTGCGGGCACCGGAACTTCTTGATGACGCCCATGAACTGGATGCGTTTGACTGCGGCGCACCGAGCCTTGACCAGTGGCTGAAACGCCGTGCGCGGGGCAATCAGGCATCGGGGGCCTCGCGGGTTTATGTCGTTTGTCGCGGTCACACCGTGGTCGGCTATTACGCCTTGGCCGCCGGTGCGGTCGAGCGGGACGAGGCCCCGAGCAAGGTTCGGCGCAACATGCCGTCCCCCGTTCCCGTTATTATTCTTGGTCGTTTGGCGGTGGACAATCGCGAACAGGGCAACGGGATCGGCGCTGCGCTGCTCAGGGATGCTTTGCTGCGGGTGCTGAATGCATCGCAGGAAATCGGCGCGGCGGCGGTATTGGTGCATGCCCTGAATGATCGGGCCAAGGCGTTCTATATGGAGCACGGATTTGTGGAAAGCCCGATCGAGCCTTTGGTTTTGATGTTGCGGATCAAGGATATTGCCGCAGCACTTGGTGAGGGTTGAGGCGGGAGCCTTCATCGCCGGACCTCTATTAACGGTATGGATGTGATGGAGCCGAGCCGCTCCAGATCATGAGTGACGTCGAGCTGGTCGGTGTCGAAACGCACCGGCACATCGAATTCAAAACCGGCGGTGACAATGACGCCGCTGGCCGGAGCGGTGGTGAAGGTGATCTGACCGGTTGTGGTGTTCACCCACCAGCCGGAGGCTTGCGCGATCCCGTCCAGCGCTACCTTTACGGTTCCGGATACCGGTTTCGTGATGGTGCGGGTCCATGTTTGCGCGCCCGAGGTGTAGGCTTTCACCAACAGAAACGCTGTGGTCGTTCCATCACCGGTGCCGATTGACTGATCTGTTGCGGATGGTACTCCCGAAGGCAGGCACGATTTGTAATCGCCCCAATCCTTCCAGAGAAACCCGTAGAGCCGCCCGTTGCGGGCCTCGAAGAATGCCACCACGGCGACCAGATCGTCAGCACGGCGAATGCCGTAGGCCGCGTCATAGCGGCGGCGAGAATTGGCCCAGCTGGCGTTGCGCTCTTCGTCGCCGGAGGCCAGCTCTACAATCTGGGTGCGCCGTTCGGGACCACCGCGCGCGCCACGGCTGATGTTGTCGGGGAAACGGATTTCGTGGAAAGCCATTTACATGCCCCTCCTTCCCATAGCGACGGCGCGGGCAATGTCGGCCGAGACTTGTGTGCGCGATTGCCGAAAGCTCTCGGCGTCGCGGGTCTGGATGTTGATGGTGATGTTTTGGCTGTTGCCGGTGCCGTATTGGGAAGCCTCGCGCCGTGACAACACCCGTTCCCCCTTTTGCAGGATGGCGGGCACCTCGTCGGGCCGTAGTCCTGCCCAACCGCCGGAATGCATGCGGGGCGCATTTGCAAAGGCCATGGCTGGCACTAACCTTTGTGGCGCGGCTCCGCCAACCATACCGCCCGCGTGCAGCACCGGCGCAACAATGCTGCCGAGATTGCCAAGTGCACCTGACAAGGCATTGGCGAGCGGACCAAGGATGAACTTTCGCGCAGACAGTTTGGCCATGTCCGCCAGCAACGACGTCACCAGTGACCTGAAATCCAGCTTGCCGGTTTTGACGAATTCGCCAATGGCATTCTCGGCACTGGTGAAGGCTCCGACCAGCGCATCGCCGATCCCCTTGCCAACATCGGCGGCCTTGGCTGCGTAATCCTTGAGAGAACCCGCTGCCATTTCCCATGCGGTCTTTGCCACTTCTGCCGCAGCGCGCGAAGCCCCGCCCGCACCGGTAACGGCTTGGGACAGGACCTCGGCGGCGACGGTAGTTCCGGCGAGACCGTTTTCACCGTCCTCGGCACTCGACGTCATGGCATCGCGCAAGGCTTGCATGGAGGTCAACGGGGCTGTGGCCGCACGGGCCATTTCGCGGGAGGAGTTCACCAACCCGTCGGCCGCATTCCTCGCCTCTTCGGCGGTGGCGGCCATCTCGTAATAGGCGGATCCGGCCATGATTGCGGCATTGCCTACTGCCAGCATGGCGCTGTCCATGCCGGGGATGTTGGAAATTCCGCGCGCCATAGCATGCAGGAAATCTGTCCAGGTTTTCTGGATCCCCGCCAGCATGGTCAGCCATCCGGCCTTGATCCGTGCCCAGACCGACGAGATCGCCGCGCCAAGGGATTTGCCCCCGAGCTTGATGCGCTCCCAGACCTCGATCGCCACATCCTTCAGCAAACGCATAGCTTCGCCAAAGCCACCCGCGCCTTTGACCAGGCGGCCGAACCAGTAGATCAGCTCGCCTGCGCCGATAATCAGCGCCCCGATACCTGTGCGGATCAAGGCTCCGCGCAGGGCGACCAGCGAAATCGACACGCCCTTGATCCCAATCGCGGCTCGGAGCAAAGAAATCACCAACTTGCCACCCAGCACTGCAGCGAAGGTGGCGGCAATGGTTGCGATCTCACCGATGTGATTGAACAGGCCTTTGATGGCACGCCCGAGCGGACCGGTGACCTTGCCAATGGCCGCCATGGCGTTGGCCATCGCTTCCAGTGCCGGTGCCGCTGCCACTGCCAGTTGGTTGGCGATGCCGCGCCACAAAAGCCCCATGCGCGAGAGCGCATCATTGGTGCGCTGGATTTGTGCCGCGTCGCTCTCGGACACCGCGACGCCAAAATCCTGCACATCCTGTGTAGCTTGCCGCAAAGTGGCGCTATCAATGCGCGTAAAAATCAGACCAGCGCGATCCCCGAAGATCTGCGAGGCGACGGCGGCTTGCTGCGCACTCGGGATGAACCTGGCGATGGCGTCCTGAATGGCGGCGATCTTGGTATCAACCGTGAGCCCCTCGAGATCGGCAGCCGACAGGTGTAATCGATTCAGCGCATCAACAGCCGGACCGGTTCCTGCCGCTGCCTGACTCAAGCGCTTGGTCAGCTGAAAGGTGGCCTGTTCGACCTCTCCCATTGAAACACCAGCCAGATCACCGGCGCGCGCCAGTATCTGGATGCTTTCTGTAGTCGTGCGTAGGGAGGCTGCCAGCTTGGCCTGCTCGTCGATGGTCTGCAAGCCGGAGCGCACCATGGCAACGCCTGCTGCTACGGCTGCCGCAGCCATGATCCCGGCGGCGATCTTGGCGCGCCGTGCAAAACGGACGAGACGCGCATTGGCAATTTCCATCTCGCGCGAAGCCTTGCCAAAACCGCGTTTTCCGGCTTCACCGATGCCTTCAAACTCGGCCTTGACCTGCTTGCCACCAACAGCCGCAAGCCGGACGGACACCCGTTTTTCAGCCATGGTTTTGTTCCATCTGTTCGTTAGTTTTGCGCACCATTACGGCCTCGATTGCGGGGAGGATTTCGGCGGCCGCGATCGGGCAGATGCCGAGTGCAGTAGCCAGCGCCAGCGCCGCGCCCAAATCCCATCCAATCACACCGCCAGAAGGAGCCAGCCGCAGTTGACCACCAAGGCGGGCAACCAGATCCCAAACCTGCCATCCCTCATAGCTATGTGGTTGATTCAGGATTTGCGGGCAGTCTTCGCAGGTTCCAACGCAGGCCGCACAATATCCTTCGCCCCCGCCGAAGGCCCATTCGGCAAGGGCGACGAGGCGTTTTTTTCCTGATCCAGCACCAGACCTTTGGCGACGTATTTGGTTTGGAACGCCTCGAACAACGGCCAGACGTCCAGCAGGGCCGATATACCCTCGGGGGTAATTTGAATGACATTGCCATCACTATCCCCGACACCCTCCCAGTCGAGGGTGGCGTTGCGGGCCAGCGCTTTGGCAAATATCAGCGCGCTTTCCTCGTCGGTTGCATCTTCATCCAAAGCCGCGACCGCAGGGTCGTTGCGCGAGGCCACCATCATAGCGGTCGTCAGGGGATGTAGGTGCAAGCGAACGCCGTGGCCGAGATTCAGCCATGCGGGTTCATTTGATAAATCAAGTCGGATCATGTTGTTCCTCAGTAGGTTGCGATATCGTTGACAAGGGTGACGGTGCACATCTGACCGGCGGTGGCGTCATAAGCGGCCTGCCAGTCAAAGCTGGCTTGCACGCCCTGCGGCCCCTGAATCTCGACACGTGGACGGGGCAGATAAACGGCGTGGGCGGTGAAGGTCAGGCTTTCGCCAGTGCCTAGATTGTAGGCAAATTCCAACTCGGCGGACGTGCCGTTCATGGCCTGTGTCATCAGCACCTGATCGGCAAAGCGCACATCCATCTTGCCGGTCAGCGCCGCAATCGATGGGTCGGCTCCGTCGATACGCCCGTCCGCGCGGATGGTTTCGATACGGTCGAGATTATTGGCATACTGGATGTCAGCCGAGACGATGTTGCCGAGTGAGGTTCCGTTGCGCTTGATCGAGCCGTTGAAATGCCCGAAGCGTTGCAGGATCCAGCCGGTCGGTGTTCCGGCAGCCGTGGAGGTGGCAATCGCCTCGCCCTGCGCGATCAGCTTTGCGGTGGCAGTCAGAAGTCCCGAGCGTTGCATCTGCCAGGAAAGCTGATCAAGTACGCAGCCGGAATACATCGCGAAGCGCGGCACCTCGGGCATGGCGGTTTCGATTGACATGCTCGGCAAGGTCCAGCTGCCCGACGTGAATACATGCGTATAGGGTCCGGTGCCCGTGGTAACCGGATCCCCGAATGCCGCCTTTAACCAGAACCCAAAAGCCTCGGCATCGATCGGCACCACCACATCGCCATCCGCCGTCACCGCATCCTTGATCGGGGCGAGCGGATCACGGCCATAACCCAGAAGTTCCGAGCCCAGCAAGGGTTGCTCCGCCCCCAGCGAGGTGCTGGCGAAGGGCATCTGCATGTAACCGCTCAGCGGCGGAGTGCCATAGGATGTTTCGAACGCAGCCGCCATCAGCGACCGCGCACCTTGTGCACGTGCCATATTGTATTCCTTTGTTTGGTGTGGGGGTCATCCCACGGAGATCAGCCCAGCGGGTCGGCCGTGGTGTAAGTCAGGTTTATCGGCACGATGGCCGCTTTCAACGCCTCGGCCCCCTCAACAGGCAAATCGACCGGCTGCGGGGCTTCGGCCTCGACCCAGTCGCACAGCCCACCGAGAGTCCGGTCGGTTGTGATTGCTGTGGCCAATTTTGCCAGCAGTACATCAAACGCGGCATCACGGGCGGCAGGTGTTTTGCCCTGCACGATCACTTCGACTTCAGCGCGGTGCTCATAGTGGTATTGCAGCGGTGAGAGCGTTACCTCCGGCGTGCCGGGATCGCCGTCGCGAAGGATTATCACGCCGCCCGACGGGATCCGTTCGGGCAAGATTGCACCACGCAGCACGGCTGGACCGGACACGCTTTGCAGCGCCGCAAGCAGCGCCTGCAGGATGGTTTCTCGGGGTGTGGGCATGGGTTTGGGTGTCAATTCTAGTTACGGTTATTTCATTTAATTCTGTTATTACACTTGTCATAACGTGTTTGATGCGCATATAGACAGGTAAGGAAAGGGAGAAATCCAATGCAAAGTACCGCAGAAAAACTTGATCATGACAGCCTTATGGACCGGCTCCCGACGGCTGAGGAAATCGACAGTGCTGCCCATGCCGCGACAGCAATTGCCGTGGCGATGGAGTTGGACGGCAGCCTCAAAATTTCCGGTGAAACCGGTGCCCCGGTCAAGATTGCGCCTGCCGTCGGCGAGCTTATCATCGAGCTGCTCGGCCATGTCAGCAACGGCAACATGGTGACTCTCGTTCCTGTCGGCACCATGCTGACCACCCAGCAAGCCGCGGATATGTTGAATGTTTCGCGCCCCTATCTGACCGGCCTTCTGAAGAAAGGAGAAATTGCCTTTGAGGAAGTCGGAAAACACCGGCGAGTGCCGTTGAAAGCCCTGATGGAATACAAGGAAAATAAGGCGCGCCGACAGGAAGAAACCCTGCGTGAGCTTTCCCGACTTGGTCAGGAATATGATCGGGCATGAGTTTTGTTGCCAATCCGTTTGTCGTCATTCTTGATGCCAATGTCCTCTATCCGTTCAGAACGCGCGATGTGCTGTTCAGCTTTGCGCAGGCCGGTTTGTTCAGGGCACGCTTCACCGATGAAATTCTTGATGAATGGACCCGCAATCTGATTCGGAACAAGCCGCAACTGGAGGACAGTGTTCACCAGCAAGAAGCCGCTATCCGTGCTGCATTCGATGAATGCCTTGTCACCGGATATGCACCCCTCATCCCGGGCCTGACCCTTCCTGATGAAGATGACCGGCATGTTCTGGCGGCCGCCATCAAATGCTCTGCCCAGATTATCGTGACGGAAAACCACAAGGATTTCCCACCCGACACGCTCGAGGAATATGGCGTTGAAACACTCGGGGCCGATGATTTTCTGGCCAACACCTATGATCTGTTTCCCAAGAGCGGCGTGCGGGTGCTGAAACAGGTCCGGGAGCGCTATGAAAACCCGCCATTCACCCGGTCCGAATTCCTGATGGACCTGATCAAAAGCGGAATGCCGAAACTCGCAGCATTGGCTCGGGCGGATATTGAATACCTTTAAGGCTGTCTCCTTATGGCTTTGATTGCCTGCTAATCTGATACAAAACCTCGGATAACATCAAATCTTGTCCGAGGTTTTGAAACACTTGGCGGTTTCATTCCCCCTCCACCCACTTCTCGACAATCAACCCTGGCACCGACCTCGCCACCTTTTCCGCATCCCGCGCCAGATCGAGCCGTTTGCGCAGTTTGACCTGCGGCACCAGCAGAAAGATCGGGGCGGTGACTTGCCCGCGACCGGTTTTGGAACGCGACGCCACCGCCGTGCCGCGCGTATTGATTCGCGCCTTTTCGGCCACCAGCAGGCTCGGCCCGTTGCGGCGATAGATGAAGCGCAATCGCATGCCACGTCGTCGCTCCCACTCCGCCGGTGTCAGGCGTGCGCCACCGCGACCCTTGCCAGCGGCCTCGGTCGGAACGGCCAGATAGAAGCCGTTCTTCGAGCGGATCAGCATGCCACGATCATGGGCATGGATAATCTTCGGGGCCTTCGACCAGATGAAGGCGGCCGCATCCAGGCTTTCGCCCCGCTCGGGATAGGTCTTGTTGCGGATGCTGCGGGCCA